>JBBQYE010000150.1:0-7940 GCA_038208945.1 Leptolyngbyales cyanobacterium | reverse complement strand
CTAGGCGCTTTCGGAAAATCTATGAACCTACAGAATCCTCAACCTAGCGGATTAAGAGTGACTCTAAGGCTAGAAACTCAGCCATCAGGCACGATCGTCGCTTCAGTCATCGAATTTCCTGATTGTCGGGTCGAGGCAGCAACGCGGGAAGACGCGATCGCTAAAGCTCAAGCCGCTTTTCTGGAGCGGTTCGCCCATATCGAAACAATTCCCTGGGATGTGCCTTTGCTGTCTAAACAGTCTGAGAGTTTGAATGGTTCTGAGCATCGAGAGGAGGGTCCCTGGGTCAAGTTTGCGGGGATGTTTCAAGATGACCCAGACTTTGCGAAAATTGCTGCTGATATTCGGGCTGAGAGGAAAGTTGAGGATGATACAGACGTTGACCCTTTGATCTACGCGTTGGAAGGTTGAGGGCATCACTTGTACATTCTTGATACGGATCATGTCTCACTTTGGTTAGAAAACCACCCAAAAGTAAGAGACAAAGCCGCAGAATTTGAGGCAGATCTTGCCATTACGATCGTAACGGTTCAAGAGCTATTTAATGGCTGGATTGGTCGTCTCAACGATCCTGCTCAGGCGAGCTATCAAACTAGACTCTACGCAAAACTTTCGCGAGTCGTCGCATATTTGCAGGAAGTTAAGGTTTTAGAGTTGGATGAGACGGCTGATTACTGCTTTCGACGGATGCTAACCGACCGCCCCCAACTGCGGAAGAACCGTATACAAAAAGATATGCGGATTGCAGCGATCGCTCTTTCCCTGAATGCTACCGTTGTCACCCGCAATCGACAAGATTTTGAGCAGGTGCCGGGGTTGGCGATCGTAGACTGGAGCACAACCGAACTCATGGGCAAATAACTCTAACGGGTCAGGACGTTAAACGGTGTGCCTGTCTACTTACTTCTTGTTTGAGAGCGCTTTGAACTCGTATTGCTTGCCCGATCGTACTGCTATCACTTTCACCAGTTCGAGATCGACTGAGCGATCGCCACTTTCAGAAAACTTGACGGGATGAATAGCTCCCATCACCGAGAAGTCGGGACTAGCCAGCGATCGCTGAATGCCCTTCCGAGTTGACGTGCGCTGAAGTGCCCCAATCAACGCCTCGGTCGCGTCGTATGCTAACACCGTTCGCCACCGCACAGATCTGCCCCACAGCGTCTTGGCTTGCCTTTGAAAGGCAGACTTTGATAGCTCAACCTGATAAGACGGCACCGATAAAACCATGCCTGCGGCTGCTTTGCCTCCGATTTGCAAAGTCTTGGATGAATAGAGCGCATCTCCTGCTAGCAGAGGCAATCGATTTTGATTAGCGCTGATGACCAGAAGGGCACGATCGAAGAAGTCGTTATTAGGTGCCAGCATGATCACCTGTGCCCCTTTTTGAATCGCTCGATCGACACTGGCAACGGGGTTAAAGTCGGGTTTACTTAAGTCAATTTCTTCGATCACATTGCCTTTATCGCCATAAAATAAAGCCTTGCTAAACTCGTCTTTAAGAGACTTGCTGTAAGCGCTGGTAGAGTTGAAAAAAACAACGGCTTTGCGTTTCTTAAGCTGCCTCACCATATAGTTGCCAAGCTGTTTTGCCGGGAGTTGATCGCTGGGCATGGTGCGAAACACATAGGGGCTAAACCCCGATAGTGCGACGGCTGAACTGACGGGAGAGATGGCGACGAGTTCGCCCGACTCATAGGTCTTGGCAGCCGCGAGGGTGGTATCGCTGGTGCCGTGACCAATCACGCCTAAGACCGTCGGATCGTCTACAAAGGCTTTGGCGATCTGTTTGGCGACTTCTGAATTGCTGTTGTCGGTGGCGATCGCGACTTTCAACCGCACTCCGTTAATTCCCCCAGATTGATTGACCTGATGTTGTGCTTGGGCAACTCCTTGCAACACTTCTTCTGAAGAACTGGGTTGAGTGCTAAGGGGCACGACTACGGCAATGGTATAAGATTTTTGCTGACCGATTTGAGCGTTATTCAAATAGATCAATGTTTCTGGGTCGGCACGATCGGCTCGACGCACTTTTTCTAACAGAGTGGTGGCTTGTCCAAAATTTCCGGCAGCGATCTGTTCGGCGGCTTCTTGCTTGAGGGGCGGAACAGTTCCCGGTGTGAGGATTTTTTCGCCCAGGCTAATCTGATTTTGAATCGGAGTCGGATTGATTGTTGGCGGTGTCGTGAATGTGAAGGTGCGGGTGACACTCCAAGCGGCGATCGCGATCGCGGCAGTTGCGCCAATGCCAGTGGCAATCGTCAGCGGCATCGAGGCACTTTCAAGAAATCGATGGCGAGGTTGTCTCAATGAAGGCGCATCTTGATGGAGACTTCCTGCGCCCCGAACGGCATCAAATCGAGACAGCGGAACTTTGGTTTGATTCTCTAATGCCTGGAGTTGCTGAAGGGCATCGGCGGCGGTTTGATAGCGTTGACTAAAGTGAAATTTAGTCATTTTTTCTAACACCGCCGCAAGTTCTTGCCGCACGTCGATTAGGTCGCGCCACACTAATTCGCAGGTGTTGGGGTCTTGCGGCAACTGGATCGGGCGTGCCCCCGTTAAGGCTTGGATGCCAATCACGCCCAAGGCGTAGACATCACTGCTAAAGCGAGGTTTGCCCAAACACTGTTCGCTGGCTCCATACCCTGACGTGTAGACGGGCAGACTCATCTCGGTGATTCCGGTCGCTTCGGCGATCGTGTGTTCGATATTTTTAACGGCACCAAAATCGATCAGGACTAATTTTTGATCCCGATCGCGACGCATCAAATTCTCAGGTTTAATGTCGCGGTGAATCACGTTTTGAGCATGAACAAATTCCAGCACGCTCAACACATCTTCTAACAGCAAAATCACCTGATCTTCTGACAGCTTCTTCCCTGGCAGCAGTTCGTCGCTGAGCGGATGTCCTTCAACAAATTCTTGAACGAGATAAAACTCTTCGTCTTCTTCAAAATAGGCTAACAGTCGCGGAATTTGATCGTGTTCGCCCAGCTTCTCTAGGGTTTCTGCCTCCGAGAGAAACATCCGTCTCGCTTGCTGCAAAATAGCGGGGTTGTGGCTGGCAAAGCTGAGGTGCTTTAAGACACACAGAGGATGCCCAGGACGCTGAGTATCCTGAGTAATATAGGTGTGACCAAACCCGCCTGAACCCAGCACCCTAACGATTCGATATCGCGAACTGAGCAATCGTCCTAGCATTGCACCCGCAGATGGTAGACAACCTGATTGTAAGGCGATATGTAGAGGAAGAATGAGGAATGAAGGATGAAGATTGAGCAGCGACATGAATGGGTGTTGACGGCAGAAGCGGCGATCGAGATTCAGCAAACCCTACGAAAGGAGGTGATCACCCACGATCGATTCGGGGCGGTGCGTTATGTTGCGGGGGTCGATGTCGGGTTTGAGGCAGACGGGACGGTGACTCGTGCAGCAGTCGCGGTGCTGAGTTATCCAGAATTACAGTTGTGTGATCAGGCGATCGCTCGCCGTCCCACCACGTTTCCTTACATTCCAGGATTTCTCTCATTTCGAGAAGTTCCGGCAGTTTTAGACGCGTTGGCAGCGGTCAAAATCGTGCCCGATTTACTACTCTGTGATGGTCAGGGCATCGCTCACCCTCGGCGGTTTGGCATCGCGTGTCATCTGGGAGTGTTGACCAACTTGCCGTCGATCGGGGTAGCAAAATCTCGTTTGATCGGCAAACATGCTGACGTGCCAGATATTCGCGGGACTTGGGAGCCACTCTCCGATCGCGGTGAAACAATCGGCGCAGTGCTTAAAACCCGCCCCAACACGCTTCCACTCTACATTTCACTCGGTCATCGCATTAGTTTAGAAACCGCGATCGCCTATGTGATGGGCTGCACCACA
Organism: Leptolyngbyales cyanobacterium; assembly: GCA_038208945.1. Taxonomy (GTDB): domain Bacteria; phylum Cyanobacteriota; class Cyanobacteriia; order Leptolyngbyales; family Leptolyngbyaceae; genus Phormidesmis_A. The sequence continues at coordinate 4,064 of JBBQYE010000150.1, read as the reverse complement.
AAATATCGCTTGCCCGAAACGACTCGCTTTGCTCACAAATTAGCGTCTGGCTGATTGACTGCGCGTTAGGTCGATCGTGATTTTGCCGCTAAAGTCAGGAATCGGAGCCGCAGGTTTAATCAACTGCACACGTACCTGAGTGACGCGATCGAACGTGAGAACCGAGTCTGCAATCAGCGTCGCTAATCGTTCTAGCAACACTAGGCGCGAAGTCTTGATCAAGTGTTGAACGACTTCGATCACATCGCAATAGTTTAAGGTATCTGCCAATCGATCGCTCTGTCCGGCGTGCGAGAGATCGATCCACAGCGTTAAATCGACTTCAAACCACTGTCCCAAGATCTGTTCTTCCGGTAGCGCGCCTGTGTAGCCATACGCGCGAATGTTAGTGAGGTGAATGCAGTCCATTTATTTAAACCCATAGCCTTTTTGAATATAGTAGTTCTTGATCCACACCCCAAACCGGATTACGGGAACAGCGATCGGCTGCGAGACGCGATCGAACTTCGCAACTAGACTGGACTGAACCGGAAACCAATCATCCGATAAAATGACTGCGTTTTTACCTCGAAAGGGGCGATCGCTCGGATACCAGAAGTCAAATTGATCGACTCGATCGGAGATTGCCCTCACCGTCTTGTCATTGAGTTGATATGCCAAAGCCGATGCCGATCGATAATCGGTTGTAATCAATAAGGGAGATGGCTTTAACTCTGCTGCTTGCTGCTTAACCACGGCTGCGACTTCTTGCCATCCATACAGCATTCGCGAATCTGGGTCAGCGTCTCTGCTAATCAACGCAGACAATGGCAAAAAGCAATAATGTATAACCAACAGCGTTGCAAAAAATAAACCATAGATCTGAAAGCCCAAAAACGCTTTTGGCTTCACATTTGAAGCTTGAATAAAAACGGATGGTAGTAATGGAAATAATAGAAGATAAGCCGTAATATTCCAGTAATAAAGCGCAGCAGAAATTAGAGAAATAACGGTAAGAATGACGGTCGAAACAGCAAACACCCAAAATGCAATAGTGTAATAAACAGAATTGGAGCGAACTGACTGCTTGGGTTGCTTGAGACTACGATAAAACCCTCTCCAATAGAATGGAGAAACAGCTAGAAATGAAATACCGACGAATGCAATGAATGAACCTAATTTAATTCCAGAATTAACTGGATGAATGCTGCGATCGACATAGTAGTGAAATGACTGAAAATCATTCGAGAGATTCCACAGCAGAATGGGAATCAGCGCAGTAGCAGCGATCGCGATCGCAACATAGAGCCGTCGATCCCAGAAAAGAGGTCGCAGTCGGCGATCGGCAATCATAGCGGCGAAAAATCCGAGAGGCACAAATATCGCATTGTATTTGGATAGAACTGCAAGCCCGATCGCCACCGCAGATCCATAAAGTCGCCACGTCTCTCCTTTTTTATCGACCCTGTAACCATCAAAAAATGTAACGAATAAATATCCAGAGGTTAACGAAAACAGAATCAGTAAATGGTCGTGCCATGCCAACGCTAAAAATAAAAAATATAAAGGGGATGCAGCGACTAAACTGACTAAGAGCCAAAACTGTTGCTGAATGGAATCTCGATAAAGATAATGAACGATTCGACCATAAATATAAGCGATTATGACGCTACTGATTACGGTTGGCAACCGCAGCGTGAACGTCGATCGCCCGAAAGCTGCCGTAAACAGCCCTTGAATCCAAGCATTTAAGGGCGGATGGTCATAGTAAGACCAGTTTAGATGCTGACCCCAAAGCCAATAATAAGCTTCATCAGAATTTGGGAACGCTGTCAACCAAAACACGAGACGCAGCAAAATAAAGGCAATTAGAGAAGGCAACCAAGATTTGGGCATTATGTAGAGAATCAGATATCAATCGCCACAGATTTTCGTCAATCTTCTAGGGACATTCGATCGCCTGTCACGATCGTTAAATTTAGTCCACTATGATGCACTTTTATTCAACAAAAAGGATTATATTCATTTATCATTCTTACCCGGTTGCGTATGCTGACTTACTCTCGCTGGCGCAGAACCCTCGAAGCCGTTTCGATTCCGATCGCTGCTCTGATTTTCTCACTCTTTCTGTTTGGGCTGTTTTGTGCCGCCGCTGGCGCAAATCCCTTCGCGGTATATGGGGCGATTTATAAAGCGGCGTTTGGCAGTTGGTTCGCCTTTCAAAACACCTTAATTCGGGCGGCACCGTTGATGCTGACCTCTTTGTGTACCGCGCTTCCTGCACGATTGGGGCTGGTGATCATTGGCAACGAAGGGGCGCTCGTCATAGGCGGAATCGCCGCGGTCGCTGCCGGGTTAAGCGTCGCCGATTTTGCCCCCCCGATCGTCGTTCAGTTAGTCATGGCGATCGCGGGAATTATCGCCGGAGGGCTATGGATCGGCGCAGTCGGAGCATTGCGCCACTATCGAGGTGTCAACGAGACGATTAGTAGTCTATTGATGAACTACATCGCGATCGCGCTACTCAACCATTTAGTTGGCGGTCCGATGCGCGATCCGTCTTCGCTCAACAAACCCTCTACTTTCCCGATTCCTGATATCGATAAGCTGGGTACGATTCCCTTTACGCGAGTCCATTATGGGTTGCTTTATGGCATTGTTGTGTGCATTATTGCCTACTATCTGATTCAGCGCACCACGTTCGGGTTTGCAGCGCGGACGGCAGGTGGAAACGTCAAAGCCGCTCGAATTGCAGGATTGCCCGTTGGGAAGTTGACGATCGCCATCTGCTTTCTAGCCGGATCATCTGCTGGGCTAGCTGGAATGGTCGAAGTTGCGGCCGTTCACGGTCGGGCAAACGAATCGCTCAACGCCAACTACGGTTACGCGGGAATTTTGGTGGCATTTATTGCCAGACATAACCCGATCGCTGCCAGTGTCGTTGCCATTCTGCTCGGTGGCCTTCTCGCTAGCGGCAGCATCTTGCAGCGACAGTTAGGCTTACCCGATGCCACGGTCTACGTCTTTCATGGCTTAGTGTTTCTCGTCGTGCTCTACAGCGAATCTTTATACGGACGATTTGCCATCTTTAAAGAACCCGACGTAGGGACTCCACCCGCATCTTCAGCACCCCTAGCGGGATAAACCCTCGGAAATTAATTTGCGACCGCATCTAACAAAAGGAGACATTGAAATGGCAACAGAAGCACTCGGTTGGTGGGGCGTTCCGTTAGGAATCATGGCTGGTATGCTACGCGGCAGCGCTCCGTTTTTGTTTGTGAGCTTGGGCGAGTGTTTGACCGAGAAAAGTGGCAAAGTCAACCTTGGATTAGAAGGGACGCTGTTAACCGGAGCCATGAGCGCCTACGCAGTTTCCTATCTGAGTGAAAAGACGGTCGGATCGGCGATCGCACCCTGGCTGGGCGTGTTAGTCGCAGGTTTGGCAGGAATGGTGTTAGGCTTCATCCACGCGTGGCTCTCTCAACAGCCGAAAGTCAATGATGTCGCGGTCGGCATCGCGATGATTATCTTCGGCAGTGGCATCGCCTTCTTTTTTGGTAAACCCTTCATTCAACCGTCTGCGCCTCAACTTCCTGCATTTGAACTGGGCGCATGGAGCAACATTTCTCAAATTCAGTCTGCTTTAAAAGTGAGTCCTTTGCTGATGGTTGGAGTGTTGATTGCGCCGTTGATGGCGTGGTTCTTTAAGTCTACTCGCTGGGGTTTGTTTATTCGTGCTGTGGGCGATAGCCCCGATGCGGCGTTAGCGATGGGAATCTCGATTAAGAAAGTGCGAATGCTGTGCATTATTGCAGGCAGCTTTTTGGCAGGAATCGGCGGAGCATATCTGTCGCTCTACTACCCCGGTAGCTGGACAGAGCGTATTTCTAGCGGTCAGGGCTTGATGGCGGTTGCCTTAGTCATTTTTGCTCGTTGGAATCCGATTCAGTGTCTTTGGGCATCGCTGCTGTTTGGGGGGGCACAATCGATCGGACCTGCTCTACAAGCCGTCGGTATTGAGGGCGGTTATTATCTTTTCAACGCGTCGCCCTACATTTTGACTCTGTTAATTATGATCATCACCT
>JBBQYE010000149.1:0-7943 GCA_038208945.1 Leptolyngbyales cyanobacterium | reverse complement strand
GGTTTAATCAGCGATGCGTTGTTAGGAGTCGTCGCTCAACGCTTAGTGAGAAGAAACTGTCCTCACTGTTCTGAGCCTTATCAACCGACTGATCAAGATCTCAAGGCATTGGGCATCGATCGGGATCATGCCCATCTTGATCAGTGGCGTAAAGGCAAAGGATGCAATCGCTGCTATAACTCTGGCTATTTGGGGCGCGAAGCGATTATTGAGTTGTTAAACGTCGATGATGCGATTCGTCAACTCATTTATGAAGGCACCATGACGCAGCTAAACCGCTATTTAATCGATGGCAATTTTGAATCGTTTCGATCGGCAGCCATTTCTAAAGTCACGCAAGGCATTACCACAATTCAAGAGATTTTGCGCGTCTTGCCCCACAGTTCTCTCTATCGCAAGTCAACGGTTGGCGAATTTAAAGTCACGCACTCCAAAAAGACTCTGCTGAATGCTACAGGCGGATGATGCAAGTACAATAATTTCACTCAATCAACCTTCAAGCAGCGAACAGTTCGACTTCCCCATTCAACGGCAGTTGAGCCAACTGACTGATCAAATCGATCGCTTCACCGAAGGCTTAACCGAACTCAGATTCTTGATGCAGGAGCAAACCGAAAATGCTCGACAGCAAACAGAGTCTATTCGTGAAATGAATGAAGGATTTAGACAAAGCAGAGAAGAAATGAAAGAGGGATTTCGCGAAATGAGAGAGGAGTTTAGAAACAGTAGAGAGGAAATGAGAGAAATCAGAGAAGAGTTTCAGGAAGTTAAAGAGACAACCAAGCGACAAGCAGCCGTTGCCCAACAGCAGGCAGAAAGCATTACTCAGTTAATCGCGCTTTATGGGCAAAATCGTTCAGCCACTCAGTAACCGATCGCTCGTGAGGAGTCGCTTAAGCTGGTTTTGTCGTACGATCGTTCCATGACACACTCATCTTTTCGTCACCCCCTGCCCGAAATCACGGTTAAAGAGCTTGCCCAAACGTTGGCAGATCCTCCAGAAGCTCTGCAACTCATCGACGTGCGAGAGCCGTGGGAGCTTGAAACCGCTAGTCTACCCGACTTTATCAGTCTGCCTCTCAGCGAGTTTGCCGAATGGTCTGAAGCCATCCAAACTCAGCTTGATTCTGAGAAAGAAACATTCGTTTTGTGTCATCACGGGATGCGCTCTGCTCAGATGTGCCAGTGGCTGATCAATCAGGGCTTTACTGACGTTAAGAATATTGCGGGGGGCATTGATGCCTACTCGATCGTCGTTGATTCTAGCGTTCCCCGATATTAAGCTCGGCTTTATCCGATTGAAACCATTGCGGGATCGAAATCATCACCATCGGCTGAAGGGATGGTTGACTAGATTGGAATTGTAGTAGCGCGCATCGTGAGAAACGTCTTCACCAATCCAGTCGGGTCGCTCGATCGCTTGGTCGGCACTTTCTAGCTCAACTTCTGCGATGACTAGCCCCTGGTTTTCGCCTAAAAATTCGTCAACCTCCCAGACCAGACCGTTGATGTCGATCTTGTGCCGATATTTCTCAATCAGAGGCGACGCGCAAAGACTGTTCAGTAATTCATTCGCATCCTCTACTGGAATTGGGTATTCAAACTCCGATCGGGCAATTCCTTCAGAGGCTCCTTTGAGGGTAATAAACGCTTGGTCGCCTGCAACTCTGACACGCACCGTTCGCCCCGGCTGAGTAGGGATGTAGCCCTGACGATAAAGCACTCCGGGGGCAAGGTCACGCCAGCGATCGCTGATAACTAAAAACTTGCGTTCGATCTCGACTCCCATCATTACCCCCCTTGCTGTTGCAAGTAGAGAAAAGCATCCACCTCAGCGGCGATCGGTTGGGCGTCGATCGCGCCGAGTCTGAGAGTCGTTAACGCCCCGGCTGCACTGGCATAATGGGCGACCCGTTTAGCCACATCGGGATTCGCTAGTTCTTGAATGCCATGCTGACAGAGTTGATGAACAAACCCTGCTACAAAGCTGTCTCCGGCTCCGGTTGTGTCTTCAACGTCAACCTTGAAGGCGGGCACTTTCCCTTCGTTTTCTCCCAGACAATAAGCGCACCCTTTTTCGCCTGCGGTCACTAAGACTCCTTCTAAGGTGCCAAGACGATGCGCGATCGCGCCGGGATCAGTCGTGCCAAACAGCCAGTCTGCTTCTTCTTCTGCTAGTTTGAGAAAATCGACTCGTTTGATTAGATCGTGAATCATCGGCAGCGCGGCGTTAGAATCTGCCCAGAAAACGGGTCGCCAGTTGACATCCAATACAACTTTGACGAAAAACTGCTCACACAAATCGAGGGCACGCGCGATCGCGCCTCGACTGTCCAAATAAGCCAGTTCTAGCGTACCCAACACCAAAAAATCGGCTGACTCAAACAGAGCCGGAGAAAGTTGCGCCGCTTGCAGATGCGTGTCGGCAAACTCTGACGAGGGACGATTGCCGCCAAATGCCACAAAGCTACGATCGCCCGACTCTGATCTCAACACCATCACCGTGCGCGTCGGAGCCGTCGGATGAGATTGAATGCCAGTCGTGTCAACCCCCACTGTTTGCAGCACCTCGACGAGCGATCGTCCGGGATCGTCTTGCCCGACGCAGCCCACAAACGCTGCCGGAGTGCCAAGCTTTGTCAACGCACACGCCACATTTGCCGGAGCGCCACCGGGATAGGATGTCCAAGACTCGACTGTTTCGAGCGATCGACCCGGTTGGTCAGCGATGCAGTCAAATAAGATTTCGCCTAGACAAATGACACGAGGATGAGTCACGGTGAGGTTCCTTGAATTTGCCAACTCTTAGTGTAGGAGAAGCCGCGCCGTGTAACGTTTAAGAATCAAATCTGCCCGTCTCGACGACCTAATTCATAAATTCCACAACTCATGCAGGCAAGAACGCCGACGCTGATCGCCCAACTTTTGCCCAGACTCACCTCGACTCCATAGATGCACAAAGCTCCCACTGCCAAAAATGGAACGATGCTGAAGACAGACGCATAAAAAGCGTTTTGGGCTTCTCTCGCGGGTCGAGTCTTCTCAAATTCTTCTTCTGAGAGATAGAGCGATCGCTCTGCAAAGTTAAACCAGCGATTGAGCTGCTCGATCACCCAGTCTCCGATCGGGGAAAACCCCAAATAAAGTGCCAGCGACCATAAGCCGACCCCCGCAATCAAAGTGGCATCAATCGGGAATCTGAAAGGACCAAGTTCGATCGACATGGATTGCAGGGTGAAGAGTGAGAACTGTAAATAGCGATTTCTTAAACTGTTTATCAATTATTCTACAGAAAAGCAGCGCTCCACGAAAGTAGCGAAGCCCGTTTCGGCGTTGCTGAATGCAGATATGAAATGCCCTCCTCACGAAGTGGGGCAAAGCCCTCGCCAACCCTTCTCCCCAGGGAGAAGGGAGCTAGAACCTCTTGTCCCGTCTCCCCAAGGTGAGGGCTGGGGTGAGGGTATCTGTGCTTCATCGATCAATTCAGCAACGCCCCCATTGCTATCTCTCGCAACGATGATGACTTAGGCACTTAAGGAGACAGCCGATCGAGCATCCATTCCCCGTTTTGCAACTGATAGCGAAGTCGATCGTGCAGCCGACTCGATCGCCCCTGCCAAAACTCAATGGCGATCGGCTTGACGCGAAACCCTCCCCAATGAGGCGGTCGAGAAATCTCTTGATGCTCATATTGAGTTTTCAGTTCGGTGAGCCGTTGTTCTAAAACATCGCGGTTGGCAATCACCTGGCTTTGCTCAGAGGTCCAGGCACCGAGGCGGCTCCCGATCGGGCGACTATAAAAATAAGCATCAGATTCTTCAGCGGAAACTTTTTCGACACTGCCCACAATGCGAATTTGTCGCTCTAACTCTGTCCACAGAAACACGAGAGCCGCGTGAGGATTGTCAGTCAGTTCTTGAGCTTTATGGCTGCTGTAATTGGTGTAAAAAACAAAGCCCCGATCGTCAAAGCCCTTTAGCAACACAATTCTCGCAGACGGAATGCCCTCTTTGGTCGCCGTTGCCACGGTCATCGCATTGGGTTCGGGAAGCTGTGCCTCGACGGCTTGATCAAACCAGCGCTGAAACTGCACAAACGGATTCAGGTCAACCTCCGTTTCGTTAAGTTCTTGTAGGGTGTAGTCTTTTCTGAGGTCAGCGATCGATGAATTCATCTCATCCAAATTCTAGGGTTTCTTGCATTGTATTGGAGTCTTTCGTCAAATCGCGATCGGTTCACGGGCAGTCTCAGACTTGGGACGGGCGACCAATCCGGGATATGGCTCTGGGGCAAACGCTCGATCTGGGTCACTTAGCAGAGCGCGATCGCAGACTGCAAATAGTTCAGCTTCAGTCTGGGCAAGCCGCATAGCTCGCAAAAAAGTGCCCGCTGAGTCTACACTTTGAGCAATGTAGTTGAGATATATCTTGAGATAGCTAACCCGCGCTCGTTCGGGCACCGCTAGCGCTGTAGTCGTCTGTTGTAACCGCTCAATATAGTCGCGCACATCAGCCAGAGTGACGATCGCAACGGGTTGACCGCTTAGAGATTGGCGAATTTGCTTAAAAATCCAGGGGTTGCGAATGGCAGCGCGACCAATCATCACCCCTGCGGCCCCTGTCTGCGATAAGACCTCCAAGGCTGAGATTGCGGATGTGACATTTCCATTTGCTAAAACGGGGCAATTCACTCGTTGAACGGCGCGAGCAATCAGATCGTAATGCACGTCGCTGTGATACATCTCCTTGACGGTGCGACCGTGCAAACTCAGCAGATCAATGTCGTGGCGATTGATCAGGTCGAGAATGCGATCGAAGTAAGCCGTGTCTTCAAAGCCGATTCTCATCTTGACCGTGAAGAGTCCGTTTACAGATCCTCGAAGCTCTCCTAAAATTCGATTTACCTTGTCAGGATTGCGCAGCAACCCGCCTCCCACGTTTTTGCGATAAATTCTGGGGGCAGGACATCCCATATTGAGGTCGATGCCCGCGACTGGATAGTGACTCAACTCTTGAGCAATGCGAATCAAGTCGGGAATGCTTTCGCCAATGAGTTGAGCAAAAATGGGGCGATCGGTAGAATTTTCGGTAATCGATCGCAGCGTCTTTTTGTCTAAACCCGAATTTGCATAGACGCGAAAATATTCAGTAAAGAAGTAATCGGGACTGCCATAGTGAGCGATCACGTTCATGAAGTGTAGATCAGTGACATCTTGCATGGGTGCAAGCGCGGTTAGGGCAAGCCCTAAATGGAGAGCGGAAGGCAGACGATCGAGGTGTGACATTAGCGCAGTCAGAGGGAGTGCCTAGAAATACAGTAGACTTCTTGCAAAAGTCCGAAGATGCCCTCATCCCCTACCCCCTTCTCCCTGGGGAGAAGGGGAGCCAGATTTCAAAATCCCTCTCCCACCTTTGGGAGAGGGATTTAGGGTGAGGGCCGGGATTTTTGCAGGAGATTTAATGAGTCTGCACATCAGGCTATCTAAGTGATCCTATCAGAAATTGCGCTATGCCATTGAGGTTTTATATTGAAGTGTTTAGGGACGCTCTATAGAACGTCCACATTGTCAGATTAGGATTGCTAGACTGAACGTCGTTATCGCACTACTGAGTTTGCGAGTGCTAACGTTGCCAGCACACCCAAGATGTGACCAAAACTCATCGAAGCCAGAAACCCTGCAACACTGATGTCATTAAACAGCGATTTGGAAAAAGGCAGCGGCATCTTGGCTCCGGCATTGGGGTATTTGATGGTTCGACTCGCGATAATTAAGACAAGTAGACAAGATCCGATGATTACCGGAGTTCCTTCCCAGTTCCAAAGCTCGGTGCCAGGAATTGCGAATTGAGCGATAAAGGAAGAGAGCATCATAGAAGTTTTCTCCTAAATGGGCATCTGTAGATTTTATAGTCTCAATCATTCTTTCGCGATCGCTCAGGTTTGACATCTCTCTGTCGTAAGATTCTGGCTCTACCTATTGGAAGATATTCTGATTTTATTTTCGAGCAAAGCTTCTGCCTATTTATAGTCGCTATGCTGCCCACAGAACCTTAGTTTTGTGTCAGAGACTACTGTGAATACCTTGAGAGTTAAAACTCCCGATCGAGCCAATGCCAACACTGAGAGCGATCGTAGAAGTCAGGAGAGATAGCCGACTATTCATAAAACCTTGACTTTGTGGGTAGATGTCCCTATTTTTCATAGGTTTTGAGTTGTGAAGTGTCTTTTCAACTACCAAATCGGATTAAATTCTTTCATACTCACAAAATTCAGCGATGAGTTCTCTTTCTTCAAAAAACTTGGTGGCTTGGACTCTGCGCGATCGCCCCTTTCAGTGGGGGCAACGAACCTATTTGATGGGTGTATTAAATATCACGCCCGATAGTTTTAGCGACGGTGGACAGTTTAACAGTTTAGAATCTGCTCTCAATCAGGCGCGAAAAATGGTTGCAAGTGGAGCCGATATTTTAGACATTGGTGGACAATCGACTCGACCTAACGCAGAGGACGTGACCTTAGCAGAGGAACTCGATCGAGTCATTCCCGTTATTCAAGCGTTGCGACGACACTCAGAATTTTCACGGGTGCCGATTTCGATCGACACCACACGAGCAACGGTGGCAAACGCCGCGATCGTCGCAGGTGCCGACTTGATCAACGATGTTTCTAGCGGCACGTTTGATGCAGAAATGTTTCCCACCGTGGCAAAATTGGGCGTGCCGATCGCGTTAATGCACCTGCGAGGTACTCCCCAAACGATGCAGACTCTCACCGATTATCAAGACTTGATTGGTGAGATTGTCGAATTTTTAGAGTTGCGAATTCGAGACGCGATCGCGGCGGGTATCGATCGCCATCAGATCATTATTGACCCTGGCATCGGGTTCGCCAAAAAACAAGCGCAGAACTTAGAAATTCTGCGCCAGCTTCCTGCGTTTCAGGGTTTAGGATGTCCAATTTTAGTAGGCGTGTCTCGCAAGAGCTTTATCGGTCACATCATTAGCCAACCTGACCCCCAGAAAAGAGGATGGGGAACGGCAGCAGCGTGTGTGAGCGCGATCGTCGGAGGCACTGATATTTTGCGCGTTCATGATGTCGCAGAGATGCACGACGTTTGCCGCGTTGCCGATGCTGTTTGGCGCTCTTAGTTTGTGGTGTTTCCTTCTGAAGAATTGTTCGTTCCTTGTTCAAATTCATTCGGTCTGATCAAGTCGGTAATGGCTTCATTCAAAGCTCTAGGGTCCATGAAGACGATTTTAGAATTATCGCTTTTACCAATCTCTAAATTGGCGTTGACGTAATCTTTGGCGACCAAATAGCGCAATACTTCTTGAGCGTTTGGTTGAGCCTGTAACGCTCGTGCGAGTTCTTCGATCGACTGCACCGTTGCCTCTGTTCTCGAAAGCGCTACCTTCTTTTCACTCTTAGCAATCTGCTCTTGCTCTAGAGAATCTCTCAACGCTGCTGACAAAGTAATCGCTTGCACCTCGACTCGAATCACCTCAATTCCCCATTTGCGCGCCGCTTCATCTAGGGGTTTGCGAAGTTCACTATTGATTCGATTGGTTGATGAAACCGCTTCTTCAAGCGTCAGACGACCAATTTCGCCCCGCAGACTGGTAATTACCAGTTGTTTTAGCGCTTCTTCTAAATCTTCAACTGCATAATAGGCTTTTTGAAGTTCTAAAATTCGCCAGAAAATGATGGCATCAATCTCGATCGGAACGTTATCTTTAGTCAGCGCTTGTTGCGGGTCAATATCTAAAAGCTGTTCTCGAACAGTTTCGACCAAAACCGTATCTATGAACGGAATCACAAAATTTAGCCCTGGCTTTAAGGTGCGTTTATATTGCCCTAATCGCTGAACTAGGGCTTCGTCACCCTGGTCAATGATTCTGACAGAACCAATCATGTATCCCAGAATAATCAGTGTGAATGCACCA
>JBBQYE010000148.1:0-8047 GCA_038208945.1 Leptolyngbyales cyanobacterium | reverse complement strand
ACATGGCACTTTAACAAAATGCTGAAACGAGCGTTGCAGTAGACATAATTTATAGGAGGAGCGTAGTCACATGGGACTACCCTGGTATAGAGTCCATACCGTCTTGGTGAACGATCCAGGTCGGTTAATCGCAACCCACCTAATGCACACTGCCTTAGTGGCAGGTTGGGCGGGTTCAATGGCGCTGTATGAACTAGCGATCTTTGACCCCAGCGATCCAGTCTTAAATCCGATGTGGCGGCAAGGGATGTTTGTGCTGCCTTTCATGACCCGCTTGGGCGTGTCTTCCTCGTGGGCAGGTTGGAGCATCACGGGTGAATCCGGGCTTGATCCTGGTTTCTGGTCATTTGAAGGAGTGGCGATCGCCCACATCGTGCTGTCTGGTCTGCTGTTTTTAGCCGCTTGCTGGCACTGGGTTTATTGGGATTTAGAGCTGTTTAGAGATCCTCGCACAGGCGAACCCGCTCTAGACTTGCCGAAAATGTTCGGGATTCACTTGCTCTTATCTGGCTTACTTTGCTTTGGCTTTGGTGCCTTTCACTTAACAGGGCTGTTTGGTCCTGGAATGTGGGTGTCTGATGCCTATGGGATTACGGGCAGCGTTCAACCCGTTGCGCCAGAATGGGGTCCGGCAGGATTTAACCCATTCAACCCGGGTGGAATTGTCGCTCACCACATTGCGGCGGGCATCGTCGGCATTATTGCAGGTCTGTTTCACTTGAGTGTTCGTCCTCCTGAGCGACTTTATAAGGCGCTGCGCATGGGCAACATCGAGACTGTGCTGGCAAGCAGTATTGCGGCGGTGTTTTTTGCAGCATTTATCGTTGCCGGAACGATGTGGTATGGAAACGCGACGACTCCGATCGAGCTATTTGGTCCGACTCGCTATCAGTGGGATGCGGGCTACTTTAAGCAGGAGATCAATCGGCGCGTTCAGACCAGCATTGCCAAAGGCACCAGCCCTGAAGCGGCATGGGGAGAAATTCCTGAGAAGTTGGCGTTCTATGATTATGTCGGCAACAGCCCTGCGAAGGGTGGTTTGTTCCGCACAGGTCAGATGGACAAAGGCGATGGAATTGCCCAAGCCTGGTTAGGGCATCCCGTGTTTAAAGACGGTGACGGTAGAGAACTCTCCGTTCGTCGTTTGCCAAACTTCTTCGAGAACTTCCCGGTCGTGTTGACAGATGCCGATGGGGTCGTTCGCGCTGACATTCCGTTTAGAAAGGCTGAGTCGAGATACAGCTTTGAACAAGCAGGTGTCACGGCGACCTTCTATGGTGGAGTGTTGGGTGGTCAAACCATTTCTGACCCTGCTCAAGTCAAGCGCTATGCGCGGGCGGCTCAACTGGGCGAACCGTTTGAGTTCGATCGGGCAACGCTCAACTCTGATGGGGTGTTCCGCACCAGTCCGAGAGGTTGGTTTACGTTCGGTCATGCAGTCTTTGCTCTGCTGTTCTTCTTTGGGCATATCTGGCACGGCTCTCGCACCATCTTCCGAGATGTGTTTGCAGGGGTTGACCCAGATCTGGCAGAAGAGCAGGTTGAGTGGGGCTACTTCCAGAAGTTGGGTGACAAGAGCACCCGCAGACAAACTCAGGTTTAAGGTGGGTTGGCTTGGGTTCAGCCGCTTCTGTTTTGAGGACTGGCTGGACCTGACTGACTGCTTGATAGTCTGAGATACACTCACAACTGAGGATATGGAGATATGGAAAGCGTTGCTTACATTTTGATTATTGCGCTCGCGATCGGCGTGCTGTTTTTTGCGATCGCCTTCCGCGAACCTCCTCGGATTGGCAAATAGCACGAGCGATTCGTGAGCCAACACCTGTCTAGTTCACCTTTGACTAGGCAGGTATTTTTATGTCAAAAACACGTGTTGGGTTGGGGCAGATTGCGCTGCTCAACTTAGGATGGTCTGTGTTGCCTTATTCAGTTGGTTGTGAACACTCCTTCTTCACCTCGCGAACAAGATTCTTCAGAGCAGTTATCGAGTTCTCCACGCTTTCTGATCCGATCGGTTGAGCCGCAGGACTTGTCGGAAATTGCTGGAATTTTGGCGGAAAGTTTCCATCTGCAACCAGAGTTTATGCGCTGGCTGATTCCGATTATGCGAGTGGGAATCTATGAAGATTTGCGAAATCGATTAAAGACGGCTCCTTCTCACTATGTGTGTCTGGTTGCGGTAGACAGCGGTGTCTTGGTGGGAACGGTGGAGGTTGGGCTGCGATCGTTTAATCCCTGGCAGCCGCGCACGAGCCACTATGCTTATCTGTCAAATTTGGCAGTCAAGCTAGAGTGTCGGCGTAAAGGAGCCGCGATGCAGTTGTTGGAGGCGTGTGATCGAGTCGTTCTCGCGTGGGGGTTTGAAGACATTTACCTGCACGTGTTGGAGAATAATCATTCGGCAGAACAACTTTATGCAAAAAGCGGGTATCGTTTGCGAGATACAGATGCTGGCTTGACTACCTGGCTGTTGGGTCAACCCCGACGACTCTTTTTGCACAAACTTTTAGAACCGACTCGTAGAGTGAATGCTTCTACTGACGGTCAACTGAGTTGAAATCAGGGAGAGATTTAGCTTTTTTGGGTGAGGGTTGCTGGTAAGTTAGGACTGAACCCTGATCGCACTGGCTCACTGCTCCTATGCTGTTTGACTCTCATCGCTACTGGCTCAGAAATGCCCACGTTCCTCCGTCGTTGATTGTGAGTGGAACGAAGTGGACTAACAAAAAATCGTCTGGTGACTCGCTTCTTGCTGTTGATCTAGAGATTGTAGATGGCATGATCGCCTCGATCGTGGCTGCCGGAACCTGTAGCACTTACAGTGATCCCTCAGTCGATCTGAAGGGTGGCATGGTGTGGGCGTGCTTTGTGGATATGCACACCCATCTCGACAAAGGGCACATTTGGAACCGTGCCCCAAACCCAGACGGTACGTTTAACACTGCCTTGACGATGGTTAGAGCAGACGCGGCTAAAAACTGGGACGAGAACGATGTCTATCGGCGCATGGAGTTTGGACTCAAATGCAGCTACGCCCACGGCACAAAAGCTATTCGGACTCATATTGACTCCTTTGGCGAACAGGCAGACATTGGCTTTCGGGTTTTTAAAGCGTTGCGCGATCGCTGGGCAGACAAACTGATCCTTCAAGCCGTCTCGCTGGTGACGCTGGATTACTTTCTCACCCCCGAAGGAGAGAAGTTAGCCGATTTAGTCGCTGATGTTGGGGGCGTATTAGGCGGTGTTGCCTACATGAACCCAGACATTGATGCCCAACTCGATCGAGTCTTCGCGCTTGCCCAGGAACGCAAGCTAAATTTAGACTTTCACACCGACGAAAATGACGATCCTGGCTCGATCACTCTGAGGCGTGTTGCAGAAGCCGCGATTCGGCACAAATTTAAAGGAAAAATTGTCTGCGGACATTGCTGTAGTTTGGCGGTGCAAGAGGAAGCCGAGGCAACTAAAACGATTCGTCTCGTTAAAAAGGCGGGGGTTGGGGTGGTCAGTCTGCCGATGTGTAATCTTTATCTGCAAGGTCGTACGGCGGGACAGACTCCCCGATGGCGTGGGGTGACGTTGCTGCACGAATTAAAGCAGCAAGGCGTGTCAGTCGCGATCGCTAGTGATAATTGTCGCGATCCATTCTTTGCGTTTGGCGATCACGATGCTCTAGAAGTGTTTAATCTCTCCGTTCGCATTGCCCATCTCGATCGCCCTTACACCGATTGGGCAAACGCGATCACGCTGACTCCGGCAGATTTGATGGGTCTTCCTCAAGTCGGTAGAATTGGAGCCGGACTTCCCGCCGACCTCGTTTTGTTTAAAGCACGCAGCTACAGCGAATTGTTGTCTCGCTCACAGCACGATCGGACTGTGCTACGAGACGGCAAATCGATCGATACGGCTCTGCCCGATTACGCAGAGTTGGATGATCTCGCTCAATCCGTCTAACTGTGGTCGATCGGGACCTGCAATATTGCCGTTTAGAATTGAGTCATTCATAATTCCAAATTCGCCATGCAAGTCAAAGATTTGACGACCGAAGAACTCAAAGCTCTCATTCGCGAGACCGTCATGGCAGTCTTAGAAGAAGCTCTAGATGATCGAGACGGCGGACTAGCGTTGCGTCCCAAAATTGAACAGCAACTGTTAGCCTCGCGTCAACGTCGAGCCTCCGGTTATCGTGGTATTTCAGCGGCAGACGTGGCTCAACGGTAGGGCACAACCTGGCAATGAGCAATCGGGTTAAGGTTGAACCAGAAGCGATCGAGGATCTCGACCAAATGAGTCCGGTTATTTGAGACTGTATCCTCCGTAAAATCAATCGGTTGGCGCATAACCTTGAGCAATTTGCTCCGCAGAGACTCAGGTCAAATCCGTCAGGATTCTACAAGCTGTGAGTTGGTGACTGTCGCGTTACCTACGAGATCGAGTCAGAAACTCAGGTTCTTGTGATTGTTCGAGTGGGTCATCATCGCGACATTTACGATCAATAGTCATAGATGATTTGCAATCGCGATCGCAGAATCAGTTCCTCGATCGTCTAGAAAGTTTGGATACCAATTTCTCTTCAGAATCGATTTAAGATGCAGAAGAACTGTTCATATAGAACGTCCGATGACTTCGACAAAAACTAGCCCCGTCAACTTAAATTCCCTACTTGCTGACCTTGCCGGACTCGACATTGTTACCGATGCCAATCAGATCTTCAAACTCTCGCAAGATTATTACACTTTCAGCCCAGTGCTACAGCCTTTGTTGGGAGACAAAACAGGTGATTTAGTGGTGCGTCCCGCTAACGAAGCCGACGTTCTCAAAGTGGCAGCGGCGTGCGTAAAATTCAAAGTGCCGCTCACCGTGCGCGGAGCCGGAACCGGAAACTATGGGCAGTGCGTTCCCCTCAATGGTGGCGTGATTCTCGATATGACGCGGATGACTGCTATTCACTGGGTCAAACCCGGACTCGCCTGTGTCGAACCAGGGCTAAAAATGGCGGCAATGGACAAGCAAACCCGCGAGAGTGGCTGGGAAGTCCGCATGGCTCCTTCGACTTATCGCACCGCCACGATCGGAGGGTTTATCGGCGGCGGCAGTGGGGGCATCGGTTCGGTGACCTATGGGCAACTGCGCGATCGCGGCAACCTCAATGCAGTTCGCGTCGTGACGATGGAAGATCGACCTCGCGTGATTGAGCTTCGAGGGGACGATGTTTATAAAGTCGCCCACGCCTATGGCACTAACGGCATTATTACTCAGCTAGAGATTCCCCTTGCTCCTGCTTATCCCTGGGCAGAGGTGATTGTTAACTTCTCAGATTTCATGTCTGCCGCCAGATTTGGGCAAGCGCTCACTAATTCTGATGGCATAATCAAAAAACTGGTCTGCGTCTGTGCAGCACCGATTCCTACTTATTTTGCGGCTCTCCGCAGCTACATTCCTGATGGCACTCACTGCGCTCTAATCATGATCGCTGAAAGTTGTTTAGAGCCGTTGGGTGAATTGGTTGAGGAATTTGGGGGCACGATCGGCTATCAAAAAACCGCTCAAGAAGCCAGCAAAGGCATCACTCTTGGAGAATATTCCTGGAACCACACCACGCTTCATGCCCGCAGTGTCGATTCATCGCTGACTTATCTGCAAACGCTTCTCCCAGACGACAATCTCGCTTTGCTTGAGCATCTCTATCAACACTTTGGCGATGAAGTCATGCTGCATCTAGAATTTTTGCGCGTCGGTGGCTCTGCCCGCCCAGCAGCGCTGCAAGTCGTCCGCTATACGACTGAAGACCGTCTCAATGAGATCATCGCTTATCACGAGTCTAAAGGTGCTTTTATCTTTAATCCGCACACCTACATTCTTGAAGATGGCGGCATGAAAACGGTGGATGTCGAGCAACTCAAGTTTAAAGAAATGGTCGATCCCTACGGACTACTTAACCCTGGTAAAATGCGTGCCTGGACAGAGCGATAAAGGCGACATCTTTATACTGCGTGAAGAACAGCTTCATAGTCAGGCATTCGATCGTCCAAAAGGGTATAAAACTAAGGAACCGTTCTCAAATTACGTCCAGCGAATTTGGCAGAGGCTTGATGAGGATTGCTTAAACGGTGCTGATCTTGAGCAACAACCTCTGTAGTGAGCAATGAACGCATAAATTAGGGAGTGAATTCCAGCGTGATATTTGATTGTATTGTCGTAGGTGCCGGACCCGCCGGAGGAACTGCTGCTTATCATTTAGCAAAACGTGGGCGATCAGTATTGGTGCTAGAACGAGAAGCGCTGCCTCGATACAAGCCTTGTAGCGGTGGCGTGTCTCCGGCGATCGCCCAGTGGTTTGATTTTGACTTCTCACCCGCAATTTCGCTCAAGGTCGATGCGATTCGCTATACCTGGAAGCTAGGTGACCCCGTAGAGGCGACGCTCAATACACCAGAACCGATGTGGATGGTTAAACGCGATGTATTTGACCACTTCCTGATTCAGCAGGCACAGCAAAAAGGGGCAGAACTGCGCGATCGCACCACCGTCACCGGAATCGAGTTTAAGGGCGATCGTTGGATCGTCAACACTTCCAATGGAGCGCTAGAAGCCCGCTATTTGATTGCCGCAGATGGATCAAAAGGTCCGATGGCAAAATGGCTGGGCTTTAAGGAACGCAAAACCCGCATGGGTGCCGTGATGGAAGCGCCACGATCGAACGATGATAATCGCGCTCAATTCGATTTTGGCATCGTCAAAAACGGCTTTATTTGGAATCTTCCGAAAGCGGATGGCATCTCGATCGGAACCAGCACCTTCCGAGGGGGCGACTCTGAAGATCTGAGGGCTGACCTGGCTGAATATGCTGCTCTCGCTGGCATTGATGCCAAAAGCAGCCAAGTCCATCTTCACCCAATTTGCACCTGGGACGGCGATCAAAAGCTGCACACCCAAAATGCAATTCTCGCGGGTGAAACGGCGTATGTCGTTGACCCGTTTACTGGGGAAGGCATTCGTCCCTCGGTGTTTAGCGGCGTGAAAGCAGCCGAAGCGATCGACCAGGCGCTATCGGGCGATCGCAATGCTCTAGAAAACTACACCTCAGTGATTCAAAAAGAATGGGGCGTGGATATGATCTGGGCGCAGCGACTCGCGGGTGTGTTTTATCGCATCCCTGGCATCGGCTATAAAGTTGGGGTGAAGCGACCCACCGCCACTGATCGCCTGGGCAAAATTATGTGTGGCGAAATGCGCTATGCCGATGTTGCGACCCGTGCGCTAAAACGCCTCAGCGGTAGTCTGATTCCTGGAATGGGCGGCTAAATTACTGGAATTTACTCACAAATAAGGCGATCCAAACATTTGGATCGCCTCTGTCAATCGAAAGCGGTGAGACGTTCCGGTGGAACATCTCTACAGCGTTGGGTAAATTTGTTATTGGTCGCGTTTGTGAATCAATTTGGTATCACAATCGATATCCTAAACAGTCAGAATATCCTTTTCTTTCGCTGCCAAAACTCTGTCTACTTCGGCAACATATTTATCCGTCAGCTTTTGAATTTTGTCCTGAATATCTTTTGATTCGTCTTCAGAGACTTCCTTGGCTTTCTCTTGCTTCTTCACCGCATCGATCGCGTCTCGACGAATGTTCCGAACAGAGACTTTGCCCTCTTCGGAATATTTGGTCGCGAGTTTCACGAGTTCTTTGCGGCGATCGCTCGTCAACGGTGGAATATTTAACCGAATTGCTGACCCGTCATTGTTGGGCATCAACCCCAAATCAGACATCGAAATCGCTTTTTCAATGATTGCCAGACTGCCGCGATCGTAAGGCTGAATCTGAATCGTGCTCGAATCAGGCGTACTAATATTCGCCAAAGCTTTGAGAGACGTAGGAGTCCCATAATATTCGACCGACACTTTATCTAAAAGACTGGTGCTGGCTCGACCCGTCCGAATGGTATTAAAAGACCGTTGAGTGGCTTCGATCGCCTTCTTCATGTGGTCTTCGACATCAGCAAACTTCACAGAAACCTCCGACAATCGTTCCGATAGATTCTCC
>JBBQYE010000147.1:0-8048 GCA_038208945.1 Leptolyngbyales cyanobacterium | reverse complement strand
CCGCCAACGCCAATGACTTTAATCTTTGCTACGCTACCTGGCACGATATCACCACTCCTTGACTCTTCTCCAGGCAGACCTTTGAGGCTGGAGTTTTGACTTAAATATAGACCGGAGTTGCCGCCAAACGGGTTAGAATTTTCTGCCATGGATGAGAAGCTAGATGGTTCTTCAGCGTGGGAACCTTCGTAGCCGCGCTCTAATCGGCTGTCGAGGATTGTTGGGGTGTCTGACTCATTGTTAAGCGTCATTGGAAAATTTCAGCGATGGTTATGAACAAGAGATCAGGGCTAGACAAATCTAGATGATCAGCAATAAAACGTGAGAATGACCGATGCTGCCACACCGATCGCGGCAAAAAGGTATTTAGATTAACGATATCAGGTTAAGTTTTCTAGCAACTAATTTGCCAGTCTTCTTATCGGTTTGGTTTAAGGAGTACCTAATTTTACAGGAGTTTTTGAAGGATTCAGATTCATTTGAATGAATGGGGAGTCTGGGTTTCTCAAATCAATATAGGAAACCTGGCTCGGATTAACGTGGCTAGGGAGCTTCCGCATTTGATCAAGCGCTTTGAGTTGATTTGCAAAGCTCGAACTATATGCCCCAAAGTGAACGAAACCTAGATCAGTTTTCAGAATTAAATTATTAGGGTCATCCCAGTTAATTTCAGAAACTTTCACCGGACTGCGACTGAGCATCTGATAAAGAGTTGCCCAATAAGGACGATAGTACGATAGCCTCCCCATAATTTTAAGAGTTGGCAGTTTGAAGCTCTGATTGAGCGACGTGTAGGTTTCAAGAGGAGTCCAGATGCCGTTTTCGTCGAGCAGTCCGGGTTGAGTGAGATTTGCTTGCACAGCGTTCACAGATAGTGGGCTGTTTTTTGTGGCAGACACCGAGACTCCAGACGAGCTAGGTTGAGCGATCGCGACTGGGTTGCGCTCTTGAATTCTCACCGTTAGCCCTGGGGGAAACAGTTGACGATCGACGGTTGCTTCAGAGATGGGAGCTTTTAACTTCAGCGCGTCAACAATAGCTTGAGGCTGAATTTTTAGCAGCGATTGAGGATAGGCGATCGGCAGCAGAGTGCGGATTGTTTGAGCAGAGATAAATTGATTGCCTTTGATTGTAACCTGCTCTGGTTTGCGGATCACCCAAGCGGGTAAGGTCGCAGCCCAAACGGCTCCGCCTGCCAAGCCTGCCACTGCAAGACTGCGCCAGCTTGCTTGCAAGAACCTAACCCGTCTCTGACGGCGAAGTTTTTGCCGTCGCTGGGTTAACTCAGTTTTGGAAACGGGGGCAATGCTGGTCATCCTGAGTGCTCACTGAACAGACTTAGAAAAGCGGCGAATAGACATTCAAGCAGATGAACTCCTGTCGCCAAGACGAATGGATCTGTCTGAGACTGATCCATCCAATCTGGTTTTAGCCAGATTTAGAGAAGCGGCGATCGTAGCGAACTGATTGTGCTAGGACAATCCGTCAGGTCAAAACCAACAGTCATCTAAATCTGTCTTCCCATTTAATCACTCATTCCCGATTATGGGTCTCCAGTCGTCTGCAAAATTCAGCCCTTTGTTCCTTCAACTCATTCCTAATAACTGGGGATCAGCTAGCCGTCTCCTGTATGAGCGTTGCAACTTGTTCGCCAAACTCAGGATCAACATTGGCGAGACTTAAAAGTTGTAAATATTCTTGGCGGGTTAAGCCTGCGGTTTCAATCAGCACGATCGCTGCCGTTTCGATATCACGCTGAATGCGGAGTGACTCAGACTCTGTTTCAGTTGCCTGTAGCTCTCCTTCCCGTCGCTCTATCAGTGCCACGACTTGCAGATAGACGTTGACAAATTGAGTCACTTTTTCAGACGGAATGTTGTTAGTGTCGGGTCTAACCGCACTGGTGCTCGGCGGAGCGATCGACGAAGGAGCAGCATCAGGACGATCGACGGGTGCTGCCAAGCTGACGATCGGAGCCACTAAAAAAGCCGCCCAAACCATCAGGACTGCCGCCCAGTGAATCAGCGATCGCAGATTTTTCTGAAATTGCATGTCGACTCTTTTCACCCAACTAACCCTGAGCGTAGTGCTCTAACAGCCGCCTGCGTGCGATCGTCAGCACACAGCTTGTTCAAAATATTGCGGACGTGAGTTTTGACAGTTCCAACCGTGATATACAGTTTCTCAGCGATCGCGGCGTTGCTACACCCATTGACGATTAGCTGTAAGACTTCTAACTCCCGCTCAGTCAGGGGATACGCTTCAATAATTTGGTTGTATTCTGGCTCCGCAGCACCGATAGAAACCATCTTTGACTCAACAACAGTGCCGTCTTCGGGCTGGGTGTCTCGCGCCTGCCGCAACACGACCCGAGCGATCGCGGGGTCGATCCAAGAGTTGCCTTCTTGGGTAATGCGCAGCGCCTCTACAAGCTGGTCTAGGCTTACGTCTTTCATGCAGTAGGAGTCTGCCCCGGCTGCAAAAGCGGCTAACACCACATCTTCATTGTCTTGCAGCGTCAGGATCAAGACTTTAGTAGCAGACTGATCCATCAATGCCTGCGCTTGGCGAAAACGACGAGTTAGCTCAATGCCATCAATGTCAGGTAAGCCAATATCGACGATCGCCACATCGGGCTTTGCAGAGGTCATTAGTTTTAAGCCGTCTGTCCCGTTTGCAGCTTCTCCGACGACTTTAAATCCTTCTCTCTGCTGAAGAGCCGTTCTCATGCCAACTCTAGTCAGGTCATGATCTTCAATAAGAGTGATGCGAATATCAGTATCCATCAGAGTGAGTTTCCACAGTTTTTAGACGGTAACAAAGCACGACCGTCAAGAAGCAACTTGCAATTCAGAAACGGGGCGACTGCTCATGGTTAAGCCGATCAACTCACTCAAGTTGCTAAACTGCAATTCTTCTAAAAGACGGACGCGCTTAAGTAAATTCATAGTTGTCTAAGCATAAGCGTGGTTGATTGATATGCAGGTCTAGCTTATGACATATAACTTTAGACAGAAATTTAAAGAGTAAAGCTCAACTTATTCAGCGGCGAAGTGGAATTAGACCATAAAAACAATTCGCTTAAGCAGGAGAAATCCCGCTTGGTTGAAACAAATCGCTTACTCATACCAATTCTATGAGGCTGTATCTAATCAAGGGGCTTAAGCCCCTTGTTCCACGGAGGTTGATTCTATGCAAGCTCTAATTCAGTTGGTATTGGCTCAAATTTAACGAGATCGCCAGCAAGTGTGATCTTACTAAAAAGTGGAGTGATCGTAAAAAATCCATAAATTTATGAACTGCCCATGCGCTTGACGATCGCGCCACCTAACATCTCGTGGGCTTCGTGCAAAAGGTCTGGAATCTTGTCGGCGTGAGGACTGTTTGCTAAACATTTTTGAAGAGATTTAAGGTCGATCGTGTCAGCTCTCGCACCTGGAAACCAGTGACTCGCTTGACCTAACAGGTTATATCGCATCTTGGCATAGTCCACCATGTCGTAAGCGATCGCGAGGTTTCGTAGCCATAAAATGATCGGGATGTTTAATCGACCCGGCGTTTCATCTACAGAAGGCAACCCGGTACGCCAAGTGTTTACCCAATCGGAGCCTAATCGCTCGATCGCGGCTTCCTCTAATCGCTTCAAAATCGGGGGAAGAATCTCGTCAGCATGATCGAGAACGTCCAGCGTTTTAATATGTTCATCAAAATCTTCAGGACGGGCAGCCCCAATGCTGAGGGTGTGAACTTGGGGATGGCTGAGACAAAACAGATTATTAAACACGATCGGACTGAGCGGCGCACAGAGGTCTACCAGTCGGGGCGACGGCTCGTAGAGCAATCCTCCTTTATTGGAAGGGCTGATGATAAACACCCCCATATCAAGCTGGTTAGCGGCTGCGATCGCTGCCCAGTTCACCTGATTAATGTAGTACCAGTGCAGATTGACGTAATCGAACTGGTTGGTCGCGATCGTCTTCACAATCAAATCAGCCGCGCCGTGGGTTGAAAACCCGATCGAGCGAACTTTTCCCTGAGCTTGAAGTTTTTGTGCTACTTCTAGGCAGCCGCCCGGACGCAGACATTCCTCTAAGTGGCTCTCTAAGTTGATGCCGTGAATGGACAGCAGATCCACATAGTCGAGATTTAAGAATCGGAGAGACTGCTCAAAGGTTTTCAAAAATGGCTTTGATGCCATCGGCTCTATTTTGGTTTGCACAATCAGCGACTCTCGATCGAACTTAGGCAACACTTTGCCAAGCTGCACCTCTGACGTGCCATAAGCGCGAGCCGTCTCGATGTGATTGATCCCCAATTCTAAAGAACGGTGAATCGTCGCTTCCAAGTTCTCCTGATTGTCGGCAGGAATGTCTCGATAAGACACATCTTGCCACTTGTACTGATAGCGCATTCCTCCACAGGTGAACACTGGAATCTGTAGCTCAGTGCGCCCAAAACGTCTGTATTTCATGAAATGTAGGTAAAGACAAGGACTCGGTTGACAGCAGACAAAGCATGATTCCGTATTTCTACGCCTGATCTTATCTAGTTTAAGCAGAGATATTGAGAATATTTATCTTTTGGACTGCATCTCAGCCATCTGCGGGGATCACCTTCAGGCAATATCCCAACTCACAAAAGGTTTTAATCCTATGCAAAGCATTGACCCGTTTGAGCAATTTGTCCAAAGCTATGAATCAGAAATCGTCAAACGAGAAGCCTGTCTTGAGATTCAGCAAAAGTTAGAACATTTTTGTAAAAAATTAGCAGACCTTCAAAAGGAGCTTCAACGCGTCAATACGCCTGCTGAAGACGATCGCTATCAGCAGTTAGAAGCTAGAGTTCGCCACTATCGCTATCAGCTTAACTATGAGTTGCCAAAGCTGGCAGAAAACCTCTTAGAAAATCGTCAGGCTCACCCTCAAGAAACCATTGATTGGATCGGGCAAATCATTGAAGAACGGCGACAACAGCAAGAGCGCGAAGAAGCTGACACCCACTTGAGACGGCGCGATCGAGAAGAGCTTCAGCGATGCCGACGCGAGAAAAAGCGTCAACTCCTCGCCACGATCGCTGAACAGGACGATTATTACGAAGCGTCAGATCTCGCGATTGAGATTCACTACGCCAAAGAAGATCTAAAGTCACTAGAAGCGCTCGAAGAAGTCGTCAACGCTTTACTCAACAAAATCAACGACTGCAATCGTGAAGGAAAGCCGATCGTCATCGCCGGAACCCCAGAGTGGAAGCTGTCTCGGATGTATGAGAAGGCAACCAAACTACGTCAGCAAAAATATCCTCCGCTCTTGACGTTAGTTCCTAGTGGAGGCTCAACTCGCTCTCGATCGACGGCTTCTGACGATTGCGACGAATCAGATGATCCTGATCCGTATGCAGACCTGAGCGGAAAAGTGGTGATCTTTGGTGGTCAAAACAATGTAAAGGTGCAGGTCGAAGAGTGTCTACGTCAGTCAAAAGTAAGTCTGGTCTGGTGTACTGCTGAGGATGGGGATCAGTGGGCAAAACAAACCGAGAGTCACATTGCCCAGGCTGATCTCGTCATGATCATTACCGGACGGGGCACACCTCACAAGCAGACCATCAATGCAAAGCGAGCTGCTAAAAGCTTGCGGAAGCCTTTGACTCAGTGCGATCGAGCCTCCGGTAAAGATAGCCTGTTAGAACACATCAAAACCGGACTGCTAGGATTGCAGCTACAGAGAAAACTAGGCTAATCTTCCAAAAAGCCGTCCGTTAGTTCAAAACTGACGGGCGATTTTTTTTGAGATGACAGATTTTATTTGCGCTTAAAGATTGAGGAGACGCGATCGCCGATCATCGATAGCGCATTCTGGACACCGATCCCCGCATTTGAGCCTGCTGAAGGACGTTGAGCCATTTCGATCTCGTCATCCTTAAAGCCCTTGAGACGATAACCATACTCTAGCTGAGCCTGGTTTTTCTTGAGAATTGGAAACAGACGGAACGCGCCTTTTTGCAGCTCTTCTAAGTTGTCAAAAATGGCGTGATTGATTTGGTTTGAGCGCTTCACCGCGATCGCCCCAACCGGAAACCAGCTTTTCTTACCCTGAACTCGAATGTAAATCTCATATTCGGGTGTGCCATCATCTTTAAACTGATCGTAAAGCTGCGATGCCTCAGCCCGCTTTGCAGCGCCCTTGCTCGGCTGCTTTTGTGTCTGCGGTTTCGCCTTCCCAAATCCAGCAGGAGTTGCCATTTCTAAAAATCACCTTAAAACTTTATTACAAAAGTTTACGCTATGTTTAGAAAGAATGGGGAGGGATGATCCCCGAATTTGCGAAATTCGGTTGCCGTGATCTCTGATAATAGAGATCAGGCTGACCAAGTGCGAAACGGAGATCAACTCAAGTGGAAGCAGATAACCTCGTGGCGATCGAACATCAAAATGTCCCTCAAGCGCACCAGGGCTTACACAGCTTTTTATATAGCTCCGATGACGAACACACCGAAACTACAGCCAGCGCTCCTAATCTAGAAAGTCAGGGTGATGAGATCATGTCGGTTGCAGAGTGGTCTACTCAAGCGGTGAATGCCAAAGTTGCGGGGGTATATGCGGTGTTGAGTCGCGATCGTTATCTTCAATATGTTGGCTATTCGCGGAATGTACCGCTGTCTCTAAGTGGTCATGTAACTCAAGTGGGTGAAGACACTTGCGCGTTTTTGAGACTCAATACCTTCAAGTTCCCCAAGCGCGAAGAGATGGAGCAACTGCGAGACGCGTGGATTGCTGAGAATAATAGTATTCCGCTTGGCAACGGGGAAGAGCGAGATCGCTGGGCTTGCACTGTTGCAGAGGCGGCAAAGCTGGCGATGTCTGCGGCTGAACGAGACGCTTATGAAGAGAAAAAATTAAAACTCCGCAAAGCAATGGCAGATCAGGCACTCAACAAAGAGTTAGATCAGCTTTCAACTTTAGAAGCCGATCGTCGTCAAAATTTAGAAGCCGCTGTCGAAAACGATGATTGGAGCACCGTGATTCAACAGTCCCAGAAAGGTGAAGGACAGTAAACATAATCCCCAAACCGACATTTCTAGCCCTCGCGTGAGAGATACCAAGTCTACGATTCGCTCAATGTCCTAAATTATTTTGAAGATTAAATGTCTGTAGTTGAGACTCCGATTACCACGTTTCCGCTGGCTGCGGTCGTAGGTCAAGAAGCCATCAAAATGGCGCTCCTGTTAGCGGCGGTCGATCCCACCTTAGGAGGAGTCGTGATTGCTGGACGCAGAGGCACCGCAAAATCAGTGATGGCGCGGGCAATTCATGCGTTGCTGCCTCCGATCGAGGTCGTCAAAGATTCTCTCAGCAACTGCGACCCCAACACACCCGAAGATTGGGACGATCTAACATTAGAAAAAGACACTGATCTGTCTAACATCCCAACTGAGGTAATTCGTGCGCCGTTTGTGCAGATTCCGCTCGGCATCACTGAAGATCGGCTGCTTGGTTCTGTCGATGTCAGTCAATCGATTAGACAAGGCGAAACCGTTTTTCAGCCGGGACTGTTGGCAGAGGCGAATCGAGGCGTTCTCTACATCGACGAAATTAATCTGCTCGATGACCAAATCTCTAACTTTCTGCTGACTGCCTTAACCGATGGACGCAATCAGATTGAGCGAGAAGGCATCAGCTTTCAGCATCCGTGCAAACCCTTACTGATCGCCACTTACAATCCTGAAGAAGGGTCACTGAGAGAACACTTACTGGATCGGATCGCGATCGCCCTCTCTGCCGACGCGGTTTTAGAATTAGACGATCGAGTGCAAGCCGTCGAACAAGCCACTCGCTATGCTGACTCTCCACAAGCCTTTCTCAAACAATATGACGAAGATCTCGACTCATTGAGAACTCAAATTATTCTGGCGCGAGAGTGGCTCAAAGACGTGCGTATCAGCACTGAGCAGATCAATTACTTGGTCAACGAAGCGATTCGAGGCGGCGTGCAGGGGCATCGAGCGGAACTATTTGCCCTCAGAGTTGCCAAGGCACACGCAGCCCTAGATGG
>JBBQYE010000146.1:0-8053 GCA_038208945.1 Leptolyngbyales cyanobacterium | reverse complement strand
GCTGTTGGATTAAGCTTTTTGGACTACTTATTTATTCGTGAACAAAAACCTTTGTCGGAGCGACAACTGCAAATCGGGCTGGAAGAGAATCAGAAATCGATCGCTGAACTTTTTACCTATTTTGACTGCACAAACTATCAAGAGAAATATCGTGATCCTAAAACAGGTCAAGAGAAAAACATTGGGATTGTCAGTCAAGCTTTAAATAAACCATTTCTAAGTTTTCGCGATTATGTTTCCCTAAGTTTGGACTTTTTTACAAGCAAGATTGACACCCACGGCGGTTACATTTTTGGTTCTAAAAATTGTCCTCAACCAGAACTCAGCAAACGACTGATTTATGGATTAAGCTGCCTTGGGTTTGATGGATTTTTAGAAACTTTGAAAACAGATCCTTTATTTGAGCGATCGCTGACCGAAATCACAGCTTTGCATCCAAAGTTGACAACCCTTCAGCAAGAAAAGCTAGCTTCACTGCAAATTTTTTCACACTTGTGTGGAGACAGAGGAATGCAGGTATTGTTAGCACCCGAACGCTATTATGTTGACGTGATCGGAGGAGACTACGATCGCAACGGTTATTAACATCAACTCAACGATCGTAGAGGCAAAGCATCCGAAAATCGCTCTTTAGAACCACTCGAAAATGACTTTTAATGTGTCAGTCAGAATTTGCTCCATTGAGACGGTTTGAGAATGCAGATTACATCAAAGGCGATCGCAGTCGAGTTTCACAACGTCACCTATCAGTTGGGTCAGCGTCCACTCGTGCTCAATCTCAACTTTAAAATCGAGGCAGGAGAAACCCTGGTCTTGCTAGGTCGGAGTGGCTGCGGTAAAACGACGACGCTCCGGCTGATCAATCGCTTGCTGACTCCGACGATCGGAGAGGTGCAAGTCGAAGGAGTCTCGACTCGCGAGTGGAACCCGATTCAACTCCGGCGGCAGATTGGCTACGTGATTCAGGAAGTCGGGCTGTTTCCTCACTTCACCGTCGAGCGAAATATTGGAGTCGTGCCGTCGCTACAAAACTGGGAGCCGTCACGTATTCAAAAGCGCGTCATTGAGCTATTAAAACTCGTGGGACTAAACCCCGATCGCTTTGCTGACCGATATCCACACCAACTATCTGGAGGGCAACGGCAACGAGTCGGAGTGGCGAGAGCGTTAGCTGCTGATCCGCCAATTTTACTGATGGATGAGCCGTTTGGCGCACTTGATCCGATCACTCGCGTCGAGCTTCAGCAAGAATTTCGGCAATTGCAGCAGCGTCTTGGCAAAACGATCGTGTTCGTCACTCACGATATTCAAGAAGCTTTCACCCTCGGCTCTCGAATTGGCTTAATGCAAGCTGGAGAATTAGTGGTGCTGGCAACCCCAGAGGAATTTAAGCGATCGACGCATTCAGAAGCGCAAGCATTTTTGAGGGCAAGAGGAGAATGGAATTCTTAAATCGCTATGGCGAAGAGATTTTACAGCGCAGTGGACAGCATTTATTTCTGGTCTTGACGGCAATCTCGATCGCGGTTCTGATCGGTATTCCCCTCGGAATTTTAATCACGCGCAAACCCAAGTTGAGTAGACCCGTACTCGGCTTTGCCAATGCGGTGCAAACGATGCCAAGTTTGGCGATTTTTGGATTTCTGATTCCGGTGCCATTGATTGGGGGCATTGGGGCGAGAACGGCGATCGTAGCGCTGATTCTCTACTCGCTCTTGCCAATTATTCGCAATACGTATATCGGCATTATGGGAGTCGATCCGGCGGTCCGAGAAGCAGGAAAGGGAATGGGCATGACCGATCGACAGCTTTTAGTTCAGGTTGAGATTCCGCTCGCGTTGGGGGTGATTTTGGGAGGAGTCCGATTGGCGACGGTGATCGGGGTGGGATTAGCGACCATTGCAGCTGCGATCGGGGCAGGGGGTTTAGGAGAATTCATTTTTCGGGGAGTTGCAGTGGTCGATAGCCAGCTAATTTTGGCGGGTGCGATTCCGGCTGCAATAATGGCTCTAACCGCAGACTTTTTCCTGGGTTGGATTGAGCGTCGCCTTACTGTAAAGAAATGAACCTGAAACGATTTTTTGTCTTCTTCCTACTAACCGTTACAATGATTGCCGGGGTCTCTGCCTGCAATTCGGGTGGCGATCGCATCGTCGTTGGCACCAAAAATTTCACCGAGCAAGTGATTTTAGGAGAAATTCTCGCGCAGCAAATTGAGAATAAAACGAGTTTGAAGGTCGATCGCCGCTTCAACTTAGGTGGGACGATTATCTGCCAGCAAGGAATGCTTTCTGGAGATCTCGATATTTATCCAGAATATACAGGCACTGCTTATACGACGATTTTAAAGTTTCCGGCGATTGGAGATGCCAAAAAAGTGACTGAGCAATTGAAGCAAGAATATCCCCAGCGCTTCAAATTAGAATGGACAGCACCTTTCGGATTTAACAACTCGTTTGCGATGGTGATTCGCGGTGACGATGCCCGAAAATACAACGTGCAAACCCTCTCACAGGCAGCAAAATACACTCCTCAATGGCGTGCCGGATTTGGATTTGAGTTTCTAAATCGCGAAGATGGCTTTCCAGGATTATCTAAGACTTATAATCTCAAATTTGCAGACGCTCCTAAAGTGATGGATTTAGGATTGCTCTATCGTGCACTGACTGACAAGCAGGTAGATTTGGTGGCAGGCAACACGACCGACGGCTTAATTCCGACTTTAGATCTGGTGGTGCTGAAAGACGATCGCCAATATTTTCCTCCTTATGAAGCGGCTCCGATCGTGCGTCAAGACACGCTTCGCAAGCACCCCCAACTAAAGCAAGTGCTGGATCAGTTGGGTAACACAATCTCTGAGAAAAAGATGCAGGAACTCAACTACAGAGTTGACGGCAAGAAAGAGGATGTGAAGCAAGTGGTTCGAGAATTTTTGCAGTCGAAATAGCCTTGTGCTTGTTGAGCCGTTGCGCTTTCAGTAACGCACCCTACTTTTAACTGGACGTGTTCTAGACTAAAAATAGTTAGATTTGCGCGTCGAGAAACTTCAGATGAGCCAACCTCTGATTCAGATTTTCACTTACGGCACCCTTCAGCCCGAAGAAATTCTCAAACCGAGCGCAACTCCTGAGCAGCGATTTTGTGCAGAGAAAATGATTAGAGCGCAAGCTGCGATCGCCTCTGGATGTCTCTACCATCTGCCCCTCGGCTACCCTGCCATGACGATTGGAGCCGATCGGGTTTATGGCTCCTTGCTCTCGTTCACAGATCCCAAGATTCTAGACATGCTAGATAACTATGAGAAGCACGAACCAGAACTGCTTAACCGCTTTTTCTCACCCCAAAAACCCAGTGAAAATGACTACCAACGCCAGAAGATCGAGGTTTTTAGTTTGACTCAAGACTCATTTGGGTTTGCTTGGGCTTATTTGATGACACTTCAACAGATCCAGCGTCTCAAAGGCATTCCTGTTGAAAGTGGTAAATGGGATACAAAAAACAATCCGCAGCCAAACTTATTAACTGCGGACTATCAGCAAAGATAGGTCAAATTTTAATGGGCAGAGTTGTTATCGCTTAATTGCCGCTGGGGTTTTAGAGTTGATCGCCTCGTTCGGGATCGCTAACACTGGCTGATCGAGTGCCACTAATAATCCATCACCGTCAGCACTAGATTGCGGAGTAGTGACCGCAGGCTGCGAAGGCTTGAACGCCACCTGAGAAACTGGAGGTCTGCCGATCGGAGAAAACATCGTGACCGCTCCTACAAATAGAGCCGCGATCGCAGTTCCACCCCAAACTAAAGAGAGCTTAGGTCTACGGTCAATTTTGGCAAAGACTTTTTCGACCGTCTGCTCAACAGGCTGACTCTGTTGCGGCGCGGGCAAAGAACGGAACCCTTGACGCAACATCATCAAGCGGGCGTGGAGTTTTTGCACTGTGGCATCATTGACGAGCCACTCTTCGACCTGTTTGCGCTCAGTGGCAGTGACTTCGCCATCTAAATAGGCACTCAGCAACTCGAAGCGATCGCGCTGCAAAGTAGTTGACTCAAACGAACCTTTAGGGTCAGGGGAAGCCGGATCGATCGGAGATGGTTGCATGGAATTATTAAGCGGATCTAAGTTGGGGTTCATCGTGGAATCACTTCTCTTAGGATGAGAATACCCAGTCATTTATGAGGTCTAATGTACCAAAGCTAATCTGAGAAATTCAACTGACGCAAGTTGTAGTCATCACTGCAACCGAGAGAAATCTTAGCAGAAATAACTCGTAGCTATACGGAGGCTGACGTTATAGTCAGCCTCCATCTAAATATTGCTGTAGCTGAGTCTGCAAACGATGTCTCGCTCTCGCAATCCGAGATTTGACCGTTCCGAGCGAAACACCCGTCAGTTCAGCAATTTCCTCATATGCCATGCCCTCGATCTCTCGGAGCACGATCGTGGTGCGAAACACTTCGGGTAGGTCAGCGATCGCTTCATTAAGCTGGTCATAAAACTCGCGAGTCGTCAAGTCTTCTTCAGGACCGGGGGTCGCCGATGCAATTTCCCAGTCTAGCTCGCCATCGGCTAACGTCAGAGGCGCATCTAAAGAAAGTGGACTAGAATTGCGCTTGCGCTTTCGCAACTCGTCATAAAACAAATTGGTGGCGATTCGACTCAGCCAGCCGCGAAACTTAATCGGATCGTTGAGCCGCTTAACGTTGCGGTAAACGCGAATCCACACTTCTTGAGCGAGATCGGCGCGGTCTTGCCAATCAGGAGCCAAGTGATAGAGAACTTTGTCAACGTGAGACTGATATCGCCGCATGAGTTCGGCAAACGCCGCTTTCTCTGGGCGGTGCTCGGTCTGACACTGCAAAACTAAGTCGTAGTTAGAGAGTTTTTCTGCTTGCACTGGCGTTTGAGAAGCGGTTGCCTCAACCGAAGACCAGGATACAGGAAGGGATTGACTCATGGGCGGAATTTGCTCTAAACATTCCTACATTCTTTTTCCCATGACATAAATCCTGTTTTAGAAGTTCCCTGCTTATCTCCCAATCTTTTTGGTCGTCTCACCAGCATATCTCGCAGGAGGCGTAAAACATCTGTTACCGCTTTCTGCCAAAATCTGCCTAACGGTAGGTTCTTCAAGCTATTTATTGTGCGGTGCCAAACTCGCCAACATCGTCACCTGGTGTTGAATTGCCTGCAACGGCTGTGTCTCTGCTATCTCTGTCGCTGAGGTTGCAGAGAATCCTAAAAGACAGTTGAGCGAGAATGTAATTGTAATTGCGAGCAGTAATTTCTCAGCCATCGTTGTTTCTCCTCCAAGACCCACACACCATTAAGCAGATGAGATTATAAATTCAAGAAATCGCTTTGAATTGGCATCGATCGCCGCTTTCAACCTTAAGAACGTCCCTGCACCTATAAAGTGCCCTATATTCTGAAAAGGAGCCAGACTAAACATCAAGGAGTGTTGAAGTTTTTGCCTTTTTTGAAGAAGGGTTTATGAGGTTCTGAGATCTTTGCTCGTTCTATTTTGACTAATGAGGCTATCACCTTGACCTTCACGTCTATCGCGATCACTTCCGGAAAGATATGCATACAGTACGATCGTGACTCGACTTGTGACGACCGTAGTTTCACAGAATCAGCTTAAAAAACTATAAATTTGAGCAAAGCCGTGCCTAGACTCAGCAGAATGGCAGAAAAAACGCAGTATAGTGGGGTCTCTCGCAATTTGATGCTGTTGTGTATGGGAACTGGCATTCTATTAATCGCGTCTCAATGGCGGCAGATGACAGTGCTTCCGGGTGCGGTTCTGTCTAAAATCCAGACTTTTAGCTGGGTTAAACCAGAGCCACCTTTAACGAAACCATCTTTAAAGGTGGCGACTGCTAAATCATTGAGGCTCGTGGTCGATCTCAGCGATCGTCGTGTCTATGTTTATGAGAACACGCTGATAAAAACTAGCTATCCAGTGGCGGTTGGGCAACCTGGCTGGGAAACTCCGATCGGAACCTTCAAAGTATCTCAGAAGTATCAGAATCCTGTTTGGCAGCACCCGATTACCGGAGAGAAAGTGCTGCCTGGCAAAAAAAATCCGCTCGGAAAGTGGTGGATTGGGTTTGGATCAGTCGGAGACTTGCTGATCGGCTTTCACGGAACCAATGACGAAACGCTGGTAGGACAGCCCGTTTCTCATGGTTGCTTGAGAATGAGAAACTCAGACATCGGTAAGCTTTATCAGCAAACATCGGCAGGAACAGTGGTCACGGTGAGACCTTAAAGAATTTCAGTTTAATTGATAACGAACCGGGCTTCGATCTGTAGGGTGAGCGAAGTCAAAACTCACGGACAGCGGCAGTAGGGGTTTTTATGCGAGTCTTTTGAAGAGTGTCGGAAACAAAAAACAAGGGGCTTAAGCCCCTTGTTCACGAAATGTTTGACCTGAATTTTGACTTATCGGCTTGGTTCTGACTCAAAGCTTGGCGCGTATACCTGAAGCAACGTGCTGACTTGAGACAAGATTTCGTCCTTCGAGCTTTTGCCAAGTGCCTGTCGTTCAGGAAAGAACTCAGGACGATCGAGGCTGCGAGCGATCGCTTCGCCCACCTGTTGAGCAATGAGTCCTTGCAGTTCTTCTTTAGCTCGCAGCCGTTGGTAAGATGCACCTTCCTCGGTCGTGGCATAGAGAGGCAGCAAGCGGTTAAGCGCATAGGCTGCGATATCGCCGAGATCTAGGGAGCGATCGCTCGTCGCTTCGATCTCGGCTACTCGTGCGATCGCCTCCGTTAACACTAATTCTTCCATGACGTTGATGAATTGCTTTCGAGGCACTGCCACCACCTCGCCTGTGAGCAGTGCGCCCATCAGCCGATCCAGAGCCATGTATTCTTCGATCGACAGTTCTGCGGCAGTGTCGCAAATGCGCCCCACTTCAGCTTCCATTGCTGGTGTCAAATAGCCGTCTTGTAAAGCTTGTACAACGATCTTTTCGATACTCATACTCATAGCGCTTTTGTAAACTCCAAGCAGCAGTTTGAATAGACAACCCCGCTCATTTTGCCCTAGATTTTGTGTCAATCAACACTTCGATTACGCAGAATCACCAAAAGCTATGCGGTTTTTGCAGTTAGGATTGCGCGATTGTTCTGAACATTAACGGCTCTCTTTTGGAATTCCCTCAGCAAATTCCCTGAAAACTTAGTATTCTAAAGTTTATGAACTGTAATATTTCTTCTAATATTTAGGGAACCCGTGCAAGAAGATTTCCGGTTGATCGTCGATCTCGTCTCGGTTTTGGCTGCCGCTGCCGCAGGAGGGTTATTCGCTGCACTGCTCAAACAACCTGTCTTGCTAGGATATCTGATCGCAGGTGTAGTGGTCGGTCCGACAGGGCTGGGGTTGATTAAAGAAATTGTGCAGGTAGAAACACTGGCTCAGTTTGGAGTCGCCTTTCTGTTATTTGCACTGGGCGTTGAGTTTTCTTTTTCTGAGCTGAAGAAAGTTAAAGCCATCAGTTTAGGCGGCGGCGGATTACAGATCGCGCTGACGATTTCGGTGACGACTCTGGCATCTTTAGGCTTGGGCTGGGTCACGTCTCCGGCACAAGGCGTTTTTTTAGGGGCGATTCTTTCGCTGTCTTCAACCGCCGTTGTGCTGAAGTGCTTGATGGAGCGCAACGAGACGGGCACACCTCACGGACAGGTGATGCTGGGCATTCTAGTCGTGCAAGATTTGGCGCTCGGTCTGATGCTAGCGGTGCTTCCGGCACTCGATAAACCTGTCGAAGAAATTGGACTGGCAGTTGGCTGGGCACTGCTGCAAACGGGACTTTTTGCCCTCGGAGCCGTCGCGGCTGGCATCTGGGTGATTCCGCCTCTACTGCGACTGTTGGCAAAAACTGAGAGCCGCGAATTGTTTTTGCTGGGAGTAGTGGCGATTTGTTTGGGAATTGCCCTGCTGACTGAGCATCTAGGACTCTCGATCGAGATGGGTGCCTTTGTCGCTGGGCTGATGATCTCAGAAGTAGAATATGCCGATCAGACGCTGACCTACGTGGA
>JBBQYE010000145.1:0-8074 GCA_038208945.1 Leptolyngbyales cyanobacterium | reverse complement strand
CCCGTCCAGCCCATCATAAAAGACTGATAGCCAGGAGGTTTGATGCGATCGGCGAGATAAGCCGTCCAGTCTTTTGTTTTGAGGGAGGCGCGAATTCCTACCGCGTTGAGATCGGCGGCAAATGCCTCAGCGATCGGCTTTGGAGTCGGGAAGTAGGGACGAGAGACGGGCATATACCACAAATCCATCTCGAAGCCGTTGGGGTAGCCTGCTTGAGCCAGCAGTTCTTTAGCTTTTTGGGGATTGTAGTCATAATCCTTTAAACCTGAAGACTGCGCCCATGCGAGGGTAGACGGCACAAAATGAGGCGTGCTTTCTGCCAAGTCTCCCCAAAAGGCTTTGACGATCGCCGCTCGATTAAGGGCATGAGCGATCGCCTGCCGAACTCGCACATCAGCCAGCGGCTTATAAGTCGGATTCAGCGCCAGATAGCCGACATTAAACGAGGGTCGGGCAACGGCGGTGAGATTGGAGTCTCGATCGATTTCTGCCTTTTGATCGGGTGCCAGATCGACGGTGAAATCAAGCTGTCCGGCGCGGAGTTGTGCCAGTCGTGCGGCGGGATCGGTGATAAATTGCATCACCAGTTGATTGCTTTTCGGGAATCCAGTGTTCCAATAATTGGGGTTTTTTTCGAGAACAATGCGATCGCCCGATCGCCATTCTTTAAACACAAAAGCTCCTGTGCCCACGGCTCCGGTGGCAGGTGTACCATAACTCGCCCCCGCTTTCTGAATCGCAGTCGGGCTAGCGATGCCAAAATAACCCGACGCGATCGTGCTTGGAAATGCTGCAAACGGCTGCTTTAATCCAAACTGAATCGTAGATTTGTCGGTCACGACCACGTTTTGAAGCAGCGAATTGGGTTCGCCTTTAGAGCCGCCAAAAATCTGTTCCCAAATCTCGTAAGTTTTGCCCGCGTTGCGATAGCCATTGGGACTGTTTTTGTCCCACCAGCGATCGACGTTAAACTTCACCGCATTGGCATTAAACTCCGTTCCATCATGAAATTTAACGCCCTGACGCAGTTTGAGTGTCCAGGTTTTGCCATCGGGTGAAGCCGTCCACGAAGTCGCTAAACCGGGCTGTAATTCTGTGGTTCCCGGCTTGAACTCGATTAGACGGTTGTAGATTTGATTGTGAACAATAAGCGAGTTGCCGTCTGTGACGTTGCCCGATTCTAGATTGATAGGCTGACCACTCGAACCGTAAACCAAAATGCCCGATTGAGCGGTTCCACTAGAAGTTGAAGGGTTGCTGCAATTGGATATGAGGAGGGCGATCGCCACTAATGCTGCTAAAAATCCAGGTTGCCAAGCGTATTTAAATTGATATCGGACTTGTCTCAGAAATTTTTCCACAGCGTTTTGATTTCTCACTCCCACTCATTGCTACTAGCATTTTTGAATCGTCGTCTCTAACCGATCTGCGCGACTTTCTGATTCACACGCGGTTTACCAAATCGCTCCCAGGCGCTGCCGCCGCGCAAAAATAATTCCATCCAGCGAGTCTCAGTGCCATCGATCGACCAGCCAGAACTGCCCGGAGCAAACGCCAACGTGCCTTCAGGAACGCGAAAACTGCCATCCGAGTAAATCGCATCGCTGACTACATCGCCAATCCGAATCACGACTTTGGATTCTGGCTCTAGTGTTAGCGAGTCAGCCGAAATCGTGGTTTTGATGTTGCCATAGCCATCGACCCAGGCAACCCGATCGCTCGGCACATCGGGAATTTGATCTGGCTTGAGAATCTCGCCCAACAAACTGAGATCTCCCTGGGCGATCGCCGCCGCAGCCGGAGGAAAGACATCGCGCGATCGAAACTGTGATCCGCCTCGCGAAACATTCACAATTTGCAAAACCTGAGCGTGATGCTTGACAAATGAGAGCGTGAATCCCGCGTTTACGCCGACGACTTTCACCCCATTATTTAAGAGCGCGTAAGTCAATCCTTCACCTTCATTGTTTTGTCGGGCTTCGGGATCGTCTTGACGCGGCGCACAGTTGTGATAAATCAATCGCTCTGCCGGACCCGGATTCAAGCCGAGTTGGGCAATCCAAAACCCTGTCGCCAACGTGCTAAACGGCGGAACCGAGAGCAGATTAACCTGCGCTTGAGGAATGCCCGTCAACAGGCGTTGAGTCACTTCCGAAAAGGCAGGATCGCCCGTTCCATAGTCTGCAATCAAGCTGATAAACATGGTGAATTTCTAGTCTGACGGTTGCCCTGAGAACGTTTCTAGCTTAGACGCTTTAGAGGCAATGAAGACACGTTAAAATCAAGTCTCTACTTGGGAGAACAAAGCCTTGCCTACACTTGGAGTCAACATCGACCACATTGCTACGATTCGGCAAGCCCGACGCACCGTAGAACCCGATCCCGTCGCGGCGGCAGTCTTAGCAGAACTCGCCGGAGCCGATGGCATCACCGTGCATTTGCGGGAAGATCGGCGGCACATTCAAGATCGCGACGTGCAGCTATTGCGGCAAACTGTGCGAACGCATCTGAATTTAGAAATGGCAGCGACCGATGAAATGGTAGCGATCGCCCTCAAAATTCAGCCCGATTATGTCACGCTCGTCCCCGAAAAGCGCCAAGAAGTCACGACTGAAGGTGGTTTAGACATCGCCGGACAGCTAGACCGCATGAAATTTGTCGTCAATCAACTTCAGGATGCAAACATCCCAGTCAGTTTGTTTATTGATGCCGATCGCCATCAAATCGATGCGTCTGCCGCGACAGGTGCCAAATTTATCGAGCTACACACCGGACAGTATTCTGAAGCTCGCACCGAAGCGAGCCGCGCCAAAGAGTTGCAAATCTTAGCAGACGGCTGTGAGCACGCGATCGCTGCCCAACTGCGCGTCAACGCCGGACACGGACTCACCTATTGGAATGTTTATCCGATCGCAGGTCTCACAGGCATGGAAGAATTGAATATCGGACACACCATCATCAGTCGGGCTGCCTTAGTTGGGTTAGAACGCGCCGTCCGAGAAATGAAACAAGCGATTCAAGGAAACCTGTGATGACGACTTATTACTATGTTTTGGCGAGTCAGAAGTTTTTGACTGAAGATGAACCGATCGACGAAATCTTTAAAGAACGGACTCGCAACTATCAGGAAAACGAAAAAGAGATCGATTTCTGGCTCGTCAAACAGCCTGCGTTTCTCAATGCGCCTGAAATGGCTGCGATCAAAGCCCAATGTCCCCAACCTGCGGCGGCGATCGTCTCCACCAACAAACAATTTATTACCTGGCTAAAGCTGAGGCTAGAATATGTAATCACAGGTGAATTCCAGGTTTCAGAAACGATTCCACAGCCGTTGGCTTCTCTGGCTGCCGTTTCGTGATAATCTGCGAATCTACTGACCCGACTCAGTTATTTGCAGCTAATAAAGACTTATGAACCTGACGATCGTGCGCTCTTATTGGACTGGCTTCAAAGCACTTCCCGCGATCGTTGGGTTATTGATAGCAAATCCCCATAGCGCGATCGCGCAACCCAATAATCCTCAATGTCAGCCCCCAAATGCGGGTGAATATTTGCTGTTGGTAGCAAGCACCACGCCAGACGTTCAAACCAAGTTACGCAACGTGCTGCCGAACAATGCCAGCACTACAGTTTGTCGCTACTTAAATGATGTAGTGACTCGTGTTGGTGGCTTCAACACGGCAGAAACCGCGAATTCTTGGGCGCAATATCTGACTGAGACAGTTGGGCTTCAGGCATTCGTGGCACGACCTTCGATCGCCGGAAATGTCCCTCAGATTCCTGCTATTACAAATCCCCCATCAGCAATCCTAAATCCTTCCAATACCTCAAAGTATGATCCTCAACCTCTCGGTGCAGGCTACGCGGTTTTGGTGAGCTACTTCAATAAACCAGAGTTGGCAACCCAGCTACAGCAGGCACTTAAAAAAGACGTGGGATTAGTGTCTTATGGGCAACGTCCTTATCTACTTGCGACTTATACTACGGATCAACGTGCAGCAAATTCTACGCTACAGAGTTTGAGCGATCGAGGGTTTTTTGTCATGGTTGTAGACAGTCGCCGCGTCACGTTATTGAAGTCCAGTGTCCAGGTTTCACCACCCGCCATCGGAGAACGGTAGGTCATCGACCAAACGCAAACTCTGCGCCGAATGAAATTGCAATGCCTAAAATTGAGCCGACGATGACTTGAACGGGGGTATGACCTAACAGTTCTTTGAGGCGATCTTCGGTGAATTGATGTTCTCCCTGAAAGAATTCGTCGATGATTTGATTGAGAATTCGAGCTTGCTTCCCAGCCGCCTGACGAACTCCTGCCGCATCGTACATAACGATGATCGCGACGATCGTGGCGATCGCAAACTCACTGCTTGCCCACCCTGAAGTCTGCCCAACTCCAGCCGCGAGAGCCGTCACCAAAGCAGAGTGAGAGCTGGGCATTCCGCCGCTTTCAACCACTACCCGAAAGTTTAATGTGTGATTTTTAATCAGTTCAACAATCAGCTTAGTTGCTTGAGTGAGCAAACAGGCAAAGATCGCAACGAGCAGCACTCTGTTATTCAGTAAGTCGCCAAAGTCCTGCATTTTTTAAAGAGGGATGAACTATTAATGGGTACGGGCTGTGATGAAGTCGGCGATCGCCATCAGGGGCACGGCACGATCGCCAAACCCTACGACTTCTGATTTGGCTTGCTCGATGAGCTGTTGAGCTTGGCGCTTCGACTCCTCAATTCCCCAAAAGCTGGGATAGGTTGCCTTTTGAGCGCGTAAATCTTTGCCGACCGATTTGCCCAACTCTTCTTGAGTCGAGGTGATGTCTAACACATCATCGACAATTTGAAAGGCAAGCCCGATCGCTTGAGAATATCGAGACAATCGCTGCACATCGGTCTGGGAGGCTCCCGCAATGATGCCACCACTGACGACCGAGGCTTCTAGCAGAGCAGCCGTTTTGTGGGCATGAATGAAGTTGAGCGTTTCAATTTTCACATCACACGCGCCTTCACAGTGCAGATCGACGACTTGACCACCGACTAGCCCCGCCGCACCTACAGCGCGACCGAGACGGGCAATCACCTTCATCAAGCGATCGGCAGGAACGTCTTTAGTCTCTTCGACAATGTGCTCAAAAGCGTATGCCAGCAGCCCATCTCCAGCGAGAATTGCGACCGCTTCGTTAAAAACTTTGTGATTGGTCAGCTTGCCTCGACGATAATCGTCGTTATCCATCGCGGGCAAGTCATCATGAATCAGCGACATGGTGTGAATCATCTCAAGTGCACAGGCGGTCGGCATCGCCATCTCGATCGTGCCGCCCATCAACTCACACGTCGCTAAACAGAGAATTGGACGCAACCGCTTGCCACCTGCCAGCAGCGAATAGCGCATCGCCTCATATATCTGTTCAGGATAGATCACCGGGAGGGAGCGATCGAGGGCAGCTTCTACCTGTTCTTGCCTAGTCGATAGATAGGCGCGCAAGTCAAACTGAGAGGCTCGTCTTGAAAATTGTGTTTCGTCCGTCACTACCATAAATTCCCTCCTAACATCCTCTCGCAGTCACCTCTAAACAGAGAGTTGTGACTGTTGATTCAACTGATCATTCAAATTTTTGGCGATAGCTCCATACTGTATTGTGCAACAGCATGGTCACAGTCATCGCGCCAACTCCACCCGGAACAGGCGTTAAATATCCGGCAACGGGCAAGACTGCCTCAAAATCAACGTCACCGACCAAGCGACTTTTGCCCGTTTCGTCGGTGATGCGATTGATGCCGACATCAACCACCACTGCGCCAGGTTTGACCATTTCAGGAGTGATTAGCCCTGGGCGACCCACGGCGGCGATCAGAATATCAGCACTGCGAGCGATCGCGCTCAAATCCTGCGATCGAGAGTGGGCAATCGTCACGGTGGCATCGGCTTCTAACAGCAGGAGCGCAATGGGTTTTCCTACTAAAATACTACGACCAATGACGACCGCTTGTTTACCTTTGAGGTCAATTTGATAAGCTTCTAAAAGCCGCATCACCCCAGCCGGGGTGCAGCTTCTCAGCCCTGGCTCACCGCGCACCAATCGACCGAGATTAAGAGGATGCAAACCATCTGCGTCTTTATCGGGATCGAGTTGGTTGAGCAGCGCTACAGAGTCTAAATGATCCGGCAGGGGCAACTGAACTAAGATGCCGTCTACCCGATCGTCTCGATTGAGTTCTTGAATCGTCTGTTCTAACTCAGCCTGCGTCACGTCTGAGGGAAAATGCTTGCCATAGGACGCGATCCCAACAGTCGTACAAGCGCGTTCTTTATTTCGCACATAGGCAGCGCTGGCGGGGTTGTCGCCCACCATCAAAACGGCTAAACCTGGAGGGCGCTGATAGAGGGCTTGCAGCGTTTGAACCTGCTGGGCTAACTCTGCCTGTATTCGTTGAGCCAGAGCTTTGCCGTCGAGAAGTTGGGCTGTCATAAAAAATGAAACGATGAGTGATGAATTTTGAGTGAAAATGAATTCAAAATTCAGAATGCTCTGGGTATCTTTTAGGTCAAGAAAGAGTACGATCGCCATGAAAAAGTCCGAATCGTTGCTAACACATCGATCAACTTCTCCTAGCCTCGCAAATTTAGTCTACCGTGGAATGCCTTTCGGGTAGTCTTTGAGCGCGGTTGAATCAGGCTCGATGTTTCTGAAGTTTATTCGTCAAGACTAGGTAGGTGAGCGATGCGATCGAACGTCTCAATAAACTTCTTGCAAAAGTCCGAAGATGCCCTCATCCCCCAACCCCTTCTCCCAA
This sequence comes from Leptolyngbyales cyanobacterium, assembly GCA_038208945.1. GTDB lineage: Bacteria > Cyanobacteriota > Cyanobacteriia > Leptolyngbyales > Leptolyngbyaceae > Phormidesmis_A. Next base: position 1,283 of record JBBQYE010000145.1, on the reverse strand, counting down.
GTTTGGGAGAAGGGGAGCCAGATTTCAAAGTCCCTCTTCCAAGCTTGGGAGAGGGACTTAGGGTGAGGGCAGGGACTTTTGCAAGAGGTCTAATTCTTACAGGCGGGTTTGGGCTGTCTCTCTTGGTCGGGCTAGTGGGCTGTAGCAGTCCGGTTCTCCAGCCAGGAGAGACGAGTTTTCATCCTGAAGCGATGCTTTCGACCCTCGACTTTAGCACCGCTAAAATTAGCGATTTGCAAAGGCAGAAAACAAACTTTACGGTGCATTTACAGGGCAAAACGGGTGCTCAAGCCCCATTGGCAGGGTTGAGTGCCTATGAGCTTCAAGATCCGACGGGCAAAATCTGGGTCGTCGCAAAAAGCGCATCTCCCGCACCCGGAATGGAAGTCAAAGTCACCGGAAAAGTCCGCTATCAGCGTATTGTGTTGGATGGCAGGGATCAAGGAGCACTTTATGTCGAACAAGAGGGAGCCGCTGAACCCGTTCCAGCAAACAAATCGTAAGGCGATCGTATGGATGATTGTGTGAAAGACGATCGGGTGCAAGTCGCGATCGCCATTCTCTACCAAGACAACCGATTTTTGATGCAGCTTAGAGACAACGATCCTCGCATTGTCCATCCGGGCTGCTGGGGCTTTTTTGGAGGACACATTGAGCCAGGAGAAAGCCCAGAAGTCGCGGTTCAGCGAGAATTGATTGAAGAAATTGGCTACACGATGCCCAGTGTGACGAAATTTGAGGACTACAGCGACGAAAAAGTGATTCGTCACGTCTTTCATGCACCTCTGATCGTGGGACTGGAGAAACTTGTCCTGATGGAAGGCTGGGATCTAGGGCTGCTCTCGGTAGAAGATATTATTCGAGGCGATTGTTTCTCCGATCGAGCTAATCAAGTTCGTCCATTGGGCACAACTCATCGACAAATTTTGCTAGACTTCATCGAAGCAAATGGTTCAATTAATGATTAAAAGTAGTACATAACGCAATGTGTAACTAATTTGCCCTCATCCCAACCCTTCTCCCCAAGGAGAAGGGCTTTCGGACATTTCTGGTTCCCTCTCCATCGGGAGAGGGCTAGGGTGAGGGCAGTCTTTGCGGGTGTTTCAGGAAAGTCGCACATCGCGTTACATAGACTCTATTTCTAATCGATCGCCCTTTTAACTATGGATCTGGTGAGATTGCAAAAAGCCCTGTCTGTCGAGGCAGAGCACGGATTTAACAACCTGGAGGGAAATCAATATCACTTCGGTGAATTTTTGCATCTCAATTTCAGCCAGCCGGAC
>JBBQYE010000144.1:0-8101 GCA_038208945.1 Leptolyngbyales cyanobacterium | reverse complement strand
CAGATTGAACTTGATAGAATGAATAGAGTCAGGGATACTGATCACTAAGTTTGTCAATCAGCTACGATCGTCCACTCGTTTTGGTCTGCTATGGGATTAGATAGTTTATTCTCCACCCAGGGAATCATGGTCATGCTGCTAGGTGCTTACGCGGCTGCTATGTGGATGTTTTTGACCAGTGCGCCCAAGGTGCATACGGTGATGGTGTCAGATGTGGATCTGGCACGAGATTTCTATGAAGGAATGCTAAATCTTTCAGTGGCGGATGTGCCGCTGCACTATTACTACAACTACGAGCAGTCACTCGGCACCGCAGGCATCAGCCCGATGTATCTGTCTGGCAATCTGGGCAGCACAACGGCGCGAGGCAATGGCAACGATGGCTTGTGGTATCAGCTTAAAAAGAACACGCAGCTTCACGTCATTTCGGGCGCGAGTTTAGGCGAAAAAGAGCGTCAGCGTCATGTTTGTTTCGATCGAGACTGTCTCGACCAAATTCTGCTGCGTGTGCAAGCATCAAGTCTAAAACACAAGATTCGACGTGAGAAACCGCTTAATTTCTTAGTCAAAGATTTCTCTGGGCACGTTGTCGAGCTTGCAGAAGTTTCTAATTAAAACCAAGTCGGTAAACATTTAATAGAGCGGACGCGATGTTCGCTCTTTTTGCATTTTGAGGGTTTTAGGCGTTGCTGAATCTAGGGTGAGGGCGGGAATTCATCGATTCAAACTCGGCAGCAACGCCAAAAAAATAGCCTCCTCACGGAAGCTAAGTTTATGGTGATTTGACTCTAGGACACAGACTATATTTACCGATACCGAAGGTAAAAACTGTATAGAGCATTGCTGAAGGATTAATATGCCTGCCGCAATTTTAAAGAGTGGGCGAAAAATCTAGGGTTTTGACCAAAAACGCCCACTTATCGACAATTTCCTCAATCACTTTGGCAGTCGGCTTCCCTGCTCCATGTCCTGCTTTGGTTTCAATCCGAATTAGAACGGGATGTGACCCTGAATGCGCTGCTTGTAGAGCCGCCGCAAATTTAAAACTGTGAGCCGGAACGACTCGATCGTCATGGTCGGCTGTCGTGATCAACGTTGCTGGATACGCCGTATCCGCCTTGAGTTGATGCAGTGGCGAGTAGGCATAGAGCGCCTTGAATTCCTCTGGGTCTTCAGGAGAGCCATATTCAGACATCCACGCCCACCCGATCGTGAATTTGTGAAACCGCAGCATATCCAACACGCCAACGGCAGGCAGGGCAACCGCAAACAGATCAGGGCGTTGCGTCATACATGCGCCAACGAGCAGACCGCCATTGCTGCCCCCGGCGATCGCCAGCTTCGACGATGACGTATATCCGTTTGCGATTAGCCATTCTCCAGCCGCGATAAAGTCATCAAACACGTTTTGCTTCTTCAGCTTTGTCCCGGCTTGATGCCAGTCTTCGCCATATTCGCCGCCGCCGCGCAGATTGGGCAGGGCAAACACACCGCCAAGCTCCATCCAAACTAGATTGCCAACCGAGAAGCTAGGGGTCAGCGAAATCCCAAATCCGCCATAGGCATAGAGATACGTCGGATTGTTGCCGTCGAGTTTCAAGCCCTTTTTGTGGGTGATAAACATCGGCACTTTCGTCCCGTCTTTGCTGCGGTAGAAAACCTGGCGAGTCTCGTAGTCATCGGGGTTAAAGTCTACTTGCGGCTGACGGAACAGCGTGCTTTCATCGGTCACTAAGTTATAGCGATAGATTGTTGGCGGAGTCGTGAAGCTCGTAAAGCTATAGAACGTTTCGGTGTCGTCTCGCTTGCCATCAAATCCGCCTGCGGAGCCGATTCCAGGCAGCGCCACGTCTCGAATGAAGTTGCCTTGTAAGTCAAACACTTTGACCTCGCTGCGAGCATCTTTGAGATACGAGGCGACAAATTGCTGATTGAGTAAGCCGATACTTTCCAGCGTTTCTGCCGACTCAGGAATGATTTCTTGCCAGTTTGGACGATCGGGCTGAGTTACATCGATCGCGATCACTCGTCCCCGTGGCGCATTTAAATCGGTTTGGAACCAAAACACATTATTGTCACGATCGACAAAGCTAAAACTTGCCTCAAAGTCGCTAATTAGCTCGACGACAGGCGCATCGGGAGTCGCCAAATCTTTGTAGAAAACGAGATTGCGCGGGTCGGTGCCCAGCCAAACCGAGACGATGAGATACTGCCCGTCTTCGCTCACGCCACCTTGAAAGCCCCAATCTTTGTGATCGGGGCGATCGTAAATCAAAACATCTTCCGCCTGGTCAGTGCCGAGCCGATGATAGTAAAGTTTTTGAAAATAATTCGCGTCTTCTAGCTTGGTTTTTTCGTTCGGTTCGTCATATCGAGAATAGAAAAAGCCTTTGTGATCATGAGTCCACGATGCGCCAGAGAATTTGATCCACTGCAAGCGATCGCTCGTGTCTTCCCCCGTTTCAATAGTTCGCACTCGCCACTCTTGCCAATCAGACCCAGACGTAGACAATCCGTATGCCATCCATGCGCCGTCTTCGCTGATTGATAGCCCAGAAAGTGCGACGGTGCCATCGTCTGAGAGTTTGTTGGGGTCGAGCAACACTCTCGGTTCATCGTCTAAAGCATTCAGCGTGTAGAGAACGCTTTGATTTTGCAATCCATCATTTTTGAAGTAGAAATAGCGATTTCCTTCTTTAAACGGAACGCTGTATTTTTCATAATCCCAGAGTTGCGTTAGGCGTTTCTGAATCGCGTCTCGCACCGGAATTTGTTGCAAATATCCGAACGTAATTTGATTTTGCGCTTCAACCCAGGCTTTCGTTTCGTCAGAGTCAGGATCTTCTAGCCATCGATAGGGATCAGCGATCGCAACCCCGTGATAGTTATCAGTTTGCTCGATTTTACGCGTGTCAGGGTAGCGCAGCGATTGATCAGAATTAGACATAGCGCAGCATCCTAGAATGTGAATCACCTTCTAGTGTGCGATCTTTGCCTCAAAAATTCCATCCGATTGAAGTCAAGCACTGTTCCACATACGCCTCTAACCTCCTTGTGCCTCCTCAATCTCTAATAGACTGACAATCACTCCCGCGATCGGAACCGCCAAAAAGATTCCCAGGAGTCCTGAGACTCGTGTCCCAACCAGGAGCGCAAAAAACACCACTACGGGATTGAGATGAACCGCACTTTGCATCACGCGCGGGGAAACAAAATTATCTTGCAGTTGTTGCAAAACCACGCAAATGGCTAATACCTTAAGTGCCGCAAGCCAGCCGCTTTGCACCAAGATAATCAAGCACACAAAGGTGACTCCTAACGTTGCACCAATGCCAGGAATCACGTCTAGAATGCCGATCGTCACGGCAAGCAAAAACGGAAAGGGGATTTGAAGCAGCACGAAAACAAAAAAAGTGGCAACACTCAGCAGAGACGAAATCAGCAGTTGACCTCGAATAAATCCCACAAAGTTTCTTTGCACCACGGTCGAGACCCGATGTCGATGCTGAGTGGGAACCAGTTTGAGGATCAGTCGCCACAGCTTTGCACCATCAATCAACATAAAAAAAGCAACGACCAGAACAATGATAGAGGTGACGTAATTCTGCAAAAGAAAGGGCAAAGAACTGACTGCCCAATTTAACCCAAACACAAACGCATTGCGAACCTGAGCTTCGATTGCATTTAAGTTGAGTGAAATGTTTCGGGCGGCTAAAGCACTCTGCACCTGGTCGAGTGGATTGTTTGAGGTATTGAGAGTCTGAAGTAACAGCATCGCTAACTGTTGAACTTGATCGGTCAGCGTTAGCCCGATCGCAATGCTCAATACAATAATAGTGATCAGGCTCGATGCGATGACAAGACCTAATGCAACACGTCGTTTGACAAATCGCTCTAGATAGCGCACTGGGTAATTGAGCAGCAGTGCCAAAATTGCTGAGAACGCAAACACAAAAATCACGTATTCAAAATATTGAATTAGGGCAACAAATGCCCAACCGCACGCAAAGAACAGCAAGAAGCGAACTAACTCATTCGTGCTGATCCGACTCCAAAGCGACTGGTGATTGGTGGGTAGCTCTTTATCCATTTCTATTACCGCTCTCCTAATTGGTCGTCTTATGGATTCGTTATATCTGCTTGCGACACAACTAAACCTGTCAAGAAGATGTAGACTTCAGCCAGATTAAAAAACTTTCAACGAGATCACTTCAGTCAAAAGGTGAGTCTATTTGTGAATTACTGTGAATGTCAGGGTTTAGCTGTAATGGTTCAGGTTCAGGAAGCTTCAGCCATTTTCCCCGCCAAGGCATATCAGATTTGACTGGTTCTAGCTCGACTCTAAGTTAAGCAATGCTGCCGCGCTTGCGGGTTTCTTTATAAGACGTGCCCACTCTTAGCCCCGCGCGGATGTGGCAGTCTCCTCTATTTCAGCCGATTCTCCTAGCAGAAACAACAGATCTCCAGCACTACGCTAATTCGTTTGCTTTGCGTGCCCAATCGACATCTTTCATCGTGATGCCACCCGAATCATGGGTTGTGAGGTCGATCGTCACTCGGTTATAGACGTTAAACCATTCAGGATGATGTCCGATCGCTTCTGACACCAGCGCCAGACTTGACATAAACCCAAACGCTTCGACAAACGAGGGAAACTTAAACTCTTTATGCAGTTTGTCAGATTCGATCGTCCAACCACCAAGTTGAGCGAGTTGGACTTCTAGATCTGGGGGTGACAGTTTAGAGGCAGACATCTTTTTTCCTTAGTCAACGATCGCCGCAGGTCGCAGAGGAATCTCAATGCGATCGCCAGGTTTGGGTTCTAACACTTGAGTATCGAGATTGTTTTGAGCTAACTTTGTGCGAAACTCATCGACGCTTCCGATCGCTTTCAGCACTGAAATTAACAGTCCCTCAAACATAATATCGCCCCCTGCTGCTGTCGGAAGCATTACTTGGGGCTGAACGTCTTGTGCCAGTTTTAAAGCGCTTTCGCTGCCTTTGATTAGCGAACCGATGAAGGGGAGTGCCAGATCGATTAATGGGGTGATAATGACCTCGATCGGAGCATTCTCTTTAAGGGTCGGAGCGTGAGACCCATGCGGCTCATAGTAAAGTTTGACTCCGCTCGTTAACTCCTTCAGCAAATAACCGTTCTCCTGCACGATCGGACCTACCGGAGAACCCGGAGTTGCCTGAATCGTCAGGTGATCTAACGTGAAGGTCTCCCCATGTTTAAGGGCAGTCACTTGAGAAAATCCCAACTGTTGAGCAACCTTTGCTGCGCTGGGCGAACCGACTACCGGAATGGCTTTATCCAGCCGCTTTAACGTCTCTGGGTGAGCGTGATCTTCTAACCCCTGTGACAGCAAAATCAGGTCTAGAGCATCAGGAATCGTCCGGTTTTGATGACGGTAGCCTTTAAATAACCAGGTGAGATTTCCGAAGGTCAAATCTCCAACTAGCCAAGGGTCAAGCAAAATGCGCTTTCCGGCAAGCTCAATCAGCCAGGAGTTGCTGTCTAACCAGGTTAAATACATCATTAGAATTCGGAGCGGCGGTGACTTCTAAATCTTAGAGGATTGTTGCGAAATATGAACATTTAGATGCTTCACACATCCACCTTGATATATTCCCCCATTGTGAAAACCCGATCGCCTTTAATCAGCTTTCGTCCTCGTCGCGTCTCGACCTGCCCGTTTACCTTCACTTCTCCGGCTTGGATCAGCACCTTTGCCTGTCCTCCACTTTCGACAATGCCTTTCATTTTGAGGAATTGGTCGAGTTTAATCTTTTCGTCAGTTGCCATGATGAGCTATTGAATAGTTGATGATCTTCTACAGTAGTCTGCTTCGCTTTCAACCGACAGAATTCATCACCACTTTAAACAATTCGTCCTTTGCTTCGCTAGGATAAATAATATAATCTCACCGTCTTTGAGATGACACTCATGGAATGGATTTGATGTTCAACGCTTCATCGGGTGACGGCAACGCGGCACCGATCGTCGAATCAGAAGATGGCTTGTCTGGCACAAGTCAAACGCGACCTTTGGGAAATTATCAAACACTGTCTGCCTATCGCAGTCGGCTTCGGGTTGAAGAAATGCTGGTCAATCCTTGGCGACACGCTGAGACGGCGACTCGCTCCAATCCTCGCCCTGCTTATCTCGATCATGCTGCTCCGCTGTCTCCTCTGCGCGATCGCGATCTAGTTGCGCTTGATGAATTCTTCGATCGCTCTGATATGCCCGACTTAGAGCAAGACGTAAATCGTCATTTACTCCGTCTGTTTCCTGAACCGTGCTGGGGAGACGATCTCAGCTTTCTCAAAGAGCACCTCCGATAAGTTTTGAGTTTTAAGTTTTGAGTTTTGAGTTTTTCGGTGTGACTATTGGGGAATGCCCTTCAGTGACCTCCTCCCCATTTAAAGTTTTTATGTCTGCATTGCCCGAATTAATCAACGGTTTGCCCAATATTTGCGGTCACGAGACAGAAGTAATCGCCGCTCTTCAGCCCGATCGCCCTGTATTTTTGCCCGACACGAATCTGCGATTAAAGTCCCTATCGGCGACCTTTGCGATCGCGCTGCATATGCACCAGCCGACCATTCCAGCCGGGGTAGATGGGGCACTGATTAGCAATTTGCAGCAGATGTTTGAGCATCCTTACGACGGAGATAATCACAATGCGGCTCCGTTTGCCTGGTGCTATTCGCGCATGGGTGACTTTATCCCTGAGTTGGTGTCTCAAGGCTGCAATCCCCGCGTCATGCTCGACTATTCGGGCAATCTGCTTTGGGGGCTGCGACAGATGGGGCGCGGCGACGTTTTAGATAACCTCAAGCGCATCACCTGCGATCCAACTTACCAGCCTTATGTCGAGTGGCTGGGGACAATGTGGAGTCATGCCGTCGTGCCCTCAACTCCGATCGCCGATCTCAAATTACACATCCAGGCATGGCAGCACCATTTTGCAGCTATCTTCGGCTGGGAGGCACTGGCACGAGTCAAGGGGTTTTCACCGCCAGAGATGCATTTGCCCAATCACCCCGATACGCTCTACACCTTTATTCATGCGCTTAAAGAGTGCGGCTATCGCTGGCTGCTGGTGCAAGAACACTCGGTTGAAGCGCTAACTGGGCACTCGCTAGACTTTAAGCATCTGCCGCATCGATTGGTGTCTCGCAACTCTCAGGGTGAGACGATTAGCATCTCCGTTTTGATTAAAACTCAGGGTTCAGACACAAAGCTGGTGGCTCAGATGCAGCCTTACTATGAAGCTAAAACGCTGGCAAAACAGACAATATCTGGGGTGAGCATTCCGGCGATCGTGACTCAAATTGGCGACGGTGAAAACGGCGGCGTGATGATGAATGAGTTTCCAGGGGCGTTTAAACGGGCTTGGCATGAAATCGCCAACGATCCCACAGTCGCCGGGGTCAACGGCACAGAGTATCTAGAACTGATTGCTGCCGCTGGATGTCAAGAAGACGACTTTCCGACCTGTCAAGCGATCGGGCAGCATTTAATCTGGCAAGAAGTCGATCCCGAAAAAGTCACGCCTGCGGGAATGGAGGCAGCGATCACTCACCTTACCCAAACCCATCCCAACTTTCACATGGATGGAGCGTCTTGGACCAATCATCTCAGTTGGGTGGCAGGCTATGAAGAGGTTTTGACCCCGATGAATGATCTCAGTGCGCTCTTTCACAAAACTTTTGACTCGTCTGAAACCGCTCAACCTGATGATTATCGTCAGGCATTACTCTACAATTTGCTGCTGCAAACGAGTTGTTTCCGCTATTGGGGGCAAGGCACCTGGACAGAGTATGCCCAAGAACTTTATCGGCGCGGCAAAACGTTGCTGAAGGGTTAGGCAGTGGTGCAGTGTGGTGCGACCCTTCAATGGAATCACAGCCGTTTGCAGATGCCATATTTGTTCAGTTCTCTTAGGGGCTTTCGCTCCGGTTGCAACCGCATGAACCGCATGAAAAATGTCGGCTGAATGGTACCGATTGCGACAAGTATCACAGACTCCGATCGTCACATCTTCAAGAATGACAAATCCATCTCTATGTTTGAATGCTTCGCGCTTGACGA
>JBBQYE010000143.1:0-8104 GCA_038208945.1 Leptolyngbyales cyanobacterium | reverse complement strand
GCTGAGTGATGTCTCAGTGTTTCCTAAGGGTTGGCGCGAAAATTTGGCTGACTATCCGATCGGGCGATCGCAGATTCACGTTCAGGCACCTGCGATCGATGGCACGATCAAGTTTTTGTTAAAGCTATCAGATGGTCAAATCGTCGAGACGGTTGGCATCCCTAGTGAGAAGCGGCTGACGGTTTGCGTGTCGTCTCAGGTGGGTTGCCCAATGGCGTGCGATTTTTGCGCGACCGGAAAAGGTGGCTTTCAGCGAAATTTAGAACGGCACGAAATCGTCGATCAAGTGCTAACCGTGCAGGAAGCGTTTCAGCAGCGAGTCAGTAATGTCGTGTTTATGGGCATGGGTGAACCGCTTTTGAACCCTGAGAATGTGCTGGGGGCGGTGCGATCGCTGAATACTGATGTGGGCATTGGGCAGCGATTGATGACGATTTCCACCGTGGGAATTCCGGGAAAGATTCGGCGGTTGGCGGAAGAGCAGCTTCAAGCGACGCTGGCGGTAAGCTTACACGCATCCAATCAGGAGTTGCGGACGCAGTTGATTCCGAGCGCACGTCAGTATCCGCTAGAGGCGCTTTTGAGCGAATGCCGCGAATATGTCAAAATCACCGGACGGCGAGTATCGTTTGAATATGTTTTGTTAGCGGAACTGAACGACTGTGTAGAACACGCGATCGAGCTTTCTGAGCATCTGCGCGGATTTCAAAGTCATGTGAATTTGATTCCCTACAACCCGATTAGTGAAGTTGATTATCAAAAACCCGATCCCCGTCGCATTCAGGCATTTGTGAATGCGTTGAAGGAGCGACACATTGCCGTGAGTGTGCGTCGTCCCCGAGGGTTAGAGGCGGATGCCGCCTGTGGGCAACTGCGGGCATCTCAGGCGGCGATCGCGTGAGGCAAATCTCCACAAAAAACAACAGGGATGTCTGTCGGCATCCCTGAAAAATGACGAATTGAAATAAATGCCTAACGTCGGGCATAAATTCCCGGTGCATAGGCTTCAATGACTCTGCCAGTCTCTGAGCAGGTAATCATTAGATAATCACAAGTCGGGCACTGAGTTCGGGTGAGCCGATCGCTCTCTAAATGGTGTCGTTCGGCGTGACTGCCGCAATTTGGACACCGAACGTTTTGAACTGTCTGCATTTTTAGACCCTCTATAATATCAAATTTCAACTTTCCAATGGGAGACTCATGAGTCCATAAACCAAAGACGAAGTGTATCTAAAGCTACTTAATGGATGTTTTCTGCATTGTTGAAGGGGTTACTTGTCTTTACTTTATTATGGTCAGTGTTTAGGTCGATCGTATCTACCGATTAGACTAAATTTAAATTTGAGCAACCAGGGGATCACCTTCCTAGAGGGTGATCCCCTAATTTATTTTTAATATGGGCAGAGGTAAAAGAGCGTTATTAAACGTCAAATAAGATGGAAAAACAAGGAGTTTCTAGCCCGTTTGACCGAAAAAACACTGAGAACTTAGATTTCGTGGCGACAAATATTCTGAGCATTAAAAACGGACTGATTAAGAATCAATCACAGACTAATCATGAATTCTAATCAAACGTGATGTCATGAAATCTGGTCAGTGTCTGTAGCGATCGACCGTAAAGGCTCAAGGACTCTGACAGGCGGATGCAGCCGGGGCTTGAGTCTCAATCAAAACTTCTTTGACGTTGGGGACTTTGATCAGTTGAGTCACCGCAAGCTTGGCTCGATCGTTGGCTTGCAGCAAGATTCCATTCGTGCAAGCAGCCTCTTTTACCTTCTTAAGCGCTTCTTTTTGTGCCAGAGACTGAAGAGTGGGGGCAACATCGGGTCCGAGTCCTAAAAGCCCTCGGTTATAGTCATAAACGTTGGAGCGATTGACATCGATTTTGCTGTCGAGAATCTTGGGTGGCGGCAAGCGCAACCGTAGGGTATCTCCAATCACCTCAACGCTCTCAGGAGTAAGGGCACTTAAATCGACCCCCGCTCTCACCTCTCCATAAGCAATGTAAAGCAGCCGAGTTGTGCCGACTACAAACCCGCCGACTTTGGCATCTTGCTGAGTCGGAATGACCGCTTCCATCGTGAAGACGGCAGTTGTAAGCTCGCTGGCGTTGCGAATCTGTTGAATGACCACCGATCGGGTTTCAATTTTTGGCTGGGTCGGCGGCGGATTTAAGAAGCTGCGAACCGTGTTGAAGAGGCGATCGCCCGATCGTGCCGTCCCGATTACGGCGACTCCTGCCAGCATTAGAGCGCTGCCTGTCAGCATCAATCCCAGATTTTTGAAGATCACAAATCCATTATTTGACCGCTTTTGGCGATTTTTTCCCCGCATCCGCTTGCCCTCAACGCCAACCACACAGAATTGTACCTGTTTGTGATAATTTCTCACAGAAACTAAAGTAATCAGCAGAGAGCAGCAGATAGAGTTTCGTTTTTTACACTAAAACCAACGCTGTGCACAACGGTAGAGAAATCACTGACGGTTATTCTATCATCAGCATGAAGTCAGATGATATTAGATCATTAGACTAAAGTTATCGATGTAACGGCAACTAAAATGACTGCGATCGACAACTCAGCTAATACGTTTACAGTACTGCCCGACGGGTTCAATCCTTTAGATCCTGAACAAACAAACCAGCCGCTGTTGTTAGTTTTCTCCGCGGCGTGGTCAGGTCCTTCTCGGTTGATCGATAGCATCCTTGAGCAGGTGAGCGCGCAAATTCGATCGCTAACCATTCTAAAAATTGACAGTGAGGCTTATCCAGACCTGGCTTCTCAATATCAGGTTCATCCTTTGCCGACGTTGCTGCTTTTTTGCAGAGGAAAACTGGTCGATCGAATTGAGGAAGAACGGACTGAATTGCTGATGCCAGCAGAGAAACTGATTCGGCGATTGCAGGCGTGTTTGTAAGAATCGCGGGTGAATTTTTTGTTACTTGTGAATGGTTGAATGAATGGGACAGACGGCAGGTTTACCCGATGCCGCGGAGACGCTTCACCGAAACGTTTCTACAGAATCTTGTAATTGCGGGGCGATCGGGATGTCGTTATTCATTCGATCTCTGAATGCCAAACGCGAATTCCATCACTGCTGCTGCTGATTATGGTTTTTCCATCTAACGCAAATTCCACCGAGAGTCCGCTATACCAAGATCCGCGCAGCATTCCTAGATAGTCTTCGGTGTCGGGTTGCCAAAATTGCACGGTGCCTCCAACTGCCACTGCAAGGGTTTGCCCATCTGGGGTGAGGGCTAAATCAGAAGACCCAATCCCAAAGGTGTGTAGCAGCGCACCAGAATTGACTGCCCAGAGTTTCATGCGGCTGCTGCCTGTAAACAGAGTTTTACCGTCACGACTAAAGGCTAATGCAGTCAAATCTCCAGAATTGACGCTGTGTAAAAGCCGTTTTGTTTCGACTTGCCAGAGCGATGTTTTTTGGTTACCCGCTGCCAAAATCTTGCCATCCGGGCTGAAGGAAATCGCTGTCACGGGCTGATCCCCGATCGTGTCTTGCCATTTTTGAGTCGCCAAATTCCATAGCTGCACTCCTGGACGGCTCAACGTGCCATCTGCCCACCGAATTAAGCGACTTCCACTGGCTAAGGTTTGCCCATCAGGGCTAAACGCCAGCGTCGTTGCCCGACCCGAATAAAGGCTTCCTAACAGCTTGCCTGTTTCTAAGTTCCACAATTTGACGGTGCGATCGAGACTAGCACTCGCTAAGATTTGACCATTCGGACTGATCGCTAACGCACTCACCCAGTTTTGATGCCCTGATAGGGATCGTTGTTTTTTCCCGGTTTCTAGATTCCACAAATGAATAATATTATGAGTGCCACTTGCTAAAATTTTGCCATCAGGACTGACCGTAATTTTGGTCGTTTGTTCGGTAGTGAGTAATTGAGGTCGGGCATAACACACCAAACCATCGACATAAGAAGGAATGCAGACTCGATTAGACACTTTAGCGGCGATGCTTTTGTCTAGCAGAGCGTAAGCGCCAATGATCAACCCCACGATCGCAGTCATCGCGACTCCTAAAATCAGTCTTTGCTTTTGACTCACGATCTCATCTCCCAACCTGCTTAGGCTAATGGTGACATGTCGAAAGAGAATTCCGCCGCAAATGAAATTACAGTCCTAACATTTTAGTGTTATGCTCGTATACATTTATTTAATAACATATAGAGGTTTGTGAAAAAAGCTGGAGTAATAACTGCGACGGCACTACTTTGCGCTACTTACTTAAGCATCGCACTCACTGATTTGGGTCTCGATAAGTTTTACTACATTCTTGCAGGGGGCAAAAAGTTTGCGACCTTTCCTAATCTCGCCAGTCAAATTATGATTGGCGGCAGTTATTTAGTGCTCGCAATTCTCTATCTCATGTGGTTTTTAGGAGCCGATCGCCGCGCTACAGTTTTAACATTTGGTGAGATTCTAAAAAAGACTGCCGCCTTCTGGTTAATTGCGTTCATCTCCTATCCATTAGGCAATGATGTTTATCTTTATCTGCACTCAGGCTTGATGAATCTGAGGGGGGTGAATCCGTTTATCACTCGTGCCGCGTTGTTTTTGTCTGAGCTATCGCCTTTTGTCGATTGGGGGCAGACTTCAACTTACGGTCCGGTTTCACAGTTTTTGTTTACGATATCAGCCGCAGTTTTCTCGATTCATCCAATTCTAGCGATTTATAGTTTCAAAGTTTTTTGTCTGATATTGCATCTTTTCAATGGTTATTTAGTTTGGCAACGGCTGCCGCTTGAAGACGGAAACCCACTTTTTAATCGTGACAAGATTGCGATCGCTTATCTCGTCAATCCGCTTTTGCTGATGGAACAGGTTGGGTCGGCTCACATTGATGTGTTGGTCTCGACAAGCGCGATCGTGCTGGTGGCGAGTCTGGCTAAACAGCGATATTGGCTCTCAGTTATAGCCTTGTGGGGTGGGTTTCTCTCAAAAACAATTCCGTTAATTTGGGTGCCTCTGGTTGCCATCTTTCTGATTCGACATCGCCGATGGTATCTGCTGCTCAATACAATTCTAGTTTCACTGGGTGTGATTTTGGTGCTGAGTGCGTCAGAGCTTCCAGGACTCACCGCTTGGAGTAGTTTGCTCAACCCTGGGGTGACAGGGCAGTTTCAGGCATCGCTGCACACGATCGCTCGATTTGGACTCGACCTTGTGCGGATTTTTGTTCCTGGCTCGATCGGAATGAGTCAGCAGCAAATTATTCTTTTGATGTTGACTCGTCTCACGTTGCTGTGGTTCGCTGGTTTTTATGCCCTGACTGCATGGCGCGCTTGTCGCCAACGAATCTATTTAGATCATGATTTGGTTGAAGATATCGGCTGGGTGACGCTGGTGTTGCTGCTGTTTGCAACCCCGTGGTTGATGCCCTGGTATGCGTCGATCGTGTTGACGATCGCGGCTTTGATTCCTAGAGCTAGACTGTTTGGGTTAACGAGTCTAGCATTTGGGCTGTCGAGCAGCGCTCAATATTTGCTGCAAGGACACAGCAGCTTAAAGGGTCTGGTGTCGATCGGAATTCCACTGCTTGTCTTATTAGTGGGAGCCAAAATTTTGAAAGTGAACTCGATCGAGGAAGTGAAACTGCCCCGATCGGAGGAGCCGCTTTTGCTAGGAGACGGGCAGCGTCACAGCGAAGAGACGATTAGACTTTAAGATTTATGCAGGGTTCCAAAAGGAACTTTTTGAGTGACTTCTAAATTTGCTCCTTGAATGTTTTTTTGAGCAAATAGATAATCTTTGTTTTGCCAAAGTGGAATGAACGGGACATCTTGAGCGAGAATATTTTGCAGTTCAGCGAAGAGTCTTTTACGCACTTCAGGATTAAGTTCTTGGCGACTGCGATCGATGAGTTTATTGGCTCGATCGCTATAATAAAACGACCCTTGAGAAAAGCTCTGACCTTCTACACAGCCTGTTTCGACACTTCCTTTAGAACATTCTAAAAATGGATAAATGTAGTTATCAGCATCTAGAAAATCGGGAGTCCAATCTAATAGGAATATCGGATAAACGCCTTTGTCTAAATTCTTATAAGCCGTCGTTGATTCGATACTATTTAATTCGATTTGCATCAATCCGCCGAGCTTTTTTTGAACGATCGCTTTCAGCGTCAACGCCGCCATTTGATCGTTTCCTAGATTAGAGCGATACCAAAACTCGATTTTGAGGGGATTTTTGAGCGAGTAGCCTGCTTTTTGCAGCAGTTTTGTCGCGTTGCTGACACTGCGATCGCTATATTCTTGAAAGACAGCTTTTTGCACCTCTAAACTTGATGGAATCAAACTATAAAGCGGCTCAATTTGTCCTTGAAAGACGCGATTTTGCAACAGGGATCGATCCATCATGGCGGCGATCGCTTGTCGCACTTCTAATTTGTCTAGTGGCGGCAATTTGAGATTCAAAGTCAAGTAATTAATGCCACTCCCAGACTCCTCAATAATTTGCCAGCCTGCACTCGCTTTTTTGTCTTGCAACGCCCGAATTTGGTCTAAGGCGAGGTTTTGATAAGCAACGTCGATCGCGCCTGTGCGAAAGGCGTTAAACAAATTGGCAGGACTGGAGAAAAACTGAATGTCAACGCCCTCATTAGCAGGTTTCTTGCCCCAATATTGATCAAACGCTTCTAGCTGCATAGAGTCGGTGCCATATTTCACTAATTTATAAGCGCCCGTGCCCACAAATTGATCTGATTTGAATGACCCTTCTTTAATTTCGTAGGCACTTGGCGACACCGCACAGGCACCCGAAAATGCCAACAGTGAAGGAAACGCAGCAAATGGTTTTTTGAGTCTAATGATTAGCTCGTCATCACTAGAAGGCACGATCGAGTCAACGCTATCGGCAATCAAAAATGAAGGCGCACCCCCATTTTTAATGAATCGCTGAAGTGAAAACGCCATTGCTTTGGCATTAAACGCAGTTCCATCATGAAATACAACGCCACGACGTAAAGGAATCTTATAAGTTAATCCGTCTTTGCTGACGATCGGAAGCGCAGTTGCAAGTTGAGGTTCTAACTCACTCGTGCCGAGTTTGTAAGTGTAGAGACGATCGCCTAAGTTATAGAGCAGATTGCCAGAAAAAATGCTGTAAGCATCGGCAGGGTCGATCGTGCTGACGGTTGCAGTAGTTCCGATCGTGATTCGTCCACTGTCCAGATTTGGCGAATCGGGAATAGAGCGATTGCAACTCACTGCCAAAATGCAGCATAGACAGAATAACACCAACGATTTGAGGCGTTGCCACAACTTGCTCGACATAAGACGGGGCTTCTGAAATTAAGGTATAGCTAGTTTATATCAGGATCAAGCCCACGCCTGAACCGTCTCCGCGATCGTAGTCACAACTAGACAACCCACGATCGAACCTTCCACCCTCAGCATCAAAAAGATACACTAGGATTCACCGTGTCAGGATCGACTTCATGCGAAATCTCACTCAGGCAGTGGTCATTGGTGGCAGCATTGCCGGACTATTGACCGCACGAGTCTTAGCTGGCTTTTATGATTCTGTGATGGTGGTCGAACGCGATCGCGTCCCTGACACTCCCGAAAACCGCAGAGGGGTTCCCCAATCGCCGCAGCCCCACGTTTTATTTACCAAAGGCTACCGCATTCTAGAGGAATTATTTCCCGGCATCGGAGATGATTTGACTGAGGCGGGTGCGGTGGCGATCGATTGGGCGCGTGAGTTCCATTATTTCAACGAGGGAGTTTGGAATTACCGCACCGACGAGCCGACAGATATTACTTCATTTACCTGTTCGCGTCCTTTGTTGGAGTGGGCGATTCGTCAACGATTGGCGGCTTTTTCTGCGGTGAAGTTTGTCGATCGCCATCGTGTCATTGGGCTGTTAGCAACCAACGGGCAAATCACAGGAGTCGAATTAGAATCGGTGGCGGGGAAGGCTCGATCGCAAATCTCTTCGTCGCTAGTCGTCGATGCAAGTGGTCGTCAATCTGCGGCTCCTAAATGGTTAGAGAACGCAGGATTTAAAGCGCCCTCTGAAACGGTGGTGAATCCGTTTTTGGGCTATGCGACTCGCCGCTATCGCGCGCCCAAAGACG
>JBBQYE010000142.1:0-8115 GCA_038208945.1 Leptolyngbyales cyanobacterium | reverse complement strand
CGCCCATCACTGCAAGACCGATTACGCCAAAACTTTGTGCCATAAGACTCTCTGCTAACTCTGTGTATGCTGGGGCTGACAATTACCATCACGGTAGCTTGATCCCCCAAAGATAGCCTGGAAGATTAGATTAAGACTCTCACTTTAGAAGGGACAGGGGAGGAAAAATGCGTGTACCCAGCGCGATCGTTTGAGGAAATCGTGACAAAACTGTGTAAAGTTTCTGCGAAGCTCCCGTCTGTGAATGATTACTCTATTGCGATAGAGAACTCTAATCGATAAGATTTGGTGATCCCCAGATAGTCTGCCTGCAATTGACATGAAAACTGCAAAGCCTGTTCCTCAAGAAGTCGTTCAGCAGGTCGCTGACTACTTTAGTGTCTTAGGTGAGCCGATGCGCCTCCGAATTCTCAATCTGCTGCGAGATGGTGAGAAATGCGTTCAGGATTTAGTTGACGTGATGGATACGAGTCAGGCAAATGTCTCAAAACACCTGAAGGTGATGCTGCAAGCTGGAATTTTGACCCGCCGCAGCAAAGGCACTCTGGCTTATTACAGCGTTGAAGATGAGTTGACCTTTGAGCTTTGCAATTTGGTGTGCGATCGTCTCGCCTGCCGAATCGAAGAACAAGCCAAATCGTTTCGGGCATTCAGTTTGGCAAGCAAGCGCTAATCGACCCTACTCAAGGGTGGGGAACCTGAACGAAGGTTACTTCACCTCGATTTTGGCAAGCGTCACGCCCGTGTAGTAATGCCCCATAATTTGCTGATAGTTTAAGCCTTGCTGTGCCATGTTGTATGCACCCCATTGACTCATGCCTAGCCCGTGACCAAAGCCATACCCAATCACGATAAAACTGGGTTCTGGTGGATTATTGCTCTTAGAGGCAACCTGATTGGCTTGAGGAGCAATCGAGAAAAAGGTGCTTTTTAGACCGAGAGCAGATTGCAGCTTCTCTCCGCTAATGGTGGTGCTTCCTTTTTCACCTGTCAGTCTCATTGTGACAACTCGCCTACAGGACCGTGTGCCTTGCTCAATTTTCGCCTCACGAACTCGACCCACTCCTGGCGCAAGGCTACTTAACTGACTCTGGCTCACAGATTTGCTCCACCGATAGACAGGAGCGCCTTGATCGTAGTTATCTTTGACCGATCGTAGATACGGCAACGGCTGCATCCAGACATCTTCAACATTCTCAGTGCAGCCGCCCGACGACGAGTGAAAGACTGCTTCAACAATTTGCTGGTTATAAGTGAGAACCTGTCCAGCGGTTGCATTCACCGCCATCTGAGTGCCGCTCGACTCATCCTGCACGCCTCGATAAACCTGCCACTTCGTGGTGTCGCCCAAGTCATAGACGGCGTTGGCTGAATTTTGGCGTTTGTGAAGCGCATAAGAACGGGCAACCACTGCCTGGGCTTTGAGCGCTTCTTGAGGCCAATTGCCATTCATCTCCCCGCCCAGCACGCTGTAAAGATATTGCTCTAAATCAACATAGTTGACCGCCGTGAGTCCTTGTTTAGCGGGGGCAAGATAGGCGCGACCGCGATACCAGCGATCGCCAATCCACACTACGCCATCGCCTGTTGGCTCGATCCAGAGTCCGCCTGATCTCCAGTTGTTAATCGCGACTCCTCCCCCCGATACCTGAGCCGCAAAGCCGTTCATGCCCTGAATAACACCCAGAGAACGCCCAGACGAATCTTTGATCGCGGCGTTCGTTGAGCTACCGACGTTAACTTGTCCGACTCCTTGTTTGACTAAAACTCGCAGATCAAGGGCTGCTGATGCAGGAGCGATCGTCACGATCCAAATCAGAGCGGTGAGCCACCAGCCCCGTTCTGTCGTGAATTTTAGTTTAGACAACAGAAATGAGAGGAGCGAGGGAGATAGCATGTTCTGACAAGTCCTTGTAGGTTCAACCATTACAGATCTCAGCGCTGGCAATGCTAAATCTGGATCATTTGTGTGAGATCAGATTGCTAACGTGCTTAATATAGGCGAATTCTCTGAGCATCGCGCTATTGGGATTTCTTAACCGATCAAAGCAATTTTACTAAAAGCTCCGTAGTTGGAGTCAGAAAGGGGGTCATTTTGGACACTTTGCGCTATATGTAGGGTTATAATGATTCGTAAAGTTTAATTCTCAAATTAGAGAAATTTTTAATCATTCTCATCACAGATTGCATCGACCTTGATTTTGGCGCTAAGTTTCCTGGGTTACGCCTCAACGATCGATAGACGAAGTACCATGAGATGAAGTGACTCATCGCAAAAAATTAGGTTAATTGAGCTTTGCAGATTACGTTTTTAGGAACTAGCTCTGGTGTGCCGACGCGGGCGCGCAATGTTTCCTCGATCGCCCTCCGGCTGCCTCAGAGGGCAGAAGTTTGGCTATTTGACTGTGGTGAGGGCACTCAGCACCAATTGCTTCGCAGTGATTTGCGAGTGAGTCAGATTCGCCGCATTTTTGTCACTCATATGCACGGTGACCACACCTTCGGCTTGATGGGGTTGCTTGCAAGCTGCGGTCTAGCAGGAAACCCTGAGCGCATTGATATCTACGGTCCGCCTGACTTAGACGACTACTTAAGGGCGTGTAGCCGCTATTCTCAAACTCATTTCTCCTATCCGGTCAAGGTGCATACGGTTAAACCGGGTGTGATGTTTGAAGATGAGGAGTTTTCGGTCAGTTGTGCCCCACTTAAACATCGGGTGCCTGCGTTTGGCTATCGCATCACTGAAAAAGACCGTTCGGGGCATTTTGATGTCGAGAAAGCAAAAGCTCTAGGGATTCCATCGGGTCCGCTTTATGGGCAGTTGAAACGCGGAGAATGGGTGACGCTTCCTGATGGGCGGAAGATCAATGGCGCAGAGTTGTGCGGTCAGACAGAAGTGGGACGCAAAGTGGTGTATTGCACCGATACAGTCTATTGCGAGAACGCGATCGAACTAGCTCACGATGCAGATGTGCTGATTCATGAAGCCACGTTTGCCCATCAAGATGCAGAGTTAGCCTATCAGCGACTGCACTCAACTTCGACAATGGCGGCTCAAGTCGCGTTGATGGCGCAGGTTAAGCAGTTGATCATGACGCACTTCAGCCCTCGCTATGCGCCAGGAAACCCGATCGAGCTAAGAAACCTGTTAGAAGAAGCCCGTTCTATCTTCCCAAACACCCAACTCGCGTCTGACTTTTGGACTTACGAAGTTCCCCGTCGAATCGCTAAAGGGGTTCCTGCAAAAGTGTGAGTAAAACCTTTAGGGTAATGGCGTTCCGATTTGACTTAGATTCAGGGCGTGTCCCCCAGTGACGAGATAAACCGGATTTGCGATCGCGCCCACCTGCCGAGTCAGCATTCCCAACCGATCGCGAAAGGTGCGCCCGATCGGATAAGCAGGCACAACGCCCCAACCCGTCTCTTCTGCCACCAAAATCACATCTGACGAAGCGTGCACAAGGCTTTGCAGTAGGACTTGCAGGGTTTCTTGCCAGTTTGCCTCATCCTGCTCTAGCAAGTTTGCCAGCCAGGTTCCTAACGAGTCTATGAGTAGACAATCGGAGGAGGTTGTCGATCGCAGCGTTGTCGATAGCTCGATCGGAACGTGTAGCGTTGTCCACTCGGACGGGCGACGGAGACGATGCGTTTCGATACGGGCTTGCCACTCTCGATCGGTGGGATCTACCTGAGAAGTGGCGACATATACGACCGGTTTACCGGATTGATTGGCTAAATATTCTGCCCATTCGCTTTTGCCCGATCGAGCGGGTCCAGTCACTAAAACAATTTGACGCAACATGAATCGAGGTAAGGGTTACGACTTGGGAGAGGTGCGTGATCTCACTCAACTTAACTAAATTAACAGATGAATCCTCAGGAATCCTTCAGGTCAAGCGCCATCATTCATCAGTCAACATCCTGCCTTAAACCGTCTTCACGAAAATCTTGATGCATTACTCACCTTTGTTGCTGTTACCGATGTTGGCAACTCTATCAGCCTGTGACTCTGCTATTCGTAGTCAAACTGCACCTCCGCAAGCAGGCTCTCCTCAGCAATCAACGCCTCGCCCCGCCCAAGTTGTTAAAACCGAACCCCTGTCACCCCAGCCCATTAGGATTGCCCTCAACCAACTTCCGCCACCCTACGCCAGTGAGAGCGCATCTAAGTCTCCTAACGTTGTGGCGATTCCTCAAAGCCCAGTGCTGCGGGTGCCAGCAGGGTTTGTCGTCAACGTCTATGCAGAAGGGTTAGCTAGTCCTCGCTGGTTGGCGTTGACTCCTGATGGAGATGTGCTAGTAACCGAGACGCGCCAAAATCGAATTCGACGATTGCGCGACACAAACAGCGATGGCGTTGCAGATGTCAAAGAAACTTTCGCCACTCCTACCAATGGACTCAATCAGCCCTTTGGCATGGCGTTTGCAGGAAATTCTTTTTTTCTGGGCAACACCGACGCAGTGCTGCGTTTCCCTTATCAAAAAGGGCAAGGGCAAATTACAGGCACAGGTCAGCAAATCGCCAAGCTGCCAGCAGACGGCTATAACAACCACTGGACGCGCAACGTCGTCACCGCACCCGACGGGAAAAAGCTATATGTCTCGATCGGGTCTGGCACTAACGCCAGTGAAGAACCTTCGCCTCGCGCTTCGGTGCAGGTGATGAACTTAGACGGATCGGGTCGTCAAACGTTCGTCTCCGGTGTCCGCAATCCCGTCGGGCTAGACTTTCACCCCCGCACAGGCGAACTTTACGCCACCATCAATGAGCGCGATGGATTAGGCGATAACTTAGTGCCAGACTATTTAACGCGACTGCGATCGGGCGAGTTTTATGGCTGGCCCTATGCCTATTTGAGCCGCGATCGACTTGACCCCCGCCTCACGCAAAATGGCAAAAGTCGCCGCCCCGACTTGGTTGCCAAAACTCGCACCCCCGACGTGTTGTTTGAAGCTCATTCTGCTGCGTTAGGGCTGCGATTTTACAACGGCAACACCTTCCCAGCAAAGTATCGGAATGGCGCATTTGTCGCTTTTCGAGGCTCCTGGAACCGCAGTCAAGGCACAGGCTACAAAGTTGTCTTCGTGCCCTTCAACGCCGAGGGACGATCGCAGGGATATTACGAAGACTTCTTGACAGGTTTTCTTACCGATCCGACGGTGCCTACCACTTGGGGCAGACCCGTCGGACTGCTAACGCTCCCTGACGGCAGTTTGCTGATCACCGAAGAAGCCAACAACCGCATCTATCGCGTGCAATATCAGGGGTAAAACGTTTCTGGAGGTGAGATGCTCACCTTGGCATCTGACGGCTGCGAGTGCGTTTTAGAAGAGGGAGTGATTTGAGAAGAATCCAGATCAAGAGCGCCAGGGGCAGCGGGTGGAGCCGATTGTCGAGACAGCCAAATCAACCCTCCTGCCATCATAGCGGCATAGCCAACATATAAATGCACAGGCTGAACGGCGAGTCCTCGAATGCCGATCGCTTTGGTCGGCGGATGATACCAGGTCGGCAAAATCGCTTTTTCAGGATCAGGCTTAGAAAGCGATGCCAATAAGCTAGAGCTGTCTATCTCTAAAGCCTTGCAAATGCGCTGAATAAACCCCCGGAGATAAATGTCTTCAGGGAGGTGAGCACCGTGTCCGGCTTCTAAGGCTTGAATTTGATGCACAGGTACGAGAGTTTTGCTGTGCAGTTGTGCAAGCGACATCGATCGAGCCAGCCGTGCCCGTTTTATCTGCTCACCCAACGTCTGCAACTGATCGTCTCGTTCTTGAACCGCTTGCTCAGCTAATTCTGCGGCTGAGACCTTTCTACGCCCTTTTTGAGAAGTAAATTTAGCAGACGTTTGCTCTTTAATTGAGCTGACTCGATTCGTAATCGTATGAGCAACCGTCTCAGAACGATCTTGCATCGCCTTGACGATCGTGTTGGTAGGAAACTCCGCCATGTTAGACGAGTGAGAACCCAAAGCACGCGAAAAAGCGGCTACCGGAAATTCATCTGGCTCCTGTTCTGCTTCCTGAATTTCTTTGGTTTCAGCCTCTGCTTCGCTCTGTCGAACAAAGTGTCGCAGCGTCAAACGAATCGCCTCTCTCCCGATCGCTTTTATCAAAAACTGAGCGCTTGTTGTGCCCTCTGCTGCGGTCTTCTGCGCCGTGTCGATCGCTCGACGATAGACTTCGCTGCGATATAGCTCCGCCTCGATTTGATTGAGAACCATTCGTAGATTATCTAGAGAAACCTCGATCGTCGTCTTGTTACCTGGTAACCCAAAACAGAATGTGGTATCTTGCGCCAACATCTCCCCATCCTCGCCGTTGAATAAGACTAACTAACAAACCTTGAAGACTTGCAACGTCGCAGCTTCGTGAGACTACTTAGATGCTTTCTTCGTTGAATGAATACCTAATTCAGGGACAAATGATGAAATCTGGACACTCTTGTACTAAGTTTGCACAATGTGCACCTTGAAACTCACGTCTCCCTTTTTAAGACGTTGAGCAACGCAGACCTGAAAGAATGATTTGGGTCTTGACATCCTCTCCGTCCTAGAGGAGCGGAGATTTCTCACCAACCGATCTTATTTACTCTACATTCTGAATCTTCTCATTCTTCCCTCTCTATTTTCTTGCGACTCCATCTTCGCGAGCCGCTTTTTGGACGGCAGCCGAGACGGCAGATGCAACTCGATCGTCAAACACTGACGGCACGATATTTTCTCGGTTTAGATCACTCTCTGATACCAGAGACGCGATCGCTAACGCAGCTTGCAAATACATATTCGTCGTAAAGTTAGACGCACGACAGTCTAACGCTCCGCGAAACACGCCAGGAAACGCTAAAACATTATTGATTTGATTGGGATAATCACTGCGACCTGTTGCCATCACTGCTACGTCATCACGCACCAGTTCTGGCTGAATCTCTGGAACTGGATTTGCCATCGCAAACACGATCGGGTCTTTTGCCATCGATTTCACCATTTCAGGAGAGACCACTCCCGGCGCGCTCACGCCTAGAAACACATCTGCGTCTTTCATCGCATCGGTCAGGTTGCCTTTCATCTCAATCGCAAACTCTCGCTTTTGATCGGTTAAATCAGCCCGATCGACCGAGAGAATTCCTTTAGAGTCGCACAGTGAGATTTGAGTGGCACCCGCTTTGCGAAGCAGACGCGCGATCGCGACTCCGGCAGCCCCAGCCCCGTTGATCACAATTCGCACGTCGCTGATGGATTTTTTGACCAGCTTCAACGCATTCGAGAGCGCCGCCAAGGAGACGATCGCCGTTCCGTGCTGATCATCGTGAAAAATCGGAATGTTGAGTTCTTGCTGAAGACGAGTTTCAATCTCAAAACAGCGCGGCGCGGCGATGTCTTCTAAATTAACGCCTCCAAACACAGGAGCTAACATCTTCACGGCTTCGACGATCGCATCCGTATCCTGCGTTGCCAAACAGATCGGAAACGCATCAATGCCTCCAAACTCTTTAAACAGCATCGCTTTACCTTCCATCACGGGCATTGCAGCTTCAGGTCCGAGATTGCCTAATCCCAACACGGCGCTGCCATCGGTGACGATCGCCACCATATTTCCCTTCACCGTCAACTCGTAGACGAGATCGGGATCTTCAGCGATCGCCATGCAAACTCGACCGACTCCTGGTGTGTATGCCATCGCCAAATCGGATTGTCTGCTCAACGGCACCTTGCTTTGCACCGTGATTTTTCCGCCTTGATGCAGGGCAAACGTGCGATCGTCGGCACTCAAAACTTTGACATTAGGGAGAGACTTGATCGACTGCACGATCTGATCCGCATGACCGGTGCTGGCAGCATCGACGACCATCTCCCGCAGTGACACATCGCGGGTTTGCTCGATGAGATCAATCTGTCCGATGCTGCCGCCGATCGCAGAGATTGCTTGAATTACACTTGCCAACATCCCAGGGCGGTTGGGCACTTCAACGCGGATGGTCAGACTATAACTGGAGCTGGGAGTAAGATTCGCCATAGCAGTAGAAGAGTGGATTGGGGAGTCTAGATTTTAGATTGAATAAGTCATCTAAAATCTAAAGGTTCTCCGGTGGTCATTCTTTTCCAGACTACGAGA
>JBBQYE010000141.1:0-8298 GCA_038208945.1 Leptolyngbyales cyanobacterium | reverse complement strand
ACCCCAAGAGATCGAACTCGCTAGAGAGATCGCCAAAGGAGGTGCTCAGGGTGAGAAGGCAAAGCGCAAATTAGTCCGCGCTAACCTTCGTTTAGTCGTTTCTATTGCTAAAAAATATCTAAATCGTGGGGTGCCCTTTCTAGATTTGATCCAAGAAGGCGCAATGGGGCTGATGAGAGCCGCCGAAAAGTTTGACTATGAGCGGGGCTACAAATTCTCAACCTACGCATATTGGTGGATTCGCCAAGGCATTACCCGCGCGATCGCGTCTCAGTCAAGAACGGTTCGCCTCCCAGTTCACATGGTCGAAAAACTCAATCAAGTTCGCAAAGTGCGGCAAACGCTCACCCAAACTTTTGGACGGAAGCCTACTAAGCAAGAACTTGCTGGGGCGCTAGATATGGATGAAGACAAGCTAGAACAAGTGTTAGATGTGAGCCAGCGCACATTGTCGCTTCATGCGTGGGTTGGGCGTGACGAAGACACTGAGCTAATGCAGCTCATTCAAGACGCAGACAATATAGCTCCTAATCAATCACTCGATCACAACCTGCTCTGCGATCGCCTTAATTCGGTCTTAGACCATTTGAGCGATCGAGAGCGAGAAATCATCAAGCTGCGGTTTGGCTTAACCGATGGACAGCACTATACGTTGACTGAGATTGGTGAACGCTATCAGCTTTCTCGTGAGCGAGTGCGACAGATTCAAGCGAAGGCGATGAGAAAACTGCGCCATCCTCGCCGTCAAGCCCTACTAAAAGACTGGATGTAAAATTTTTGCCTGAATCTGGCGATAATTTGCGCTTAATAAGCTTGGCTAATCCCTGCGATAGAGGACGCAATAATGTAGGAACCGCTACACTGGCGCTAAGTATTAAAGAGTCTACGTCAGGTATCAATGCTGTCTTGTGAGCGTCAAGTGTTGCGTGTATTAGTTGTTGATGATCATGAACTAACTCGTGTAAGCCTCAAGCTTGCGTTACAGCGGCAAGCGGGGCTAGAGCTAGTGGGGTTGGCAAGCAATGGGCAAGAAGCGATCGAGATGGCAGATCGCCATTTGCCCGATGTAATTGTCATCGACCTTCAGATGCCAATTATGGATGGGTTGAGTGCATCTACCCAAATCAAAAGTGAGCATCCAAATATCAAAATATTGGCTTACTCGTCCCTAGAAGACCCTCAAACTGAGGTGATGCTTCAAACCGCGAAGGTAGATGCTTTTTGCAAGAAGGACGTGGCTCTTCAAGACCTTGTGAAGGTCATCAATCAATTAGGTCAGCGTCCAGCAAACGATGCCTGTTGAGGTTACTCTCTAACGGAGAATTGTTTACAAACAAATGTACGAGCAAAAGAATTCATCTGTTGCCCATACATTTTATAACCCTACGAAATCCCATTAGGATGCTGGGTTGTGGTTCAAGCAACAAGGGGCTTAACCCCTTGTTCTAAAGTAGCTGCCCAAGGTTCGCTCCTATCTCGGAGTAATCGATAGAGTGTAGGGATTGCGACCCTGGGAACGATCGCCGACATAAACAGAATAGTTGCCTTTACTCCAACGTCCCGGAATTTCAATTCTGCCGCCTGACAAACTATCTGCCTGCACACAGACTGTTTGCCCCTGCGCGCCACTGATTAGCAGCGTCGGTTGACCAGCACCCTGTAGTTTGAAGCGAAGGTTGCTATCTGCGGTCACTTGAATCGTATGGTTAGGGCTGCTGGCGATAAATCCTGCACAGCCTGGATCTTTAACCGATCCACCAGATGTGCCATTCAGCGTCACGGCTGAAGAAGTTGGGTCGATCGCCACGGCTTGACTAGACGCAAGCCCTGCCAATGCAAGAACAGCCACGATTGCAGTCGGCACGACTGACCAACGTAAGTATGATTTCATCGAGTTCACCCCCTTAAGCTTGTAATACCTCATAGCTTTAGTATCACAGGGACGAAATAGACTGAACTAAGGATTGTTACTCTTCTTGAAGTGGCACTCATTTTTAGGGATGGGCGCTCATCCTAGCTTGATGTTCGATAGCGATCGAGCAACTCCGATAGATAATCATATCCATCTACGCCGATCGCTTCAAGAATGTGAGGGCGCTGTCCTTGCAGCACGGTCTGAAAAGAGTTTCCCAATCGCCCTTGCAAAATGGTGAGCAGCCCTGCGGTCTGTTTCCAGTCGTTGGAACCCATTTGTTCAAGTTTATACATCGCCAGAGAACCAGATAAAACCGCCTTTTCGTAATTCTCTAATTGATAGAATGCCTCAGCAAAGTGAGCCAGATTGATCGCCTGAATGTATAAATCGCCTGAAAACTCAGACAATCGGATGCCGCTCTCTAAAAACTTCAGCGCTTTTTCCGGTTCGCCCAGAATCACATAAGCACTTCCCAGACTGGTGTAACAAAGGGCTTTGCTTTGCCCATCGCCTAATTTTTCAGAAAGGTCTAGCCCTTGTTCGAGATATGAGATCGCCGCTTCGTAAATCTCTGGTGCCGATTCAAGCTGTTGCGCCTGAAAGACTTCGCCATAGCCCAAATTTGCCAGGGCATTCGCTTCTCCCATGCGATCGCCGCTCTGCCGACTCAAAATCAAAGCTCGTTGGCTATAGCTAATGGCTTCTGCATAGGCTTTTTCAGTGACGGCAATGCGGCTGAGATGGTTTAAATTTGCAATTTCACAGGGACGATCGCCTGCCTCCTGAGCAATTTCTCTAGCAGCGGAGTGCATCTCTTTTGCCAAATCAAGCGTCCCTTGAACTCGCTGCGCTGACCCCAACAAGGTCAGAATTCGCGCTTTTTCTTGCGTCCCCTCTGCCTGTTTAAGCGGCTCACT
The DNA here is from genome assembly GCA_038208945.1 of Leptolyngbyales cyanobacterium. Lineage (GTDB taxonomy): Bacteria > Cyanobacteriota > Cyanobacteriia > Leptolyngbyales > Leptolyngbyaceae > Phormidesmis_A. Next base: position 5,466 of record JBBQYE010000141.1, on the reverse strand, counting down.
CAGATAGCTCATCGCATTGCGAAAATAGCCGCCTGTAAACGAAGCAAACACAGTGCCATAGAGCGGAAAATAGTCGCGCTGAGAAAAGACTCGTAGCCCTTGCAGCGTGATGCGGAATGAAGCCTCTGTATAGCGATCGCGGTTGAGAGAATTTAGCGAGGTCGATCGACTAAAGCCATTTGCCAACTGCGACCAAATCACGCCAAACGTCAGAAAAATCGTAATCGAAAGTTTCGCCCCGGCTTTAGAGTTGTAGACCAAGTTTTCTGCCCAACTCACCAGCCCATGCTCGATCGCTTGCAGCACGATCGCCAGCTCGACCCAAGCTGCCAGCGTCATCTCAGTCTGATTTGCCGCCCAGTCGCTACCAGACTGCTGCTCATAGAGCGCTTGAAACAGCGATTTTGGCACCGCTCCGATCGGCTGCTTTGCCCACGATGCCCAAGGGTTGTTCTGCCCTGACGATCCTTCAAACCCCAGTTGATCAGGGTCGTAAATCCAACTCACCAAATGGTCCTGGAGGTTGCGCCAAGAATCTAGCCCGCGCGAAATGCCCTCCGCAAGCTGCCCCATGTCTTCTTTTGTAGCGGTGTCAGAAATCGACTGCTGACGCAGCGTGGCGGCTAACTGTTTAAGCTGGTCAGACGTGAGGTTTTGGGGATGATTAGGGTCAGTGAATTTGAGAAAAGCCAGCAATCGTTGCGCCGATTCTGCCTGAGTGATCTGATGCAGCGCGGTGACGATCGCTTCTCGTGAGCGATTTTGAGTTTGCCAGCGATTCCATTCGCCCTGAATCGTCTGCAACGCCCTCAACGAACGAGTCGCCCTCGCTTGTTTTGCCTCATTGGTGCGATTGTCCGCCTGTTTCTGTGTCGTGGTGAAGCGATCGCGCAGACATTGCTCAAACTCCTCTCCGGTGCCCGGTTCGGCTTCTTGCAAAAGCATCTGATAGACCTGCTCTTTAGAGCGAATATTGCCCTTGAGCGTGAGTTGCACAATCTGATCGATGAGTTCTAAATAGCGATCGTGAAGCGGAGAGATCTCAGACATGGATGCAGATTCAACACTAGAGAAGGTGTGCTAACGAAGGAAAATTAGAGTTGAATGCTTCTCATCATAAAAGCAACTTGCAAAAATCACCTTAAAAAATAAAGGCGCAACTGCTTGCGCCCTTAACCTTTAAATTTTCTGGCTTACCCAAAAACTACCATTTGAGCAAATTGAACTGCTCCATATCCACGGTGTCGCGGTTGCGGTAAATGGCAAGCACGATCGCCAGCCCAACCGCCGCTTCTGCCGCCGCGATCGTGATCACAAAAATGGTGAAAATCTGTCCTTTGATCGTCTGCGGATCAAGATAGTTAGAAAACGCCATCAGATTTAAATTGACCGCGTTGAGCATTAGCTCGATCGACATCAACACTCGCACCGCATTTCGGCTTGTGATCAACCCATAAATGCCAATGCAAAACAGCGCGGCAGCAATAAGCAAAAAGTATTGGAGTTGCATAAGTCTCAGATTATTGAATGGTGCTATCGCTACGACCTGTGGTGATCAGCTCACGCGGACGTTCGGGCAAAGTGAGCGCTTCGGTTTCCCCAGGAGTCAGATCCTCTTCTGGCAGAAACTCGCGGCGGGCAAGCACGATCGCGCCCACCAGTGCCATCAGCAGCAAAATCGAAGCCAGCTCAAAGGGCAACAAGAAATCACTGAAGAAGTGCAGACCGATGCGAACGATCGAGGAATCTCCGCTAGCAACCTCGGTCGAAATCGCCCAAGGAGTCGTCACCACCATCGTTCCCAGTAGGGCAAAAATGCCAAAACACACTGCTGCCGTTGCCACCTGACGAATCCAGATTCTTGGCACCACCTTAAAATCTTCGCGCTTGTTGACCAACATAATGGCAAACAAAATCAGAACGTTGACCGCTCCCACGTAGATTAAGACTTGAGCAAACGCCACAAAGTCGGCGTTCAACAATAAATACAGCCCAGCGATGCTGATAAATACGCCGCCCAGCAAAAACGCTGAGTAGACGATGTTCTTTAACAGCACGACTCCCAGTGCAGACCCCAGCATCATCAATGCCAGCACCCCCAATGAGACGATTTGAACTCCTTCCGCTAAATTCACACTCTTAACTCCTTGTGGTATGGACGCGGCTCAATTCGACGCGATACACACGTCGCACAAACCCCTATTTTTTGGCTTCTTTGTCTAAAATCTCTTCTGGACGCAGCCCAGCCCGACGAGACCCCGCAGGTAAATCGTGGGGATCAAAAACACCTTTGGGCAGGTAAGCAAACTCTCGCAAAGGAGTCACCATTGGGTCTTGAGTCACTTTATAAGGCAGACGACCCAGCGCCACGCTGTCGTAGTTTAACTCGTGGCGATCGTAGGTTGACATCTCATATTCTTCGGTCATCGACAAACAGTTTGTCGGACAATATTCGACGCAGTTACCGCAAAAAATGCAGACTCCAAAGTCGATACTGTAGTGCTTGAGCTGCTTTTTCTTGCTTTCTTTGTTGAATTCCCAATCGACCACAGGCAGGTTAATCGGGCAGACTCGCACACAGACTTCGCAGGAAATGCACTTATCAAACTCGAAGTGAATCCGCCCTCGAAACCGCTCTGACAGAATCAGCTTTTCGTAGGGATATTGAACGGTGATCGGGCGACGGCGCATGTGATCAAAGGTGACAGACAGCCCTTGACCGATATATTTACCCGCCTGGAACGCCTCTTTGGTATAGTCGCCCACTTGCTTAAGAAACTTGAGCATTCGTGTTCTCCAAAAAATGAGAGTAGGGTCAGCCGCCAAACGCGATTGGGAATGCCAATTTTAGACCCGCCGTGAGCAGCAAATTGACAAGCGAAACGGGTAAGAGAAACTTCCACCCTAAGTCTAGCAATTGGTCGATCCGCACGCGGGGCACCGTCCAGCGCAACAGGATAGCAAGGAAGATCAGAAAATAGGCTTTGAGCAGCGTCATGCCAATGCCGAGCGTAGCGGTGACAACTTGCAGCCAGGGAGTATTCTCGCTTACGCCAATCAGGTTGGCGATCGTGCCCACGTCCACCGGAAATTCCCAGCCGCCCAGATAGAGCACCGCAAACAGCAGCGCAGATAGCGTCAAGTTGACGTAGGAACCCAGATAGAAGAGGGCAAACTTCATCCCAGAATATTCGGTCTGATAGCCTGCGACGAGTTCTTCTTCGGCTTCTGGTAAGTCAAAGGGAATGCGCTCACATTCTGCCAGTGCGGCAATCCAAAAGATTAGAAACCCGACGGGCTGCCGCCAAATATTCCAGCCGAGAATGCCGTAGCCTGCCTGCTGTTGGACGATATCGACCGTGCTGAGCGAGTTAGACATCATGACGACCGCCAACACCGACAGCGCCAGTGGCAATTCATAGCTGATCGATTGTGCAGCGGCTCGTAACCCACCTAATAGCGAATATTTGTTGTTAGAGGCATAACCCGACATCAACAGCCCGATCGGAACGACGCTAGACAACGCGATCCACAAAAACACGCCCATTCCTACGTCAGAAACGATCAGATTCTGCCCAAAGGGGATGATTAGGTAGGACAGAAAAACGGGAATCACCACGATCGCCGGACCCAGCGTAAACAGGAGCGCGTCTGCTTTAGACGGCGTAGTATCTTCTTTAAAGACTAGCTTTAGCCCGTCTGCCAGAGGAGCCAAAATGCCCAACGGACCAATAAATTCTGGACCGATTCGCTGTTGGGCAGCGGCAGAGATTTTTCGCTCTAGCCAAACCACGACTAAAACGCTTACCGTTGCTGCCACCAGCACGATCAGCATCGGCAACGGCAACCAAAGTGCTCTCGCAGCCCCAGGTGGGATGCCAAAACCTTTGACAGATTCAATAAAATTTCCTTGAAGGTCGATTCCTGGGTTCATGTTTCCCAACTTGCGTCAAGTCATTGGTCAGTCGCCGTTCACTTAAATCTTAGAGACGAAGTTTTTGACGACCTTAACGCCTATCAGTATATCTTTCCAAATGGATCAGAACCGCACCAAAGTATTGAATTTATAGCCCTTTCGACCATCAAACTATCCAATCGTCTGCATTCACTTTTATGAATCGTCAGGCGGAGGGCGGTCGATTTTGGGTTCCATGAAAGAAGCCCCCAAGAGCAAGAGTCTTGGAGGCTGGAGTTCCTGAAAATCGTCACTTGACTATCGTTGCAAGAGATTAACGATCGGGCAAGAGGGGTGACACCCTCTATCTGAAGTTTTAGCGATCGTCGATCGCAACGTAAGGGGCTGAATGCAACCCTGTGTAGATCTGCGTCGGTCGGAAGATGCGGTTTTCGTTGAGTTGTTCCTTCAAGTGAGCCAGCCAGCCAGCGACGCGAGAAATCGCAAACACGGGCGTAAACAGATCGGTAGGAATTCCTAGTTTGAGATAAACCAAGCCTGAATAGAAATCAACGTTGGGATAGATGCCCTTGCCACCGAGCTTTTCTTCAACCGCACGCTCTAACTCGGTGGCGATGTCGTAATATTTGTCGTGCCCAAATTTCTCAAACAGTTGTTCCGCCAGCCCTTGCAGGATGATTGCTCTAGGGTCTTTCACCTTATAGACTCGATGCCCAAACCCCATGATTCTCTCTTTGCGCTGAAGCCGATCGTCGAGATAGGGACGAACATTCTCAACCGAGCCGATCTGGTCAAGCATTTCAATCACCTCTTCGCTGGCTCCTCCGTGAAGTGGACCTGCCAAAGTCCCGACCGCAGAGGCGATGACAGCATAGGGATCGGTCAACGTAGAAGCCGTCACCATTGCCGAGAAAGTAGAGGCATTAATCGTGTGTTCGGCATGAAGCACCAGACACACTTCAAAGATCTTGGCGGCTAGGGGGTCAGGTTCTTTCTCGTTGAGCATATAGAGAAAGTTGGCGGCATAGTTCAAATCATCGCGCGGCTGAACGGGATCGTTGCCCTTTCGCATCAGTTGAAAGGCAGCCACCATCGTCGGAATTTTTGCCAAAAGTCTGACAACAGCCGCTCGAATATAAGCCGGGTCATCTAAAGCGCGACGAGAATAAAACAAACCCAGTGCCGCCGCACATGCCTGAAGCGCATCCATCGGATGACCGCTTTCAGGAAAGCACTTCATCATGTCTCGAAGGCGATATTTAAGCCTTCGATGATATCGGATCTCATTTTTGAAGGCTTCTAGCTCTTCTTTGGTGGGCAATTCGTTCCAGATCAGCAGATAGTCTGTTTCCAAAAAGGTGCTTTTCTCTGCAAGTTCATGGATGGGGATGCCCCGATATTCTAAAATTCCGTGTTGCCCGTCCACGAAGCTGATGCTGGACTGGGTTACTGGAACGCCTTCTAGACCTGCTCTAAATTCGCAGACAGTCATGATTTACCGTTGTCTTACTTTGAGTGATCTCAAGCTAACTTATCAGATTTAGCAGATC
>JBBQYE010000140.1:0-8328 GCA_038208945.1 Leptolyngbyales cyanobacterium | reverse complement strand
AATTTGCTCTGACGCGAGAAGGCTTTGACCTCTCGGTTTACACTCACTATCTGGTAGAAGGCATTCGGACGGGTGGAGCCGATCAGGATGATGATGGGTTTATTTCGGTCGAAGAACTTCATGACTATGCCAACAGCAAAGTGAAAGAAGCTGCCCCAGCTATGACACCACAGTTCTATCCGGTGAAGGAAGGCTACAAGATTCTGTTAGCAAAGTCACCCAAAGATGACCCCAGACTGAAATATCGTAAGGAAGCAGAACGAAAATCTGCTACGGGTCGATTTACTATCCCAGCTAAACGACTGTTAAAGTCTCTCCGTCGAGACTTTGGTATCTCAGCTGAGGAAGCAGAGGCTATCGAAGCTGAAGTGCTGAAGCCCTATCACGAGTATCAACGTAAACTACAAGATTATCGAACCACGCTTCAGGATTGTTTGCAGGAGGAGACAACCTTAAGTGACGAAACTCATGAAGATCTCATAGATTATCGTAAGCACCTCGCCCTGAAAATTGAAGATGCGGAAGTAATTGAGCAGGAATTGCTTGGAAAACCCATAATTATCGATCCACCGACACCAACACCGCCGCCCCCGCCAAAAGTTACCCATAAAGAGCTTGATGAATGCGATTCCTCAAAGCTCCTTTACATTAAAAACGTGCGTCGTTCTGATGGTGATTGGGCTTATACCCTTAAAGACATTGAAGAAATAGGCGGTTCAGTTGAAAGTCGCGTGTTTGAGCTATTTTGGTTACTGACTAGCAAGGGTCCAAGATTAGCCTCCAAAGATGACTTGATGATCTTGAACCAACAGGCTAGAGTCACCCATGTTGTGGAAATGCTTGATGATGAAGTCAGGAAAGATGAATCGGGTTATTTTCGCTGGGTACGAGTAGTTTGGATGCCACAGGAAAAAGACTGGTATCAACTTCCCCATCAAAGGGAAATTTTAGGTTTTGAGCCTCCTAAATTCGGTGGTGGAGCAGTCTGCTCATTCACAAGTCCCAATTTTGGGAAGTTCCATGCAGCGTGGAATAATCTCCAAGATTTTCAGCAACATGTTTTTCAATTCCTGACAGGTGTAGGTTCTCCCATAGTCAATAAGATCGACGAAAATGATCTTGGTTGAGAGGGGCGATCGCGCTTGAGCCAATCATGCAGGAGCGATCGTGGACGGTAGAGCGATCGCATCGCTTAGTCTCTGTGTTTATAAAACACGGCTCGATAAACAGGTTCCCCTCGCTCCAGCGTCGAGGCTTCTCGCTCAGTGGGGATGGGCATCGGGTTATCAGTCAACCAATCACAGTCTTGACGGTGAAACGCAGGATGGGCAGCAAAGCGATCGACCATCTCGATCGCCACTTCTTCGATATCAGATTGGACAAACACCCGACCACCATTGCTTAAATGGAGTGCTAATTCTTCGACGACTTCGGGCTGCACAACGCGTCGTTTTTGATGTTTACGCTTAAACCACGGGTCAGGAAACTGAACCGTCACCTGTTGCAGCGTCCCCGGTTTTAGCGGCGCAAGCAGAGCAGGCAGCGAGTTATTAACATTGCAGAACAAATAGTGGAGATTTTGCAACCCCAACTGATCGCGAAACTCGATCGACTGATCAACCAACGGCTCTCGAATCTCCAATCCCAAGAAATTCCACTCTGGCTGAAGCTGTGCCATTTTAAGCAAAAACCGTCCCCGTCCGCAGCCGATATCTAGGTGCAGAGGCAGCGTCAAGTCGGCATAGATTTTTTCCCAGTCAGGCGACTCTGCGGGAGTTTGATACTTTCGACTCAAGGGATTGACGTGCTCACGCACCCGAACAATAGCCAAACGAACCTCCCGGAAAGGGTGAAAAACTCAAATTAATCTTTTTCTTTCACAATGCCAAACACCGATGTGTAGCCGTGCAAAAACGTTGTGTTGCCAACCGGACCGATTTCACCGCTGCCAAAGAAGCCGCTCACCGGAACCCGATCGAGATATTGAGCAAACATCTGAGTGTCGAAATTGGGTTCGCCATACAGCTCTTCGCCGCGCCCCATGCAGGAAAACATTAAAGCACCGATCGCTGATGATTTTGCGTCGGTCTCGGTTTGATAGCGTTGCAGCAAGACTTCTAAATCTTCGGCAGAGGTTTGGGCATCGCGCAGGTGAAACTGGATGCGCTGCCCCGGACGGATGCGATCGCCGATCGCGATCGCGCCCACGCGTGGATCAACGCCCAGCAGATTGCGAATCAAGAAGTCGCCTTGCTCTAACCCTTGCTTAAACTCATTTTGCGCCACTCCGACAAACAGAGAATGTTGTGCTAAATCCCGATCGTCTTCGCTCAGAGTGTCGATCACTTCTCGCAAAATCTCTAATGGGGTGCGCTGAGTGACAACCTTGCGGCTAGATGCCGAGCTTTCTTCTAAACTGTCGCGCTCTTGCAAGCCCAGCACAATATTCCGTTCGCCTTCAGTCACCCAATAGGGTTGTCCGATCGGACGACATCCCTGAGCGACGATCGTGTCCATGACAAGATTGCCACTGAGCGCCACCCCAACCGATCCTTCTCGGTAAGAGCGATCATTGCAAAACAGCGCAGTTGTGCCGCCCATGCGATCAGAGCTTGCCAACCCACCGACTTTAGAAGCCCCGGCATAGGCATAGTCTAGCCCTTGCAGCAGATCGTTGACTTTGGCAGAGAAGGGATCAGCTAAAACGACAAAGTGAGGCTGATCGGCGATCGGCACCCCGATCAACTCGACCCACGCATCCGGCGCACTGTCTAGATCCGGCAACTCTTCAGCCGTTAGATGAAAAGTCTTAATCTTCACCCCTGGAAGCGCTGCCAACGTCAAGCTGAGAGCAGGTTCTCCTTCGATTTCACGCACCTTGCCCCGCTGAGACACGCCGACGATACCGCCTCCACTGCAACCAATCAGCGGAATATCTGGCAGTTTATCTCTCAGCAAGGGAAGCAGCCGAGAAAATTCACTGGCAAACGCAGAGGAGATGAACACAAACCCCAAATCAGCAGGAGTCTCTAATAATGTTTGCGCTTGCTCAATCACTTCTATCACGGCTGCTTCAAGCGAAGGGCGCGTTGAGAGGGCACAAACCCACTTCATTGAGTCAGGGGTTGGTTCTGTCATAAAATTTCTCCGGTTGCCAGGAACCATTAATTAACAGGTGGAGACGATCGTGTATTCCTAGTTTACTCAACCTGTGCGTGGACTGGAACAATCAGCCTGAGAGCAAAAGCGCACCCAATGAGATCGTGGCATAAGTTTTCTAATCGAGCCTCCCTTAATCGTTTGCTGGGTTTTCCGAACGCGACTCTGGTTTGAAAGCAGGTTAAAATATTGAAACATCCATAATCGTGAGTGCTCTCAGGCTAAAAAGTGTTGCAATCATTGCAGATAGCTGAATCTTAAGAGATTACTCTCGATCGAGAAACAGACCTGCGATCGCCAATATCACTGCTTTAGCGATATCAGGTGAGCGGCACTCCAAAGACCTGACCTGTACCACCTACTCTCTCAAACTCTTTGAGCGACCTGTTTCAGTATATCCGTTCAACGAAAGGACGAAATTATAATCATGAGCGAAATCGAAAAGCAGATTGAACAAGAACGTGACAATGCCCGCGAGATCTGCGGCATTGACGGCAAAGATCCTAAGTGCGCGGCTGCATGGGATGTCGTTGAAGAGCTTCAAGCAGAGCGTTCTCACCAACTTCAGGCTAAGCCCAAAAACTCTTTAGAGCAGTTCTGCGACGACAACCCTGACGCGCTAGAGTGCAGAGTTTACGACAACTAAAACACGATCGGGTCGATTTTGAATCCATCGTCTAGAATCATTGGACAAGCAATGAAGATTTCCCTTTGTGGTAGTCTAGTTGCTTGTTTTTTATGGTTTAAGCTAGGCGTGTTGCGATATGCGCTTCACTCACTGCGAACTCTTACTATGCAAGATGTCCCCTGGTTTTCCCCGTTTGTTTGGGCTGATTATCGACTCGCGATTCTTTTTCTGGTCATCGTGCCTCTGACGCTGCTGCTCTGGGCATTTGTGCAGAAGGCAGATGCGATGCAGCGATTGCTGACCATCTATTGGCGAGTTGCAAGCCTGTTGGCGATTACCATCTATCTATTGATTGGGGCATTGCCGATCGCGTTTTTTGCTGGCTGGTTCGCTCGCGTTCTCATCCCAGTCTCACTCTGGTACTGGGCTGATTTGAATGAAGAAATTCGGGAGCAGCTTGCAAGCCCGTTGAAATTGACGATGACTTCTTGGCGTTGGGCAGTCTCAATTTATTGTGGGCTGGGCGTTTTGGCACAACTGCCCGTGTTGAAATGCGCTTTGCAAACGAGTGCTGAGATTCAAAGCGATGCGGTCTGTCGGACTTGGTTAGAGCCAGCCTGGCTCTATCGAGAATATTTCCACAGCTCAACTCAGCCCTGGTTTCTAGGATTTTTGGGGATCGCTGGGCTGATTGTCTACACGCTCTACTTCGGCTATTTTGTCTTCTTTAAAGTCGGTAAGCGCAAGCGATCGGCGATGGGCAACTAAGATATCTAATTCGGATCATGATCTATGGCTGATTCTCTGGGGCGACGGTTAGAACAGTACACGCTTAAACGCCCGAACGAGGTTTTGCTGGTTGCGATCGAGACAGACGGGCAACCCGATGAAGTAGCGATTTTTAAGGGGTTTTCTAGCTCGTTGATGAATCCGACTGCGTTTGATCCAGATGTGCCTGTAGTGTGCGATCGGGCAAGGGTTCTGTCGATCGATCGGCTAGAAAGCCCTTACAATCCCAATGATCCCCACTACATTCAAAAAGGGATCTCTTGGGGAGAATTTCAGGCTTTATTGTCGTCGGTAGGGGTGTGAGTGTCTTTGTCGGGAGAAGTGGTATTCTCCCAGTAACAAGTGTGAGGAGCAGGATTCAGCTATGGTTTCATCGCCCGTAAGGACTCAACTCATCAGTCCCTTGACTTCTGGTGCTCTAAGGTGGGGCACGATCGTGCTTCCCAATTCAGCACTGTTTGGCACTGACGGAATTCGCGGTCAGGCGGGAGAGGTGTTGACGGCTCCCTTAGCGCTTCAGATTGGATATTGGGCAGGACAGGTTTTGAAGTCAGCGTCTTCGACGATCGCGCCCGTTATTTTGGGTCAAGATTCCCGCAATTCTAGCAATATGTTGGCGATGGCGCTATCAGCGGGTTTGACCGCAGCCGGGTTAGACGTGTGGGATCTGGGGCTGTGTCCGACTCCGATGGTGGCTCACTTGACTCATCACTGCGGCGCGATCGGGGGCATCATGATCTCTGCGAGTCACAATCCGCCCGAAGACAACGGCATCAAGTTTTTTAACTCCGATGGCACGAAGCTAGCAACGGCACTACAGCAGCAGATCGAAGCGGCACTGCGGGGTCAAACAGAATTTATTTCGACAGTTTCAGGCAATCAGTGGGGGCAGCACTATCACCGATCGGACTTGGTAAGCCACTACATTGGGGCGCTGCAAGCTCCGCTAACGGGTCAAACATCGCAGCCGTTGGCAGGAATGCGAGTCGTCTTGGATTTGGCGTGGGGATCGGCGACGCGACTCTCTGCCGAGGTCTTTCAAGCGCTGGGGGCCGAGACGATTTGTCTGCACGATCGACCCGATGGCAGCCAGATCAACGTCAACTGCGGCTCAACCCATTTGGGGTTACTCAAAGCGGCGGTGCAAGACCACTCGGCAGAGATCGGGTTTGCCTTTGATGGTGATGCCGATCGCGTCCTTGCGGTTGACAGTCAGGGCAGAACCGTTGATGGCGATTACATTCTCTATCTTTGGGGACAGCAGCTTCTTCGATCGGGACAACTGCCTGGAAACACGATCGTCTCTACGGTGATGTCAAATCTGGGCTTTGAGCGCGCCTGGAATAAGCAAGGCGGTCAACTGATTCGGGCGGCGGTTGGCGATCAATATGTTCATGCAGAAATGATTCGACACGGTGCCCAGCTTGGCGGCGAACAGTCAGGGCATATTCTCTGTCCTTCTTACAGCGTCAGTGGAGACGGCTTGTTGACTGCTTTGCATTTGGCTTGCCTGGTTCAACGATCGGGCTGCACCTTGGCGGAATTGGTTGACCAGAGCTTTCAGACTTATCCGCAGCTTTTGAAAAACGTGCGGGTTGAGGATCGCGATCGTCGGCTCAACTGGCAATCGTGCGATGCGGTGCAAACGGCGATCGCGCAAGCAGAAGCAGACATGGGCGATCAGGGGCGCATTCTTGTCCGGGCATCTGGAACGGAGCCTGTGATTCGCGTCATGGTCGAAGCTGAAACCGAGGCGTTAGTCAGTTATTGGACAGAGAAATTGGTGGCGATCGTGCAAACCCATTTAGCGTAGTTCTGCGGCAATAATTCCTCACGCTGACGTTATTTCAAGCCACTTCCAGACCATAATAGGGTCGTCATGTTGGAGATAAACCCCTATGCCTAGAACTCCGAGTGAGTTTGCTGTCCATCTCTTGCTAGAAGGTGGGCATCGCGAAGAAGTGCGGTTTGCCACGATTCAAGATTTTCAAAAGTGGTATAGCGGCGAACTTGTGCCCAAGGCGGCTTCTAGTGATTTTATCAGCGTTCCCATTAAGAATATTCAAGGGGAATATATGGTGGTGCGTCCTTCTAAAGTGTTGGGAATTCGCGTTGAGCCAGTCTATTCGGGAAGCGTCGATCGCTATTGAGACTGAAGGAACTTAGGAGTTTTGAGATCGTCCCGCTTCTAGCTGAGTTGAGTTGGATAGAATGAGAAACTTACGAATCGCTGGAATCCCTCGTTTTTTGGCGCTGGTGACGTTGGAGATATCTGGAGTGTGGGTCAATCCGGCTCGATCGTTGCCCACTCCATCAGCGTCGGTCACTCCGATGATCGCGGTTCCGACGATTCCGCTCAAACCCGCAACTCAGCCGCCCAACGCCCTTGACGACCGACTGTGGGAACGTTCTAGCGATCGTCAAGCGTTGCTGATAGCAATCGACCACAGCTTACGCTATTTGCAAACGGCTCAAGCGGTTCGGGCTTACCAGAACTATCCAGTGAAAGGAGTCACGCGCGATCGCGTCGATCGCAGTCTCAGACGATTTAGGCAACTCGTCTTCACGTCTCGCTCTGCTCAGGATTTGCAGACAGCGATCGGGCGAGAATTTGTCTTCTACCAATCCACGGGCAAAGACAATCAGGGAACGGTGTCATTCACAGGTTATTTTGAGCCAGTCCATAAAGCGAGTCGGGTTCGCACCGCAGACTACCGATATCCGCTCTATAGATCGCCCGATCTCGCTAAATTGAAAACGCCTCACCCCACGCGCCTTGAGCTAGAAGGCAAAGACGGTTTGCAAGCGAATAAAGGATTGCTGCGAGGATTGGAATTGGTGTGGTTGCCCGATCGATTAGAAGCGTTTCTCGTGCAGGTGCAAGGCTCGGCTCGACTGCAACTCACCGATGGCACCGTGATGTCGATTGGCGTTGCCGGACACACCAATCAACCCTACACAGGCATTGGGCGAGAATTGGTCAAAGATGGCAAACTCCGCCTCGAAGCGTTGAACCTTCCCAATGTGGTGCAATATTTCCGGCAGCATCCCGACGAATTGGATGTTTATTTGCCTCGCAATCGACGGTTTGTCTTCTTTCAAAACACTCAAGGTGCCCCGGCGATGGGGAGTTTAGGCGTTCCGGTGACAGCAGAACGCTCGATCGCCACGGATAAATCGTTAATGCCACCGGGAGCGATCGCGCTGATTCAAACTCAACTGCCGATTCTGAATGCAAACAAATTACTAGAACCGCGTCCCGTCAGCCGATTTGTGCTGGATCAAGATACGGGCGGGGCGATTATTGGATCGGGTCGCGTCGATATTTTTATGGGCACTGGGCAGGAAGCGGGCGATCGGGCAGGACTTGTCAACGCCACCGGACAGCTTTATTATTTGCTGCTGAAATAGGTCATCAGTTCCGCCCCTAAAGTCAATACAATAGACTCAAGCTCCCAACGGTGAAGGGCATTTCTATGACGGCAACCCAATCTGCGTTTACGCTCAAGACGCTCCCTGACCACACTCAGCTTCCAGAGTCAGACGGCACCTTTGTGAAAAACTTTCAAGAACATCCTCAAAGTAGCCTCTTGACTGACTCAATTCGCCCAGTGTTGCAGAGACTTCACCCCGACGGACAGTATTGCATCGGTCAAGATTGCGGCATTTATTGGCGATTGACCGAGCCTCCTGAAAAAGGAGCTGAGGCACCCGACTGGTTTTATGTGCCCAACGTTCCGCCGATGCTGAAG
>JBBQYE010000139.1:0-8330 GCA_038208945.1 Leptolyngbyales cyanobacterium | reverse complement strand
TGCTACTTTTGCTGATATGGATACCGCTTGTTGGGCTAACCAATTGGCTCGTTCACGACGCAAATACGGCTTCGATCGTCACTCTGGTTTTGCTCTACGCAGAGTTCATCGTCTTAGTGCGCTTATGGGGACGGTATGTTTATGACCAGCCAGATTTACTCAAACGATACGGTCTGGTTAGAACCCGCAGAAATGGCATTAATTTACTGACGGGGCTGGCGATCGGACTAACTAGCCTCCTGTTAATGTTTACTGTTCAAGGCATTTTTGGTTGGGTCATCTGGCTACCTCATCAGCCGTCTCTGCCTCGCATAATTTTAGAAGGTTCGCTGACAGGTCTAGGATTCGGCTTCGCTGAGGAGCTTTTGTTTCGAGGCTGGCTGCTGAATGAGTTGCAGCGAGATTACAGTTCAAAAAAAGCGATGTGGATTTGCGCGATCGTCTACGCTTTGCTGCACGCTCCCAGATCCATCGCACAAGTTCCCGCACTTATCCTTTTAGGTTTGGCGTTGGTGTTGGCAAAGCGCGCCAGTCGGGGCAGATTGGGACTCTCGATCGGGCTACACGGTGGGTTAGTGTGGGGTTATTACATTGTCAACGTGGGGCAACTGATTCAGTATTCAAATCAAGTGCCTGACTGGTTAACCGGAATTAGTGGTAATCCGTTAGCGAGTTTGACGGGGATAGCTGCGTTGGGAGCGATCGCGCTAGGAATGAGATTTGCAGCGTCACGTTCTACTGCTTTTCCAGAGGCTTAGTTGGCTCATCTAAATGCGTTCCGACAAGGCAAGCCCCAACAAAATTCACTCCATCCAAGTTTGTATTTTGCAAGTCTGCACACAGTAGATTTGCACCTGCCAAATTCGCGCCTGCTAGATTTGCGCCTTGCAGGTCTGCTTCTTCTAGATTTGCTTCTGAGAGCAGTGCGCCCTGTAGGTCTGCTTGACTCAAGTTTGCCCCGTGGAGATTGGCACCACTCAGATTTGCACCACGCAGATCCGCTCCGCGCAGGTCAACCCCCTGAAAGCTGACACCCATTAAGTTTGCACCACTCAAAAACGCCCCGGTGAGTGCAGCGCGAGTTAGCCGGGCGCGCATCAGGTTGGCACCTCTCAAGTTGCTGCCTCGCAAATCCGCTTCGGTCAGATCAGCCTGCATCAGATTAGCACCCGTCAGATTTGCTCGAAGATCAGCCCCAACCAACTGACTACCAATTAAATTCGCGCCGTCTAAAGATGCCCCCGCGAGCTTGGCACCCGTTAGATCAGCCCCCGCGAGTTTAGCCCCTGCCAAATTCATGCCGCTCAGATCCGCCTGAGACAGATCTTCGTCCTGCAAATCAGCACCTGCTGAAAGTTTAAGGTTGCCCGATCGAACTGCTTGAACATCCATTGTGCTAAACCTGCTCTGTTACCAAACGACCCGCTTGCTGAGATGGCTCAATCAGATTGAGAAGGTCTTCATCTGAGTGAGAATCTAATAGCCACATACCCGCCGCGATTTTGGGAAGACTGATCGACAGACTTAAGCCCTGCTGCATTCCCGCTGCTAGTAGCGCCAGAGCATCCACCAGTTTTGGGTCGAAGCGATCGCCCTGTTCGTCTTGACACGCCTCTAATGCTTTCATAAAGTCAGCTTCAGAATCGGGTTCAGCTTTAGAACGGTTTCGCAAGTCGGCTAGGTGCTGCTGAAACTCGACGACAAGCGCCAAAATTCGTGACTCTAAAGGAATATCGTCTCCTGAAAGCCCAGCGGGTTGTCCGTGACCATCCCATCGCTCAGACTGGTGGTTGATGATGGTAGCGATCGCTTTCAGGCGCTGCATGGTGCGAAGAATTTGCGCTCCTGGAACGATCGGGCAGCTAGGCGGTACATCCGTCTCATCGTCGGAGTAGCGGGCAAAGCTGCTGGCGCTCAGAACGCTGTCCGATCTCTGCAAGAAGGCAAGTCGATGCAGCAAACTAGCGAGACGAAGGCGATTTAACTGCCAGCTAGGAAGATCAAGCAATTGACCCATCGCTTCTGATAAAGTGGCAACCTCTGCGGCTGCCATTGGGTTGCTGAGATCGGTTTGATCGATGAGTTGTGCTAGTCGCAAGAAGGCTTGTAGCTCATTAGAAACCAGATTGTTGTCGAGAGATTGGTGACGCTGTGGAGCAGACCCATACTCTGGCTGCTGGTTCAGATCAGCCTGACCCGTTTGTAAGTATTCCATGACCCGCGAGACGGCGGTGTAGATATCATCTCGGTCGGCGGTCTGTGCTTCTGCTGCGATCGCTTCGACTCTAGCGGTAAGTTGCTGCTGAAGCTCTGGATTGTAGCGTCCGATGTGGGCGATCGCCAACTCGACGGTTTCTCGAACTAAGCCCGATTCAAACGTCCAAAACCCATAGAACTTTCGCTCTAAGTCTTCTGCGGGAACTCCACCAACTCCATAGTCAGCAACCGAAAGCTCTTGACACAGCACCATTGCGGTATAGGTAGGAGCCAAAATCATCAGGTGCCACTCTTGAGCGACGGGATCGGTCGGTTCAAGCTCAACGAGGGAGACGTTTGGTTTCTGGCTAGTCGGATGCTCGGCAAAACCTGCATCATGGGATGCCATCAGCACGACTTGCTGAGAGTAGTCGGCTAACTCTGAGTAGCGATCGGCTTCTTGGAGATACCACTTACCTCTTTGAAACGCCGTCACAACGAGAGGAGCGCTGCTGCAAGTGAGAATGCAATCCTCTAGGGCGTGACACAGAGAAACCAGCGTATTTTTGTAGTAAACACCGAAATTAAGAGGACGCTTCCCATCGTCTCCTGTTTCATGGGAAACTCCCAACTCGTGCAGAATTGAACCTTCTAACATCACTTTCCTACTCCAACACCTGCCAGTGCTTGCTGTTTGGGTTCGATCGGGGCAGAGAGCGCTTCCTCTAGCTCGGCTCGTCCCAGTCTTGCCTCTAGAATATTCATCACTTCTCGCCCAAAATCGTTGGGGTTTCGCTTCCATGCCTGAAGGCACACTTCGCCAAAGAAGGAGCCGAGGGGTTCAGGGTTCCAGAAAAGCTTGCGGATTGACCAGGGCGTGATGTTCATTGGGTCATATCCTGGCTTGAGAATATTGTTCTTAAACGCATATTCTTCTAAGTGAGTATGGGGCTGAAGTCCGATAAAGAAGATAGCGGGTTCTACTTTATCTGCACCGAAGATCTTCTCTAGCTCTCGGTGATAGGCGATCGTTTGACGAATCGTGTCATGACTCTCATCAATCACGTTAAACGAATAGTTGACTGAAACCAGAGACTTAAACCCGGCGGCTTTTAAGTCCCGACAGTTCTCTAAGACGGTTCTCAGGTTATAGCCCATTCTCATTTTACGGACTAACTCTTGCGATCCGCTCGTGATGCCAATCTCAAAGTAGTTCATTCCAGTCTTGACCATCAAATCGCACAGTTTGGGAGTCAGATTGTCTGCCCGAATGTAGGCTGCCCAATGAATGTCTTTCATGCCCGCATCGAGAACTTTTTGAAGTAGCTCGATCACGTCATCCATATATTTACGAGCCGGGATGAGTTGCGCGTCGGTAAACCAAAAATTGCGAATGCCGCGATCGTATAGTTGTCGCATCTCAGCCACAACTTCGTGAGCCGGATTGATCCGCACCTGCTTGCCTTCGATCACGGTGTAGATGCAGTAACAGCAGTTGTGAGGACATCCCCGCTTGGTTTGCACGCCCACATAAAAGTCTCGTGACTGAAAATAATATTCAAACTCAGTCCAGATCGTTTGAATGTAATTGTAGTTGCAGGCAGTCTTCTCAATGTTGGCGGGAACTTCGTGAACCAAGCGATCGCGCGGCTTGGTTTCGCCCACGACATAACATCGCTCGTCTTGAAAATCTTGCCCTCGCATCATCTTCTCTAACAGCGATTCGCCTTCACCGACCGAAACAATTGAACCCTTGGGTAAGCTCTTGCCGATTTGCTCATAGAACACGCTGACCGCACCGCCGCCCACAACCACACGAGCGCCCGGATTATGCTGTTTAGCCCGACTAACTCCTCGTTTAATCAGGTTGATGTTCCGCCAAAGCTCACCGTAATAGCCAGAGGCAATTCGCAGTAAGCCGACTGCCCCTCTCGCTTTGACTAAAGGATTTAAAGAGTAAAAGAACTCAAAGGTGTGCTGTAGAGGGTTTCCACCTCGTCCATCAACGGGGGCATAAATTTGAATATCGCGCCAAGAGAACACTAATAGAGTTGGTTTAAACTCGTCAACACATTCATCTAAGGCAGCATTGAAGTCTAGCGGAGGAACCGTACCCAGATCGAAAATCTTCTGCTCAACGTCAGGGAACTGCTTATGAATATGATCAGCTAGATAAACCACACCGATCGGAAAGATGGGGTTACAGGGAAGGCGAACGTAAAGAATCCGATTTTCCATTGCAGTTAAGCTACTGAGAAAGGGTGTTTTAGCCGAATTGAGTGAAAGAGGGTCAATGGAAGGGAAACGTGCTTCTCAAGGCTCCACTCCGCGTTTTTAAGGATGATCTCTGAGTGGCACTTGCTGGGAAGGTAGGTTTAAGGCAAAACTCTTACGAAGATTCTGAAAACTATTTTCATATAACTTTACGATACCACCGACGCTCATCTTCTGCATGGTCTGAGCTTAAACTTCTAAGGATTTCAAAGGATCAGGCTGGCTGAGCGATCCCCAGTGCTGCCTCTGTTTAGGTAATCGTTAAGAGAAAATTCCTAACGTCGCTTTACCTCAAGAAAGAATTAGTTATGAGAGAGGCAGTTGGTAATGGTGTTTACAGTTACCAGGGATCGCAGGGTGTTAGGGTTTCTTTAATAACCACCTCTAAGGTCGGAGTACCCCATTAGACTTATGGCTCAGGTCTTTGATCCCATCCCATCTGAGAGCAGCGATCGCCTTCTTTGCTGCTATGTCAACGCAACCAACCAGATTCAGATCGCTCGAATTACAAACATCCCTAACTGGTATTTTGAGCGCGTTGTCTTTCCGGGTCAACGGTTGCTTTTTGAGGCACTCTCAGATGCCCATCTTGAGATTCATACTGGCATGATGGCGAGTGCTATCCTATCCGATACGATCGCGTGTTCTAGTCTTAGTGTTCCAGAAGAAGCGGCAACTGTGAGAAAACCGACTCCTGAGCAAGAGTTAGAGCAAAGAAACGAAGCAACCCTGACCGGAGACGAACCTCAAGTGAGCGAGCCGAGGCTGACGGTTTTAACCTCTGTAGACTGAATCGATCGAATTCAGACCGATAATCCAATCAATTTCTGACTTTTTTGAGGAAGATAGAGAGGTAACGTGCAGGACTTAAAACCTTGAATTTGCCCTCTTTTATCTGGCTCTGGAAAATTGCGGCGTGGTCAATGGGTTTGGCGATCGTAGCTTATCTCGTGCAAGCCGTGACTGGAGTAAGCATGGTCGCAGGACGATCTCAAAGCGGGCAGCGGTTAGATTGGGTGCGTCCGCTGCATTTTTGGAGCGGTGCCGCAATGTCGCTGCTGGTGCTGCTGCTGTTGGCGATCGGTATCGTGGGCACGTTGGGTCACTATGGCAGTTTGGGACATTCAATCCATCTAACGATCGGAATTGGTGTCGTGGAACTGGTGCTGATCTCGGCTTGGAGTGCGGTACAGATTAGCCCCGATCGTCCGTGGGCGCGTCCCCTTCACATTGGTGTAAATGCTTTACTCTGTGTAGCGTTTATTCTCGTGTCGCTGACGGGGTGGGAAGTCGTTCAGAAATATCTATAAGTCAGACTTTTACAGGAGTGGTATCCCAGCGATCGCCCTCCACCACAGTATGAATCTGCCAATCAGGAGAAGGTTGGGGATAGTCCGATCGATAGTGCCCTCCCCGACTCTCGGTCCGGAACTGGGCACTTTTGAGAATCAGATCGGCAACATCTAGCAAGTTATACAATTCTCCCCACGCCTTTAAGGAAGGATCTGCGTCAGCAGCAAACCGGATCGTCTTGAAAGGAGCGCGATTGATCAGGGCTTGACTGAGCGAGAGTTGAAAAAATTCTTGCCGCCAGACTTGAACTTGCGCGATCGCCTTGTCTAACGTCATTTCCTCGCGGCAAATTCCTGCACTTTGCCAAATCAGTTTAGGCAATTCTGCACGAAGCGTTTGAATCTTATCTAATTCAAAAGGCTCTAGGAAATAGAATGTATCTGGAGTGTCCAATGCTTCCTCACGTTTGGGTGGCTCACTCTCTATTTTGAGATATGCCAGTTGCGCCCCAAACACCAAACATTCTAGTAAAGAATTGCTGGCGAGTCGATTGGCCCCGTGAACGCCTGTACTGGCAGTTTCGCCCACTGCATATAGCCCTAAAATGCTCGTCTGATTCAGGATGTCTGTTTCCACTCCTCCCATCCAATAATGGGCAGCCGGAGCAACCGGGATCGGCTCTTGAAAGACATTGATGCCCCAGTGTTGACAGACTTGAATGATATTGGGAAAGCGATGCCGAATGGTTTCCACAGGAATGGGACGCAAATCTAGCCAAACGTTGGCGATCGCCGGATCTGCCTCTGTTTTTTGCAGATGATTGAAGATCGCCCGACTCACGACATCTCTAGGCGCAAGCTCTCCATCGGGGTGATAGTCAAAGGCAAAGCGATGTCCGTGTCGATCGACTAAATGTGCCCCTTCCCCGCGCACCGCTTCGCTGATCAAAAATCGAGGCGCACCTGCTTTTGTCAGAGCCGTGGGGTGAAACTGCACAAATTCTAAATCTCGTAGAGTCGCTCCGGCTCGATGGGCGATCGCCACCCCATCCCCCGTGCTGACAGCAGGATTGGTCGTTTGAGCAAACACCTGTCCGCCGCCCCCAGTCGCCAAAACAACGGCTCCCGCCCGAATCCAATTAACTTGCCCTTGATAAATCAGACTGACTCCCTGACAGCGCTGATTTTGGGAATCGAGCCATAGATCCAGCACAAAGGTCTGAGAAAGAATCTGAATATTTTTGCGGCTGAGAACCTGTTCTGTCAGAGTGGTTACAACAGCGCGACCCGTCGTATCAGCCGCATGAAGAACTCGCCGACGAGAATGAGCCGCCTCTAAAGTGAGGGCGAGATTAGATCCGTCGCGATCGAACGCAACCCCCATCTCCACTAAATTATGAATGCACGTCGCGGCATTCTCAACCAAAAATCTAACTGCGTCGTAGTCGCACAGTCCGGCTCCTGCTTTTAAGGTGTCTTCAAGGTGCAACGCTGTTGAGTCGTGGGAGTCAACTACCGCTGCGATTCCCCCCTGTGCCCAGTCACTAGCAGATCGGGATAGGGTATCTTTTGTGATCAGCCCAACGCAGAGATGAGTGGGCAGACACAGCGCTGTATATAACCCGGCAGCACCCGCACCCACCACAAGGACATCAAAGCGATCGGGAATATTAAGACCTTCAGACCCGGCTAAGCTGAAATCTGTCATAGTGAGCTAACGATAAAAAGACTCCCTGCGAGTAGGTCAAGCCAGAGAAAACATCTTGGATAAACCTATGGTGCAGAGAGCGATCGAGCACAAATGTGAGTCAAAGAGAATCGATTAAAGCGATTTGAATCTAGCGGTAAATGCCGTTGTTGATGCGATCGTTCCCTTCAGTGAGTTCTTTAGAAACTTCGCTGGTGACAAAGTTTTTCATATTTGACTGAAGCGTCTCTTTCTGTTTCTCAGTCAGCCCAGGAATGTCTAGAACATCTTCGACCGTTTCATAGGGAGCATTCTTGAAAATGATGCTTGCCAAGGTTGGATACATTCCTGGAAACTGCCGAAAAGCTCGCAAATTGGTGTTATTTAAGTCAATCTTTTTACCAAATGCTGTCGCCATCTTATCTTCGACGGCATTCCGAAGCGACCCGGTTGTCTCTTCTGCCAACAAAACAGTCGGAGGTGAAGCAAGACCGAGAGCGCTGAAATTAGCGGCTAAAGCAGTTTGAGACGACCCTAACCAACTTAAACAGCTAATAATCAAGCTCAAGGTAACAACAAAGCGGACTAAATGTTTCATAGTTAATTCCCTCCCATTCAGATCGAGCAGGCTCTCTACACAGCTTTTATTAGAGCCTATCATCTCAGTGCTACAAACGTCTCATCGACTTCTAGAGGCGAGGCTCGATCGGGCTAACCCCTCATTTACGTTTCATCCACACTTTCGTGTTTAGTTTGCAAGAAAGTATCGAGGTCTCCAAAAGAGCAGGCATGAGTGGGAGTCGGGGCATCGTAGCCCTTGAGGTGAACATTATATTGCTCAAAAAAGTTGGCATCTGCTATGAGCGTAGACAAGTGATGAT
>JBBQYE010000138.1:0-8404 GCA_038208945.1 Leptolyngbyales cyanobacterium | reverse complement strand
CTTCAATCTCAGACAGAATGTTGATGCCCTCTCGCTGAAATTCAGCATCTTCGTTGATAAACAGATAGACGTACAGATCGCCAGCAGGACCGTTTCGCTGTCCCGCATCCCCCTCTTGCGAAACCCGCAGGCGAGTGCCGTTATCGACCCCCGCAGGAATCGTAATTTTGAGTTTCTTGGTTTCTTGGCGCTGCCCATCGCCGCCGCAAACTTCACACTTTTCCTCAACCACCTGTCCCGTTCCATTACAGGTTGGGCAAACAGAAACTTGAGTAAAGCTACCAAACGGCGTGCGCGTGGCGCGACGAACTTGACCTGCTCCAGAACATGTTGAGCAGGTGTGCGGACGTGTTCCAGGCTTTGCACCTGAACCGCTACAGTTGGTGCAGGTCTCTAAATGGCTAATCCGAATCTCTTTTTCGCCGCCAAAAACCGCTTCTCGAAAATCTAGCTTGAGGTCTAGCCGCAGGTCATCGCCTCGAACCGGACCGCCTCGACGACGAGCAGTTTGCTGACCGCCAGGAGCGCTTCCCGAAAAGCCGCTAAAGAAGCTTTCAAAAATGTCTGCAAAGCCTCCCATATCGCCCATGTCTTGAAACCCGCCCGCACCTGCTGCCGAGCCGACTCCTGCCTCACCAAAGCGATCGTATCGAGCACGGGTTTCTGGTTCTGAAAGCACCTCATAAGCCAGGTTAATTTCTTTAAACCGCTCTTCGGCTCCCGTCTCGCTATTGACATCGGGATGATATTTGCGCGCTAAACGACGATAGGCTTGCTTAATTTCTTCTTTGTCTGCTTCGCGAGCGACACCTAGAATTTCATAATAGTCACGAGCCATAGAACGCTGTGTCAGGGGTAGAGGGGCTAGGTTCTCAGACTTCTTATAAACCGCGATTTTGGCTGAGTCAAAACCACGGCTTCAGACCTAAATCTAGCATTTATATAAGAAATCTAGCGAACGGATGAGATTAGGAGCATTGGCGAACTGCGAAAACTCTGAGCGGATATTTTAATCCGTCTGCTTAATCCACCGCTTCATAATCAGCAGCGATCGTAGCATCATTCTCAAAATTTGCTGGCATAGTTGCATCGTTGTCGAAATCGAAATCACTGTTGGGAGAAGGCTTTTTAGAAGCACCATTGCTTGACGGTTCACCTGAGTCTTCGCGGTCTTGGTTTAGACCCCCATAAACAGCCGCTCCGATCGCAAACAAGATTTGTTGCAGCGCGTCTACTTTTTGAGTCAGATCTTCAATGCTGATTTTTGAGTTCGCGATCGCGTTCTTGAGTTCATCAACTTTCTCGTTTGCCTGCTCTTTGAGGCTGTCGCTGATAAATTCGCCATTGTCTCGCATCGTCGATTCATAGCTGGAAAACAAGCCGTCTGCTTTGTTTCTCAGCTCGACGCGGTATTTCCGCCGACTATCTTCTTCGGCAAAGACCTCTGCCTCTTGTTTCATCCGCTCGATTTCGCTGCCGCTCAAGCCGCCTGTATTGGAAATCTCAATACTCTGTTCGCGATTCGTCCCTTTGTCGCGGGCAGAGACTTTGAGAATCCCGTTGGCATCAATATCGAATGCCACTTCAACCTGAGGGACTCCTCGTGGGGCTGGCGGAATTCCGGTTAGCTGGAATTTACCGAGACTCTTATTATCTTTTGCCATTGCCCGTTCACCCTGAAGGACGTGAATCTCAACAGAGGTCTGCCCGTCAGTAGCTGTGGAGAAAACTTGCGTTTTACTCGTTGGAATCGTAGTGTTGCGCTCAATGACTCTGGTAAAGACTTCACCTAATGTTTCGAGTCCCAACGAGAGCGGTGCTACATCAAGCAGCAATAAGTCCTGCACTTCTCCACCCAAGACTCCTGCTTGAATAGCTGCCCCTAGCGCCACCGCTTCATCTGGATTGACAGAACGATCGGGCGCTTTCCCGTTGAAAAATTTACGCAGCGCCTCTTGAACTGCCGGAATGCGAGTAGAGCCGCCGACTAGAATGATACGATCGATGCCATCAATGGTCAGTTCTGCATCTTTGAGTGCCTGTTCCATCGGCTCGATCGTGCTCTGGGTCAGGGCACTGGCGAGTTCTTCAAACTTGGCACGCGTCAACTCCATCTCTAGATGCTTGGGCCCTGTGTCATCAGCGGTAATAAACGGCAGGTTAATTGTCGTGTTGAGCGTACCAGACAGCTCGATTTTGGCTTTTTCTGCTGCTTCTCGCAGCCTTTGCAGCGCCATTTTGTCAATGGATAGGTCAATGGTTTCTTGCTGCCGGAATGCCTTCATCATCCATTGAACGATGCAGTCGTCAAAGTCATCGCCGCCGAGATGGTTATTTCCGGAGGTTGACTTGACTTCAAATACTCCGTCTCCTAGCTGAAGAATTGACACGTCGAATGTGCCACCTCCTAAATCAAAGACTAGAACGCATTGTTCTTGATCGGGTCGATCTAATCCGTAGGCAAGGGCAGCAGCCGTCGGCTCGTTGATAATTCGCAGAACTTCAAGTCCAGCGATCGTCCCTGCATCTTTGGTCGCTTGGCGTTGAGCGTCACTAAAGTAAGCAGGGACAGTGATCACCGCCTGCGTCACTGTTTCTCCTAAATAGTTTTCAGCATCTTGCTTAAGCTTTTGAAGAATGATCGCTGAAATCTCTTGCGGCGTATAGTTGCGCTCTCGCGGTGGCGTGTAGTTACGCTCTTGAATTTGCACATCAACCGTATTGTCTTTACCCTTGGCGCAGTTATAAGGAACGCGAGCGCGCTCTGTCTGGGTGTCATCCCAACGGCGACCGATAAAGCGTTTGATGCTGAAGATCGTGTTTTCAGCATTTGTGACGGATTGACGTTTGGCTAGTTGCCCCACCAGACGATCGCCCGCCTTGCCAAAGCCAACCATGCTGGGGGTCGTTCTTCCACCTTCAGAGTTAGAAATGACAACAGGCTGACCGCCTTCTAAGACAGCAACGCAACTGTTGGTCGTGCCTAAGTCGATACCAATGACTTTTCCCATAGCTAGCGCCGATGAAGATTATGCGAGATGAATGCAGATTTGATAGATTTATGCAGCCAATGTGTGGAATTTGCGTAGTGATCTACGAAAGTATTCACCTATTCGGTTGCTTAATCCGAATGATTCCCTATCTCAAAATGTTTGTAACGTTCTCGCCGCAAATCGAGCAAACTGCAAGCCCTGAGTGAATTGGTTTTGAGCGTAGCACGGGCTTTCATTTAACGGCAATAAACCTACAAACTCTTGATGTGGGGATCATTCAGCCGTTTCTAACGATGTAGACTCTGCCCCCTCTTCTGGTGGTGCTGCAACCTTGACCATCGCGTGTCTTAAAACGCGATCGCCCAGCATATATCCCCGCACAAGTTCTTCGATTACCGTACCTTCTGGATGTTCGTTAGTGGCTTCCCTCATGACAGCTTCATGAAGGTTGGGGTCAAACTCTTTCCCTTCCGATCGCATCGGAGCCACTCCAACTCGCTTCAGACAATCGACCAGTTGTTTGTAAACACTCTGATAGCTCTTGTGAATGTTCATTTCTCCATCGGTTTGGGGTTTGATCTGCGATCGTGCCCGCTCAAAGTTATCAACCACGGGCAGCAGCTCGTTGATCGTCGAGCACTTAATTTGCTGCTCTAAGTCTTCTTTTTCTTTCTGAGTTCGTCTACGAAAATTCTCGAAATCTGCCGCAATTCTCACGTATTGGTTATTGCGGTCTTCTACTTGCGCTTTAAGAACCTCTAGTTCTCGCTCCTTTGCGGCAAAGGTTGCCCGCAGATCCATAAAGGCGGCTTCATAATCAGTGTCGTCTTCCACCGTATTTTCAGGCAGAGCACCTTCGACTCCTGGCTCTATCTCAGAACCTTGAGCAGTCGTCTCAGGGTCTGACACGGGTACCCCTTCAGAAGAGGTTGCTGAGGCTTGAGTTTCTTCTAGCTGATTTTCTTCAATCATTGTGCACTTAATCCCCTTTTCAACGATCGCCTTGGCTAAGGCTTCTGCCTTCATCCTATCTAATCGGCTCCAGGATGCTAGGTTTCTGCGACCTACCAAACGTAAAGCATCATATCCTGATGAGAGCATCTTGACCGAATTTCATTAGAAGAAATAGATAGGTTAGCTAGAGCTGAGTTTGAGGGGTGTGAAGACTCAAAAAAGATTATCTAAAAATAGTCGCAAAAAACTCTGCCGAGAGCCATCTACACCAGCTATCATCGGTACCATCTTCTGTATTTTGATCGTTCCCTGTTAGAGTTGCCGCTACTGTAGGTTTCACCGAGTTGACATCAAAGGTTTCTAGGAATAGATGAAGCGTTTGAATCAACGGCACGCACCGAGATCGTCCTGATGAAATGCGTAATGCGTCTTTCTTAAGTCTTTTGGGAATCTTTTATAAGGGGATCTTCATTCATCAGCTATGACTAACTCTTCTTCTCAGCGCCGCGCTTTAATTGTCCAAAATCATTTTTCTCCGTTTGGAAACAAGCTGATTCAGTCTGGCTTTGTCGATAACGAGCAGTTAAGCCAAGCACTGGCTGAGAGCCGCAGATCAGGCGAATCTCTAGCGACTGCCTTAGAGAGAATCAAGGGGCTGCCGCTGCCGCCAGATCTCCTTCGTCAATATAAGAAGCAGCAACTGTTTGAACTGAAGATTCTTTATGGGGTAGAGTCACTCGACCCAGAAATTAGCCAAATCTCGGCAAATCAAATGAGTCAACTGATTGAGACGTTGATTCCGATTGAGACCTGTAAGCTCTATAAGTTGTTACCGCTTGCCCAAAGCGATGCACAACCGCCTTTCGTTCTAGTGGCAATGGTTGACCCCGATAACCTGGCTGCCCAAGACGATTTGAACCGAATCTTACGCCCGAAAGGCTTGAGCCTCCAGCGGTTGGTCATCACATTAGAAGACTATCAGCGCTTGATGTCACAACACCGTGACAACGCGTTAGAACTCCAGAAGCAGGTAGAGCAACAGTCGAAAGTCGATGTCAAGTCTGAACTTGAAGGGCTAGAGTCTTTGGGAGAAAGTCTCGACGATGACGCTTCTGAAGTCGATCTTGATGCCTCTGATGCAGAAGCTGCACCCATCATTGCTCTGGTCAACAAAATCTTGATCAAAGCGCTGCAAATGGGCGTGTCAGATATTCACGTTGAGCCACAGGAAGAAGTGCTGCGAGTCCGCTTTCGGAAAGATGGCGTGCTGCAAGAAGCGTTTGATGCCCCCTTTCCCAAGAAGGTCATTCCAGCCGTCACAGCCCGCTTCAAAATTATTGCGCTACTAGATATTGCAGAGCGACGAGTTCCTCAAGATGGTCGAATTCGCCGAATTTACGACGGTCGTAAGGTGGATTTCCGAGTCAGTACGCTTCCGAGTCGCTACGGCGAAAAAGTTGTTCTACGGATTCTCGATAATGCTGTAACGCAGTTGGGGTTAAATAAGCTGATTACGGATCAAGTCTCACTCGAAACGGTTCAAGAGATGGTCAGCCGTCCTTTTGGGTTGCTTCTAGTGACGGGTCCAACAGGCTCTGGCAAAACCACCACTCTTTATTCTGCCTTGGCTGAACGGAACGATCCGGGTGTAAATATCAGTACAGTAGAAGACCCGATCGAGTATTCGCTTCCTGGTTTGACTCAGGTTCAGGTTCTCCGTGAAAAAGGAATGGACTTTGCAGCCGTCCTCCGAGCCTTTTTGCGGCAAGATCCCGATGTAATTCTCGTGGGTGAAACCCGTGACCGCGAAACGGCGAAGACCGCGATCGAGGCTGCCTTAACCGGACACCTGGTTTTAACCACTCTGCACACCAATGACGCGGCAGGCGCGATCGCCCGACTCGATGAAATGGGGGTTGAACCCTTTATGATCTCAGGTGCGCTGCTGGGTGTCGTCGCACAACGTCTCGTCCGGCGCGTGTGCGATGAGTGTCGCCAGCCCTACACGCCAACCACAGAGGAACTGGCGCGATTTGGCTTATCGAGTTCTGGCGATTCTCAACTGACGCTGTTTAGAGCCAACACGCTGCAACTCC
This sequence comes from Leptolyngbyales cyanobacterium, assembly GCA_038208945.1. Lineage (GTDB taxonomy): Bacteria > Cyanobacteriota > Cyanobacteriia > Leptolyngbyales > Leptolyngbyaceae > Phormidesmis_A. Next base: position 2,361 of record JBBQYE010000138.1, on the reverse strand, counting down.
AAGAGATTCAGCAGGCACGAGCTAGCGGAACCTTGTGTCAGAAGTGCGGCGGCGGCGGCTATAAAGGGCGCTTGGGAGTCTATGAGGTCATGAAAGTCACCGAACGGATTCAAGCCTTGATCACCGAGGGGGCACCCACCGAACGGATCAAAGAAACCGCTGTTGAAGAAGGAATGCAGACGTTACTTGCCTACAGCTTGAACTTGGTGCGTACTGGTCTGACGACCTTTGAGGAAATCGAACGAGTCACCTTTACAGATACTGGACTGGAGGCAGAACTTCGGGCTAAACGCAAGAGTTCGCTGACCTGCCGATGCTGTGGGGCAGAGATGCAGCAAGAGTGGTTAGATTGCCCTTACTGCACGACCTCACGATTTCAGGAATAGTGACTAGCCGATCGCGATTCACAGATTCTGTGCTGGCACGGAGGCGATCGCTGGGTAGACTAAATTCCAAAAACTGACTTAAAAATCCATCCCCACATACCTAAGGAGCAAACCGCATGGAGTTGATGATTGAAGACCTGATGGAGCAACTCATTGAGATGGGAGGGTCTGACTTGCACCTAACCGCCGGGTTGCCTCCCTACTTTCGGATTAGTGGACACCTCCAGCCCATTGGCGATCAGGTGCTCAATGCTGAAGAATGTCAGCGCCTCATCTTCAGCATGTTGAATAACACCCAGCGCAAGAACCTAGAGCAAAACTGGGAGCTAGACTGCTCCTACGGGGTGCGAGGTCTGGCACGCTTCCGGGTCAACGTCTACAAAGATCGGGGCACCTATGCAGCTTGTTTGCGAGCACTGAGTTCTAAAATCCCCAACTTTGAAAAACTCGGACTTCCCGATGTCGTGCGAGAAATGTCAGAAAAGCCTAGAGGCTTGATTTTGGTCACAGGTCCGACGGGTTCTGGTAAGACGACGACGCTTGCTGCGATGGTCGATTTGATCAACCGCACACGAGCCGAGCATATTCTAACCATTGAAGACCCGATCGAGTTTGTCTACGAGCCTGTTAAGAGCCTGGTTCACCAACGTCAACTCGGTGAAGATACTAAAAGCTTTGCGAATGCGCTCAAGGCAGCTTTGCGGGAAGATCCCGATATCATTCTCGTCGGTGAGATGCGTGACTTAGAGACGATTTCGCTTGCCATCTCTGCGGCTGAAACGGGTCACTTGGTCTTTGGAACCCTACACACCAGCTCGGCTTCTCAGACGGTCGATCGAATGATTGACGTGTTCCCGGCTGAACGTCAAACCCAAGTCAGAGTGCAGCTATCTAACTCTTTGGTGGCGGTGTTTAGTCAAACATTAGTGCCCAAGAAAAGTCCTAAACCTGGCGAATATGGACGAATCATGGCGCAAGAACTCATGGTCATTACTCCCGCAATCTCTAACCTGATTCGGGAAGGCAAAACCGCTCAAATCTATTCTGCGATTCAGACCGGAGGAAAACTAGGGATGCAAACACTGGAAAAGGTGCTGGCGGATCTGTATAAAGCTGGACAGATTACTTTTGAAGCAGCAATGTCTAAGACCTCGCGACCAGACGAGCTTCAAAGACTCATTGGGGGAACGCCCGCCGTCGCAGGGGGAGCCAAACGTTAAAGAAGTTTTGCTTGTCGGTTTCTCTCATTGCCAAGTGCAGGAGGCTGATCATCGTTCTTCTGACTGCACAGAATCTGGCTTACAGTTTGCAAATCAGCGCTTCACTCTTTATTTAGATTCTGAGCCATGCCTACCTATGTCGCCCGTGTCCGAGATTCTAAAGGAAATGCCAAGAAAGAAAAACTGGTCGCTGACTCTCTCGGAGATGCGCGATCGACCCTTCGAGACCAGGGGTTCTTCGTCCAAGAACTAAAACAAAGTGAAAGCTTTGACCCCAATAACATCATTGACCTTGGGAAGTTTAAAACTGCGACCGCTCAGGTATCCGTTAAGGACAAAGCAGTCTTCTCGCGTCAGTTTGCGGTTCTAGTGAATGCGGGTGTAGCCATGGTTCGCGGTCTGGGTGTGCTTGCTGACCAATGCACAAACCCAAAGCTCAAGAAAGCGCTGATGGAAATTAGCTCCGATGTTCAGCAGGGCACCAACCTTTCTGAAGCTATGCGTAAACATCCTCAATGTTTTGATGGGCTTTATACCAGCATGGTGCAGGCTGGCGAGGTGGGCGGGGTGCTAGATGAGGTATTAGATCGTCTCGCTAAACTACTAGAAGATGTTGCCCGCTTACAGAACCAGATTAAGTCAGCGATGACTTACCCTGTCGTGGTGGGTTCTCTCGCACTCATCATTTTTATGGCGATGTCCATCTTTCTGATTCCCATCTTTGCCGGGATTTTTCAGACGATCGGGATAGAATT
>JBBQYE010000137.1:0-8507 GCA_038208945.1 Leptolyngbyales cyanobacterium | reverse complement strand
GTCACGATTTCTAATTTCACCCCTAAACCTCACACTCCTTTTCAGTGGCACTCGGTTTCGACGACCGAATTTAAGCGCAAACAAGCCCTTTTAAAAGAAGCTCTCTATGGAGTACGAGGCTTAAAAGTTAACTTCACCGATGTCCGTATTTCAGCAATGGAGGACTTTGTAGGTCGCGGCGATCGTCGCTTGTCATCCGTCGTCCGTCGTGCCTGGGAGCTTGGTGCAGGAATGGATGCCTGGTGGGAAAGCCTCGACAAAGCCTTTTCTGCCTGGACGCAGGCGATCGATGAGTCAGACTTAACCTGGAAATATCGCAAAGTTGAGAGCGGTGAATGGAACGTCTTTGAAAAGGATGAAGGCGAGCAGGGAGATCCATCAAACCCTCGTTCTCCTCTGGACGATGCGTTGCCATGGGATCACATTGACACTGGCATTGATAAACAGTGGCTCAAATCTGACTTGCAGCGAGCACTAGAAGCCGCGATCGTCCCTGACTGCTCGTTTGAAGGATGCTCTCATTGCGGCGTGTGCGGCGTTGATTTTGGACACAATGTCGTGGTGCCACCGCTGCCCATTCCTCAATTTGCGGGGCACTTTGAACCAAATCAACAGCGATCGCAGCGACTCAGAGTTCGGTTTGGCAAAGTGGGTGAAATGGCATTGATCAGCCATCTCGATTTGATGCGACTGTTCGATCGTGCTGTGCGTCGTGCGTCCCTTCCCATCACGTTTACAGGCGGATTTCACCCCGCCCCTCGAATTGTGTCCGCCAATGCTTTGCCCTTGGGAACCACCAGTTCAGGCGAGATTGTGGATTTTGAACTGACAGAGGCGATCGACCCCGAAACTTTCCGTGAGAAGCTGGCATCTAAACTGCCGATCGACATCCCGATTTACAGTGTTGAACCAGTCGCGGTCAGTGCCCCCGCTTCCACCCAACTTCTAGAGAAAGCCGAGTATCAGATTAGTGTTGATTCGGCTGAAGTCACTTCCCTGGCTCAGTGGCAAGAGTGGATTGAGGCAATCGAAATCAAAACAGAAATCTGGTTTGAGCAGACGACCAAATCGGGCAAGGTGCAGTCGATCAACTTGCGCGATCGGCTCTTCGATCTAACGGTCATAGAAGTCGATGAATTGCAAACTGTTCTTCGATACATTGGCAGTTGCCGCAATGATGGCACTCTGCTGCGCCCTGACCATGTAGTTTACCTGCTAGAACAGGCTTCACAGCAAGAATTGAGGCTGCTTCACATCCATCGAAGTCAACTGATTTTGACGAGTGACTGAATAGGTCTTGCCGTTGAAATGTACGATCGTTTTCGTCATCTAAACCTTCGTTAACTCGCGAAGACTTCAGCCAAATCTCGGTAAATTCTCTAAATTTGGTAGCAGAGTCGAGCCTACACGCTATAATGCTTTGCATCAGAGGCAGTTGTGGACTAGAGTTCCCCGTGGTTGCATCGGGCGAATTGCATTAGATGCCAGACGCAGCTTACTCTTGCTTGACTTTCCGCTCATCGTTGATTTGTTGCGAGATTTAATTCGTTTAGTGACGGACTAAATTGCCCCACAGATCACAGCTTGTGTATTGACTCGTCTGACACAGAAGCTCCGGGCTTGAGGTTGAGGGTTTGTAGACCTCAAATCATCGGTGGCTTCTAGGTATACGTGGCTTTAAAGGTTTAGCTCACAAAAATTAAGGAAAACAGCGAGAGGCGCAAGAACTTCGATGCCCTCACCGCCGCCAATTTTGAGGAAATTGAATGACAAAGCAGATTGTTATCGCTGAGCAGCATAGAATTGCTGCTGTTTTTTCGGAAGATCAGATTCAAGAAATCATTGTTGCTACTGGAAGCCACCAAGTTAGCGACATTTACTTAGGAGTTGTCGAAAATGTCCTTCCTGGGATAGACGCTGCCTTCGTCAACATTGGCGACTCAGAGCGAAATGGCTTCATTCACGTCAGTGATTTAGGTCCTTTGCGGCTGAAGCGAGCAGCAGGTTCGATCACTGAGTTGTTGGCTCCCCAACAGAAAGTGCTTGTGCAGGTGATGAAGGAACCTACTGGAAACAAGGGTCCTCGGTTAACTGGAAATGTTTCGCTCCCTGGGCGCTATCTCGTGCTAATGCCATATGGTCGAGGCGTTAATCTATCGCGGCGCATTCGCAGTGAAAATGAACGAAATCGCTTACGCGCCTTAGCCATTCTGGTCAAACCTGCTGGCATGGGAATCGTGATTCGCACGGAAGCGGAAGGAATGCCCGAAGAGGCAATTATCGAAGATTTAGAAACGCTGCAACGCCAGTGGGAGTCTGTTCTTCAGGAAGCTGGCTCTACTCGTGCCCCAGCCCTGCTGAACCGTGACGACGACTTTATTCAACGCGTATTGCGGGATGTCTACAGCTCAGACGTAAATCGGATTGTCGTGGACTCCCACACAGGGCTAAAACGAGTTAAACAACAACTCGTCAACTGGGGTGGAGGAAAGTCTCCTCAAGGAGTGCTGATCGATCATCACCGCGAACGGGTGCCGATTTTAGAATATTTCCGGGTAAATGCCGCGATTCGAGAAGCACTCAAGCCCAGAGTAGACTTGCCTTCTGGCGGATATATTATCATCGAACGCACCGAAGCTCTCACCGTTATTGACGTAAACTCTGGGTCGTTTACCCGATCGGCGACCGCCCGCGAAACAGTTCTTTGGACAAACTGCGAAGCGGCAACCGAAATTGCCCGTCAACTGCGGCTGAGAAATATTGCAGGAGTCATCATCGTAGACTTCATCGATATGGATGCCCGACGCGACCAGTTGCAGGTACTAGAACACTTCAACAAAGCTCTGCGCGCCGATAAATCGAAGCCGCAAATCTCTCAGCTTTCAGAATTAGGACTGGTCGAACTGACTCGCAAACGTCAGGGCAAAAATATATACGAACTATTTGGTCGCCCCTGTGCAACCTGTGGCGGATTGGGGCTTTTGGCTCACTTGCCCGGAGAATCCCACGATGATGAAGGGGAAAACCTGGAGCGATCGTCCGTGTCTTTAAGAGAAAACCGCGAGAGCCGTCGCCTCCCTGATCCCCGCCGAGAGCTTCCTGCTGCAAGCGACTCATCTTGGGAAGGAGATGACGCTGATGGCGATAGCAGCGATCAGGATTTAGAGTTGCTCAATCATCCTAGCTATCAAGAGCGCAGTCGAGGCGGTGCAAATAGACGGCGACGGAAACGTGTAGACAGTCCGACTACTCGAGAAGAGGTGCCTGCTAGAGAAGGGGTGACTGCAAAGGTGACTCCCTGGGAAGAACCCGTTCGATATACTCCCATTCCGACTACGGTGGCTGCTCCGGTCATTTCCCGATCGGAGCCTCTTCCTGAACCAACCGTTGCTCCTGTTTTAGAAGAATTCTCAGCGTCGGCAGATGCAAGACAAATCGAGGACAAACGCAGTCGCGCTCCTCGACGTGGAGGCGTTAAACCTGCGGCTGAACCGCCTGAATCGATCTATGTTGAGATGACTCCTGATGAGCAAGACGTGTATGCGTGGATGGGAATCTCCCCGATCGTCCTCACCACTCAGGAATTGAAAAATCCGAAGTCGGCAAATATCTTTGTGATGTTACCGGGACAGGCTCCACCACCACCCGTCGAGACCACAGAGACTCCAAAGGTTGAGAATGAAGACCCTGCACCAGACGTAGAAGATTCTCCTCCATCAAGCCCTGAACCGATTGCCCTGAGAGTTCGGAAGAAGCCTTCTGCTAGAGTCGTTGCTGAACCTGAACCTCTTTTGACTCCTAGCTTTACCGTCGCAGAAGTTCCTTCAGAACCAGATTTAGGCGAACAATCCGCTCCCGAACCAGAGGAAGAGGCGATGGTCACTCGTCGTCGTCGTCGTCGGTCTTCTGCAACCACAGGGGAGTGAATTAGATCTTTGACAAGAGAATTTGAGATTCCACACCTCAGATTCTCTTGTTTAAACTCTATAGTTTGGGCATGAGTGTGGTTAAGAATCCGGGCTTAGAGGTCGAGCAAAGTTTTTGGAGGCAGGGACAACTGCGAATTGCGGGAGTAGACGAGGCAGGACTCGGAAGTTTGTGCGGTCCGATCGTAGCCGCCGCCATATTGCTGCCTCCTCATTGCTTGATGATTGCAGGAGTTCGAGATTCTAAGCTTCTGTCTGCTGCCCAACGCGATCGTCTCTTCCCCCAAGTCTTGCATCAAGCGACAGCAGTAGGAGTCGGCATTGCGACTGTTGCAGAAATTGAAGAATTTAACGTGCTCAGAGCATCTTATCTAGCAATGCAACGATCGTTACGTTGTGTTCAGCCAATCGATCATGCCCTGATTGATGGTCGCGAAATCAAGACAGCGGACCTTGGAGCACACACCGCCATCATCGACGGAGACGCATCTTCGTATGCGATCGCGTGTGCCTCGATTATCGCAAAAGTACGCCGCGATCGCTTTCTAAAACGGTTGGCAAAGCGGCATCCTGGCTACGGCTGGGAGCGCAATGCTGGCTACGGGACGAAAGAACATTTGAGAGCGATTGAGGAACTCGGCGTAACTCCGCTTCATCGTCGCAGCTATGCTCCCATTCAAAAGGCATTGCTTCAACTGGAGTTGTTTAGTTAAGATGCGGGATGATTAATTGGAAATACAATCCCTCCTTGAGCCATTTCGGTTTCTGACTGACTCGTTGCCCAATTTCGATAATCGAGCAGGAGTTGATGTAGCAATCTTTGCTTAATGGTGCTCAAGACACTCAACAACAAGCCATTTCCAGTTCTCTCTAATAAGAACTTAGGAGTCATCCAAAAAGGCGGCGGTAACTCGACCTGCACGTCTAGATCGGCTTTTCCCTTCAGGTAGGTCGTTTGCCCAACTTGAGTTGGATAAAGTTGCCCAACGAGATTGAGAGAAAAGCGTTGATTAATATACTCAACACCGCGAATCTCACACGCGATCGACTTCACATTAATTGCTGCGTTAGAATCTGCCCACACTTTCATGTCTACCGTTGGCTGAATGCTAAGAGACATAAAACTCAACGGGCGCATCGTGAGACGAAACCGATCATCATTCAACGATTCGATACGACTAGAAGCGGCGAGGGCATTCACGACTCGCTGTGGTTGACGCAGATAGTGGGCGATCGGAACGGGCTGTTCTGGAACGATGATTTCAACAGATTGAGAAGCGGCAAACCGAATATCCATTGATAATGATGTAGGGGTTTAATGGATGAGAGGTAGTTATTAAGTAATTCTAACTAGCTTCTCATACATTGAAGTAGCTCTAGGGGAGTATTAAAAAATTGTTTAGAAAAAGAGTAGTGGAATGGCAATCTCGATCGCGCACCTTGGACCTCCTGGCACTTACACCGAAGCCGCCGCGATCGCGTGTCTTGACTGGCTCAAGCAGAAGACAGGACAAGATGCCATTCTGTGTCCTTATTCCAGTATTGGTCAGACGTTAGAGGCAGTTGCTTCTAACGAGGTGCAGCTAGCAGTCGTGCCGATCGAGAACTCGATCGAAGGCAGTGTCACAATGACGCTGGACAATCTCTGGCAGCTAGATGGCTTGAAAATTCAGCGCGCTTTAGTGATGCCAATTTTTCACGCTTTACTGTCCCGTGCTAAAGACTGGGACACCATCCGAGTCGTCTATTCTCACCCTCAAGCGCTAGCTCAGTGTCAGAAATGGTTAGACAAGTTTTTGCCAAAAGCCCAGCCGATAGCGCTAAATTCCACTACCGAAGCGCTGCAATATTTAGATGGAGATTCGACGATCGCGGCGATCTCGTCCCAGCGTGCTGCTCAGTTACACCACGTACCGATTTTGACGTGTCCCATCAATGACTATCCAGACAACTGCACTCGGTTTCTACTGCTGGGGCTAGAGTCTTCTCCGGGCGGAGCCTACACATCCCTAGCTTTTAGCACTGGGGCAAATCAGCCAGGAGCATTAGTGACCCCCCTTCAGATCTTCGCACAGCGCAATATTAACCTGAGCCGCATTGAATCACGCCCTACCAAACGCTCTCTAGGAGAGTATTTCTTCTTCATCGATCTAGAAGCCGATGCTAGAGCCGACTCAATGCAGTCAGCATTAGCAGAGTTAGCCAACCACACAGAGACCCTGAAGATTTTTGGCAGTTACGACGTTTTACCAATCTGACTTGACCCCCGCAAAACTGCCTTACTCAGAGGTCTCCCCCAGCGTGTCTTTGAGAACGGTACGGGCTGCTAAATGGTTGCGCGTCGAAGTCAAGATTTCTGCTTCACGATCGAGACGGGCTGCGGTGTCCTGCATTTCTAAGAGCGACTGCTGCTCGTCTGCTACCCCATAGAGATTGCTAGCAACCCAATAAGACAACTCAGTCGGCAGATCTGGAATCGTCTCAGGAAGCTCTATTTCTTGCCCAGTTAGCTTGGCAGATAAACGAACTACATCTTGCAATAACTGGCTGACATTATTCGACAGCGGTCTTAAATCCTGAGTTGGAGGATTATCTTCAATCCATTCAACCAAGCCGACTCGATAGGGCTTTTCACGAACATAGTCCAAAACTCTAAATCGTTGTTGCCCTAACGTCCAAACTTTCATGCGATCGTCTGGCAGTCGATGAAACTGAACAATTTCTGCACAACAACCGACCAGAGCAGGCTTACCTTGCACTTGATCCCACATCAATACGCCAAAGCGACGATCGCTTTCAAGGATCGTATTCATCATCATTCGATAGCGAAACTCAAAAATGTGCAGAGGCAGAGGTCTGCCCGGAAACAAAACGACTTCGGGTAAGGGAAAGAGAGGAAGTTCTCGGACTGCGATCGATGAAGGTGCCATTATTCGCTAACTAAAAAGACTGCTTCTCCCTTTACTCTAGCCCATCTTAGAGATAGGAATCGATGCAGGGAGATGGTTCAGATAAAGTTCATCAACGCAAAATGCAGGGAAACAACTAAATGATCCCTGCATTGAGTCCATGCAGATTTGTAGCGTGAAGGGCGCTTACAGCTTCACTTCAATATCAACCCCTGCTGGCAAGTCGAGCTTCATCAAAGCATCGATCGTTTTAGACGAAGGCTGATAGATGTCGATGATGCGGTGATGAGTGCGGGTCTCAAAGTGCTCACGAGAGTCTTTGTCTACGTGAGGCGAGCGCAACAAACAATAGATGCGACGACGAGTTGGGAGAGGAATTGGACCAACTGCTGTAGCGTTCGTGCGATTGGCGGTTTCTACAATCTTCTCGCAAGAGGTGTCTAGAAGACGGCGGTCAAATGCCTTCAGACGAATCCGAATTTTTTGCTGCTGAATCGTTGCCATGGGTAACTCTTTAAATTGTCTAGGTTCTAAATTAAACGCTTACGTCAAGAGATCGAAGCTATCAGCAGCTTTGCTAAATTGCTGACCGCTGATAGCCTACTACAGTTCGTTGGAACTATTTGAGAATCTTGGCGACGACTCCTGCACCTACCGTTCGACCACCTTCACGGATTGCGAAACGCATTCCCTGCTCAATGGCGATCGGGTTGATCAGCTCAACAGTCATCTTGATACGATCGCCCGGCATAACCATCTCAGCCTCACTGCCATCGTCAGAAGTGAAGTTGCTAATGGTGCCAGTCACGTCGGTTGTCCGCACATAGAACTGAGGACGGTAGCCAGGGAAGAAAGGCGTGTGACGACCGCCTTCTTCTTTCTTGAGAATGTACACTTCAGACTCAAACTGAGTATGAGGCGTAATCGAACCCGGTTTGGCAATGACCATGCCGCGCTCAATATCTTCTTTTTTGAGACCGCGAAGCAGAATGCCAGCGTTGTCTCCCGCTAGCCCCTGATCGAGACTCTTTTTGAACATTTCAATCCCGGTTACGGTCGTCTTTTGGGTGTTTCTGATACCCACAAGCTCGACCTCATCCTGAACCTTGACCGTGCCGCGTTCAATTCGCCCAGTTGCAACCGTACCACGACCCGTAATCGAGAAGACATCTTCCACTGCCATTAGAAAAGGCTTGTCTACTTCCCGCTCAGGAGTGGGAATGTAAGCGTCAACATGGTCCATGAGCTGGTAGATCGCATCGACCCAATCATTTTCACCTCGTTTCGCCTTGGGGTTTGCAGTCATGAATTCCAACGCTTGCAGGGCAGAACCTGCCACGATCGGAACGTCATCGCCCGGAAAATCGTAGGAACTGAGAAGCTCACGCACCTCTAGCTCAACGAGTTCTAGAAGTTCTTCGTCATCTACCATGTCTTTCTTATTTAAGAAGACCACCAGATGAGGAACACCCACCTGTTTCGCTAACAAAATGTGCTCACGAGTTTGGGGCATCGGACCGTCAGCGGCAGATACGACGAGAATACCACCGTCCATCTGAGCTGCACCCGTGATCATGTTTTTCACATAGTCAGCGTGACCCGGACAGTCTACGTGAGCGTAGTGACGTTCAGCTGTCTCATATTCGACGTGAGCAGTATTGATCGTAATTCC
>JBBQYE010000136.1:0-8514 GCA_038208945.1 Leptolyngbyales cyanobacterium | reverse complement strand
GTCCCGGTTGGCAATAAAGTGTCTAACACCGTCAAACCAGGAGATTTTGGCTGGCAGGAAGAACGGACGATCGTGCCGTTTGTCACCCAAAATCTGAGCCTTAAGCCCTCTCAATTAGGGCGATGTGCGCCTCCTGCCTCGTCTGCTACTTCTTCACCCTCGGCGACTCCCTGAAGTTCCCTAGCCCCCCATTTCGGTAAAATGACAGTGAGGGAGTAAGTACAGTTGTGCGTTGAGTCGCGAAGATAACTTTGACGGAACCAGCAGAGCAGATTCCACAATCAGACGATAACCATCTGCTCAGGACTTGAAAGGTCTGACCCAGCCGTTGCTCATCGTCCGATCGAGCACCACACGAGCGATCGCAAACAGCAAAATGCTCTCTAGCGCCATCACCACAAACGGCAACAAAACGCCCTGCGTCATCACGCCCACATCAATTTGCGCCAACCCGCGCACCAGCCCAAACGCCAAAACTACACCCGATTTGAGATGTGAGTTTTGGTCTTGCCGAATCACATAGCGGTAGGTGATGCCAAACAACACGCCTGCAATCACCGCGATCGCGCCACTCAATAAAAAACCAATTCCATCCGCAGAAGTTTGTAGATCTGCCAATGGCTCAAATCGAGTTGCCAAAATTAGGCGATTGATCAAAGATGCACCCGCGAACCCGATCGCCACCGCTAGCGATGCTACCACTCCCGCCTTGATTGACTCAATTCGCTCTACCAACGTCATGTCTGAATTCATGCTGCACGGACGATTCTCAAACCCAAGGTAAAGCTATCACGCCTTTGAATTATGATGGTGATTAGCATCCTTTCGTAATGTTTTCACTATCAAAGCTATGGATATTTTGACTTTGGGTTGGGTTTCAATGCTGGCTGTGTTTACATTCTCAATTTCAATGGTCATCTGGGGGCGCAACGGCTTCTAATTGCCGTGTGGGGGCATTGTGGAATCGACAGAATTTAGCGTTCTCGTGATTGTTGCGTTTGTGTTGCTAATCAGCGTCACAGGGGGAATTGCCTACCTGACCTTAAACGATTGGCGCGATCGCCGACGACAAGAAAAAGCAAGAGGCAAATAACCTCTTTAAAATCATAAAAGGCTCCCAATTTCAACGAATTGGGAGCCTTTTATTTTAATTAATTCACCTTTCCCGAAAACCAGACTTTTAAGATTCGCTACGAGTCAAACCAAAGCCAGAAGAAAATTCCTCGCCATAGCCTTCCTCGCCGTGTTCACTGATATCAACACCCTGCAACTCAACATCAGGATTCACTCGCAGCCCGATCGTGGCATCGAGAGCCTTGAGAATCACAAACGTGCCGATTCCTGCAATAGCGTAGGTAATTACGATCGCAATTAGCTGAGTCCCCAGTTGACCCGGATTGCCATAAAACAACCCATCGCCGCCAGCAGAGTTAACCGCCTTGGTTGCAAGAAGTCCAGTCAAAATTGCGCCCACCGTTCCGCCAACCCCGTGAATTGGGAAGGTGTCGAGAGAGTCGTCAAACTGGATTTTTGCCTTAAAGCTAACTGCAAAGAAACAAGCCGTTGCCGTGACCGCACCAATCAAAATTGCGGCAACGGGGGTTACAAACCCTGCGGCAGGCGTAATGCCCACCAGCCCCGCAACTGCACCTGTCGCGATGCCAACTGCTGTAGGTTTGCCTCGCAGCACCCATTCTAAAATCACCCATACAAGCGCTGCTGCTGCTGCCGCCGTGTTAGTGGCTACAAACGCTACGGTCGCCAGAGAGCCAGAAGCTAACGCACTTCCTGCATTAAAGCCAAACCAGCCAAACCACAGCAAGCCTGCACCCAGCAAAACGAAGGGGACGTTATGTGGCGCAGCAGGTTGATTCGGATAGGTCTTGCGAGGACCGATTACCCAAGCTGCCACCAATGCCGACACACCCGAACTGATGTGCACCACCGTTCCACCTGCAAAGTCAAGGGCACCGATGCCGCCATACAAGCCGAGAAAGCCGCCCTTTGCCCAGACCATGTGAGCAAAAATCGGGTAGAGAATGCTCGACCAAAGCACGATGAACCAGAAGTAAGCCTTGAAGCTGACGCGCTCAACGATCGCCCCAGAAATCAGCGCCGGGGTGATGATGGCAAACATCGCCTGGTAAATCATGAACGTCTGGTGGGGAATCGTTGACGCATAGGACACGACTGCATCCGGTTGAGTACCTTTCAGGTAATCGGTAGTTTCCAGACCGACCCCGTTTAAGAACAGCCACTGTAGCCCACCAATAAACGGTGTTCCGGGTGCAAATGCGAAGCTATAGCCCCACAAAATCCAGGAGGTGCCCACAATGCCCATGAGAATGAAGCTCATCATCATGGTGTTGAGGACGTTGCGCGTTCTGACAAAGCCACCATAGAAAAAGGCAAGCCCAGGAGTCATCAACAGCACTAAGGCTGCCGAGATCAGCATGAATCCCGTGTCTCCCGAAACTTGAGCGGCGGCCGCCGCATCTGTTGCTGCTTTTAGCGGATCATCAGCAGCCAAGGCACTTGAAATCAAAGGACCATTCAGCAGTGCTAACGCTGCCAGCCCTGTCATTAAGATTTTATTCAACACTGGACTTTCAACCTTCAACGCCAAGAACTCTAATTCGGCAGTAGACCGAACTTGATTGATATGATTGAATTCCACAGCTTTACACCACTTAATTCTGTATAGCCAAATACTTTTTCATTTTTATTAATTGACTGTTGCCTTTTTTACACCTCTTTAGAAAAGAGTTTATTGAAAGAATCGTTGGGTCACTTAGTCAAACGAATTTCGCTCAAACAACGACGAAAGGGGAGTATAAGTCGTCGAACCATACTCCCCTTTCTGACTTGATGAGCCAAAAATCTGCTCCTTTCAATTCTTCATCAGTCTTAGGAATCTCTTATGGGTAAGGATTGGTCACATTTGAGATGTCGCCAGACGAAACATTCGCTCTGCTCGAAGACATTCCTGACGTGTCTTTCGCAAAGCCTGCATACGCCTCCATCCCATGTTCGCCAATGTCCAACCCTTCAAATTCCTCCTCAGCGCTGACACGGATGCCCAAAGTCGCCTTGAGCGCGAACCAGAAAATGCTAGACAGCAAAACAGTAGCCCCGCCCACAGATATGGTTCCTAAAAACTGTATCCAAAGCTGACCGATGCCGCCCCCGAACAACAGTCCGGCTGCGGGTGCAGGTGCCGCCCCAAACTGTCCAGCTTGACTAAACAAACCAAGCGCTAACGTGCCCCAAACGCCATTAACCAAGTGAACAGACACCGCCCCGACCGGATCGTCAATGTGCAGCTTGTCAAAAAAGTCCACGGCAAACACGACTAAGATGCCCCCGATCGTGCCAATAATCGCTGCCGAAGTGACACTGACAAACGCACAGGGAGCCGTCACCGCAACAAGTCCTGCTAGCAGACCATTGATGATCATTGAAAGGTCAGGCTTGCCCAAAACCACCCAGGCAGTGATGGTGGCTGCAAGTGCCCCAAATGCCCCGGCAGTGTTGGTGGTTAACGCAATGTGAGCAATCAGTGAGCCATTGCCCACACCCATCGTCGAGCCGGGGTTAAAGCCAAACCATCCCAACCACAAAATCAGCGCTCCGAGAGTGGCGATGCTCATGTTGTGAGCAGGCAACGCATTGGCAGAGCCGTCCGCATTATATTTACCGATTCTGGGTCCAAGAAAGGCGGCTCCCATCAAGGCAGCCCAGCCGCCAACCGCGTGAACGACCGTCGAGCCAGCAAAGTCATAAAAGCCTAAACCTGCCAGCCAACCGCCGCCCCAAATCCAGTGCCCGGTGATGGGATAGACGATTCCGACCAGCAGCAGGCTGAAGATCAAAAAGTCAAGAAATTTGATGCGCTCTGCCACTGCGCCCGACACGATCGTGGCGGCTGTTCCAGCAAACACGAGTTGAAAAAAGAACTTTGCGCCGAGCGGAACGCCCGTCCAGTTCAGCGCTGAGAAAATGCCCTGATAGGCATCTCCGATCGCGGGGCTGTTGTCTGCACCCGACAGAAAAAACCCGCCGCTGGCACCCAAAAAGCTATTGCTGTTGCTGAACATGATTCCAAAGCCGATCGCCCAAAATGCCACCGTTGAGAGCGCGAAGACGACGAGGTTTTTCGTCAGTACGTTGACTGCGTTTTTCTGGCGACACATGCCCGTTTCGAGCATACAAAATCCAGCATTCATGAAGAACACCAGCATGGCGGCGATCATCACCCACATGGTGTCAATGCCGACTTTCAGTTCGGCGGTTGCCTGAGAAATACTTTCTAGCGTCGGTGGGGTTTGGGTCATTCCGGCGTAGCTCCACCCCAGCACAATCGTCAGTGCAATGGGAATGCAAGCTTGCCAACTTGGAGTTAGCCGTTTGGCATACCAGCTTGGAGAGAACCATTTAGAAAATCGACTGAATGACTGACGTTGCCTTGGGACAGGCTGAACCTTTTTGAGCATTGCTCGGTGCATCATGACAAGCTTTTCTGGGTGAGTGAACAGACGAACCTAGTAACAAAGAGGGGATAGTTCCATCTAAGACAGTAGGGCGTACATAAAAACCAAAGACATAAATGAGAGTCTTCAAGTTACTTCCAAAGAATTCAATTTTTAGATGAAGTTCTTTAGAATGAATCAAATAGTGAATGACTTAAAGGTTCTAAATTGTCTTAATTGCTACAGTCTATGGGTCTGTAGAATTACGATTTGTGAGGACTAAACATTGACTTTTTTCAATTGTTTAAGAAGCTACGATCGTGCTGAGTTATCAAATCTAGAAATGGGTTGACAAAACCGCTTTTAATAGTAAACTTGTACTAATCTTTGATTCATCACTCTTTAGAGAATGCTCCTACTGACCTCCAGGGGCATTTTTTTTTGATTTGACGGTTTAAACTGAGAGGATGAGTGAAAAGAGTGAAAGTTTCAAAATTGTTAGCGACAACCGTCAAGCTCGGTTCCAGTATGAGATTCTGGAAACCTATGAAGCTGGGATTGAGCTAGTTGGGACCGAAGTCAAATCGATTCGGGAAGGGAAAGTTAACCTCAGAGATGGCTTTGCCCTAATTCGCGATGGGGAAGCGCTGCTGTTGAATGTGCATATTTCTCCGCACCGAACTGCCAGCCAATTTTTTAACCACGATCCTCGTCGCACTCGTAAACTCTTACTCCACCGAGAAGAAATCCGTAAACTGCTTGGCAGAGTAGAGCAGCAAGGCTTAACACTCGTGCCTCTCAAGATGATTATGAAGCGGGGCTGGGTGAAGGTCGATATCGGTTTGGCGCGAGGTAAAAAGCTTTATGACAAGCGAGAAGACATCAAAAAGCGTGATGACCAGCGAGACATGCAGCGAGCGTTGAAAAACTACTAAAACAGTTCGCTCACGCCAGTTCGATCGTCTAAGTTCTGGCATTGCTAAATCAGTTATGACACTCCAAAAAGGGATGACCTGTTCGAGACAGATCATCCTTGTTTTTCTTATCTAACGTGAATGGCTAAAGATCGCCTGACCCACGAAGCGCTTATTTGACTAAATGCAGCAAGTCACGCAGCACACTAAAGCCCGCCAAATCCCAAACTAGGTATGCGAGAAAGCCAATCATGGCGAGTCGTCCGTTCCACAACTCGGCTTGAGGAGTCCATCCGAACAGAAACGCATTGCGGTCTTTGCCATTGTATTCAGTAGAGACAGGAGGTAAATCAGTACTAGAAGGATTCTGCATTGTTAGGTTCCTAAAACTCTCTACGTTACCAATGCTAGGCACTTTTTTTAGAGTTGCTGTCTATCTACAGAGGCAATCTTGCTCCAGTTCTTAGGGAGAAAGAACCGCTAACTCTAAGTTTTAGATAGGTTGACTTCTCCTAACAGAATCTATCGACTTCGTGAGGTTAAATGTCAACGAAAGAAAAGGTAATTTGGAATACAAATTGTTAGAAGGCGTTAGCTTCAGCGATCGCTATGAGTCCCTTTTAACGTGGTCAGAAAAATCGTCGTTTTTGTGGAGAGAATTAGCAACTACGAGAAGAGTCAGACTTAGCTCCTTTCAAAACGATATAAGCATTAGTAGACCCTCACTCACATAAGTATCTCTATACACCAGAAAATTTCTTTCTCTAGATAGATGAGTTACCAAAAAAATCAGTTTACTGTCAAACAGAGTGTCAAAGAATGTCGACTTGAGAGTAGATCTGTTGACATTTTGTTAGCTATTTATCAAACTTTTATTTTGAAGTCTGCCAATGTTTCAATAAGACTTTCAATCACCCATTTAATACTTTATGGCTTTAGACCTGCTATTAATGGATGAGCAGAATGTTTAGGTTCGTGAAGAGAAACTTAGTAAATCAGGCGGCATCGTATGGACTTCTTAACAAAAACTGTCAAATTTCCTGCCTCGATCGACGATGACGCGATCGCTCAGTTCCACCATCAAACCGATTTAGTACTGCAATCTGATGTTGATGTCTTGCTAATTGACTTTGCAACCGTAGAGTCTACGAGCAGCCACGGGTTGATGGCTTTGGTGACGGCTTATAAGCGAGTTCGTGAGGCAAATAAGCGGCTCTTTCTCCGCTCAGTGAGTGAGCAAGTCAGAATGCTGTTAGAGCTGACTGGAATGGATGAGGTTTTTGAAGTTCTCCCAGAGTCTGAGGACATAAACAGTCCTGCTCTCGTCGCCGCATAGCAGAGTTGATAAACTGTTGAAGCCCATCTCCCACAGTTCTTGGTTAGAAAACCGTGGGAGACAGTCTTTGGGTTACAAAGATTACTTGTTTCAGAAGGTCGATGTGAGTCGCCGCAATCTATTTGGGTAGAAACTCGCGGATGTATTGATTGACAAGCTGCGGCTGCTCTTGCTGCACCCAATGACTGCAATGAGGAATATATTTGATCTGAAAGTCTCGCACATAGGCTTCTGTGCCATAGGTCAACTCTTTACCCAAAGCGGTGTCACTCTCACCCCAAATCATCAGAGTCGGAACGTCTAATACGCTCCAGTCTTGGCTTGTGAGTCCTTGCTGAAAGATATTGCGGTAATAGTTGAGAGCAGCCGTCACTGCGCCGCGCTTAGCAAACGCATCTTTATAGGCATCTAGGTCTTCTTGAGTGAAAGCAGTTTTGTTGACCGTCATTCCCAAAAATGCCGATTCTAGCGCTTTATAGTCATCGAACTGAATCAGCATTTCTGGCACAAACGGAAGCTGAAACAAGAACATATAGGAACTGCGAAGAAGCTGCTGAGGAGTGCGAAGCCCTTGGGCAAATTTGGCAGGGTGAGGCAGATTGAGAATAATCAGTTTTTCGACCAGGTTGGGATAGGCATAGGCGAAATTCCAGGCGATCGCGCCTCCCCAATCGTGTCCCACTAGAATGCAGCGATCGTAGCCCAAGCCTTCAATCACGCCTTTGACATCAGCGATAAACTCAGCCATCACATAGGCTTCTTTGTTTTCAGGTTTGTCGCTGTCGTTATAGCCGCGTAGGTCGATCGCGACGACTTTATGGTCTTTGGCAAATTCGGGAATCTGCTTGCGCCAGGAATACCAAAATTCAGGAAATCCGTGCAGCATCAGCATTAAAGGACCTTCACCTTGAGTCACATAGTGCAGGTTGATGCCGTTGGTGTGAATGCAGTCATGTTGCCAAGTTTCGAGCATGAGGGGTGCGTGATAAGGGTTAGTTGAAGTTTAGCGACTAATCCCGATCGGTGTTCCCATAGCTTCGGACTAAATTCTCGCGTTTAACTCCCGCCGAGTGAAAGAAACTCATCGTCAGAAGGGGGCAAAGGAATCGGTGCAAATGCTTTGGCAGTGTCTTGATTTAACTGGTGAGCGAGATCTGCTTCTTCTAGTCTTTCTAACAAAGGAAGAATGTCACTGAAGCTACGCAAGCCTAGTAGTTCGAGATCCTCGATCGTGATGGTTTCGTCGGAAAGGCTACCCCGTTGGGTCAATAAAGCACGAACTCGTTCTTCTTGCACATTCAAGGCTGCTTGTTGGCGGAGAGTGGGGGCAGCAGCCCGCAAACCTTGTTCTAGTATGTCTGGAGTAATCACCTCTGCCTGAAGATCAGCCGCCGTTGACAGGACTGTGTTACCCAATCGGTTAAATAGGCGGGGCTTGCCGAGAGAAACTTCACAAAAGCGTTTCGCCGTTTCTGGCAGGAAGGGCAGAACACAACGCGGGTCTTGAGGATCGGTGCAGTTGTTGTTAATTCGAGCGCTGCTGAGGTAGTTGATCAGCATTTGGTAAGTCGTCTGCGAATCCAGTTCTTCGAGCTTGAGTTGCAGGTCAAACAAGCCGCGTTCGCTGGTCAGCAAGTCTCCGGTCATGCCCATCGGGTGTCCTGTGAGCAAAAACCAGGCTCGTCCTTTTAACATTCCTTGGGCATCATGCATCAGTTGACGCACTACGCTGGGGTTTTGCTTGTCGAGGTCATCAATGGCAATCAGAACGCCTTGAGGATATTTCTCTTGTGCT
>JBBQYE010000135.1:0-8687 GCA_038208945.1 Leptolyngbyales cyanobacterium | reverse complement strand
GGTAAAGCCAAGCTGCTCATAAAAGGCGATCGCCCGAAAAATATCAGCCGTCCGAATCGAAGCGTGATGCATAAAGGCAGGTTTCAGACTTGAGATTCTTGGCAGAATTGGCTATTCAAACAACCGAAAATAGGGATATCGAACGGGCGCTCCCGGTTCTTTTTCGAGGTCGAAGTTAATCACATCCCAGCGAGGCTCGTCTTTAGAATCAGGACTAAATTCCACCGTTAACCCATAAAGTCTAGGTTTAGGAGAGTCACTCTGACCGCGCCAAGGCGTGCTGCGCTCTAGATAGGTGCTGATCAAATCTTGATATCGCTGGGCAATGATCACTTTCGTGGCTCGGTAGCCTTGGGTGTAGAGTCGATCGAGCGCCTCGTGAATCTCGAATCGAATGCCATCAGGATGAGTGTGTTGCCGATACCATTCGTCTTTCCAGAGTCGCCAATGTCGCCCAGACTGCAAGTGAACTAGCTCCTCTGTTTTGGGGTCTGATTCAAAGGCACCATGACGCTGGCACAGATAGGTGTCTGTCAAAGTCAATGCTTGAATTGTCTGACGGCAGTGAGGGCACTGAATCTCTGGACCAAAAATTGGATATTGAAAGCCTGGGCTGGTCATGAAGTGCTAGCGTTCATTTTAAAGGTGCGTCATCGTGAAACTATTATAGCTAGGGAAGTTTCCCGCCCTCTAGAGCAATTCGGCATAACTGTGACTCACCGTGATGAATCTTTTCTATCAACCTCTTCTTATTGGTCGCCGCCCGATCTCTCTCAAGCGGCATTTGTCGCCCCCAATGCAACCGTCATTGGCTGGGTAGAAGTGGCACTCGGAGCCAGCATTTGGTATGGGGCGACCGTTCGGGCAGATGTAGAACGAATTCTAATCGGAGCCTGCACAAATATTCAGGATGGGGCAATCTTACACGGAGATCCAGGTAAACCCACCATTCTTGAAGATTATGTGACGATCGGGCATCGGGCTGTGATTCATAGTGCCCACATTGAGCGAGGCAGCCTGATTGGCATTGGCGCGATCGTGTTAGATGAGGTGCGAGTCGGCGCAGGCAGCATCATTGGGGCAGGATCGGTGGTGACGAAAGATGTTCCACCCCGATCGCTAGTCGTCGGCGTTCCCGCAAGACCTTTACGCGATTTGTCAGACGCAGAAGTGGCTGATCTGATCGAGCACGCTCAACAGTACGAAAAGTTAGCGCTTGTTCACGCCGGAAGGGGCACTGATCTTGGCTTTGACGTGCGGCGATCGACAAGCTGAGAAAACTGCTTTAAAAACGTACCCAAGATAAGCAAAAATGGGAGTAAGAATTCTAAAAAATTTTTGAAGAGAGAACACTGGTATGGACTTTGACTTTCGCATATTAATCGTTTTGCTCCCGATCCTCGTTGCCGGAGGTTGGGCAGTTTCTCGGATTGCTCCTGCTGCACTTAAGCAAATTCAAGCCTTCCTAGCAAAATAAGACTGGCTCAGTTCTTTCAGATTCTGTCAATCCTTGTCTGCAAAACCGATGCTTCTAGAGTTTAGAAACATCGGTTTTGCGATTAAGAAGGATGATTTTTTGATCCCATTCTTCTAGAATGAGTAGGCTTTAGGGAAATCAATGAGGCGTAGGCTCCCATGCTTGATGAACAGGCTAAAAAGACGATGTTGCGAAAGATTCCTCACGGGCTGTATGTCTGCGGGGTCAAAGATGGAGAAGAGGTCAATGGCTTTACGGCGAGTTGGGTGATGCAGGGTTCGTTTACGCCTCCGCTTGTGGTCAACTGCGTCAAACAAGACTCAAAATCTCATGCCATGATCGTTGCAAGTAGTGTCTTTGCCCTCAGCCTTTTAGAAGAGGGACAAAAAGATATGGCGCAAGCATTTTTTAAGCCTCAGCGTCGCGTTGGCAACAAGTTTGAAGAAGTCGAGTTTTATCTGGGTGAAACAGGTTGCCCGATTATTTCCGACTCGTTAGGCTATGTCGAGTGTCAGGTTGTTGGGATGGTAGACAAGGGCGACCACACTGTTTTTGTCGGTGAAGTGATTGCGGCAGGCGTACATCGTGACGGCAATCCTCTGTTACTAGAAAGCACTGGCTGGCAATATGGCGGTTAACAGTAA
Organism: Leptolyngbyales cyanobacterium; assembly: GCA_038208945.1. GTDB lineage: Bacteria > Cyanobacteriota > Cyanobacteriia > Leptolyngbyales > Leptolyngbyaceae > Phormidesmis_A. The sequence continues at coordinate 6,566 of JBBQYE010000135.1, read as the reverse complement.
GATTTAGTATGCCTTTAATTAAAGTCCAAACGTCTGCCACGATCGCCGATGCCTCGATCGAGCCACTGCTCAAGCAACTGTCTGTTAGTCTCGCTAAACACACAGGCAAACCTGAGTCTTATGTGATGACTGCCTATGAGTCAGGAATCAAGATGACGTTTGGCGGCACGGCTGATCCGACGTGTTATGTCGAGATCAAAAGTGTTGGCGCTATGACTCCCGCACAGACAAAAGCGATGAGCCAGGATTTTTGCCAGCAAATTCAGCAGACGTTAAACATTCCCACTAACCGGACTTATATCGAGTTTGCAGATGCAAAAGGCTCAATGTGGGGTTGGAACGGCACGACGTTTTAACTATCTAAAGAAGAAGTCGTTTCCACTCTCATAGAAGGTGAGCCGTCCAAATCCTAAAAATTGCCCGTGAGTTTTCTCGCCGGGGGGAAACGCGGTGACTCCAAATAAATAAACGCCTCCATAAAGGGGATTACGATCGGGAGACAATGCGATCGTCACTGTTCTTCCAGTTGGCACAGGCGGATTGAAGTTCACGGTTACGGTGCGCGTTTTGAGATCGGTCGTGACTTCTCCGAGCGGCAATTTTGCGCCAAGTTGGTTGCGGGTTCCTTCAAATGCCTCAATTTCTCTCGGTGAAAATCTCACTGTGTCGCTGCCTTCATCTTGCACGATCGTGACTCGCTGCAAGGGTTCGCCAGCATTTTCTAACTGGTTCAAGGTGAAATAGTAAGTCACCGACCAGGCGTTAACAGAATTATTGGTGGTGGAGGCTCCCGCCAGTCGAGGAGGCGCAGTGAAAAAGACGGTTCCGTCTGAGAGTTGAACGGCTTGACTGGGCTGGAGAGGAGTCGCGATCGCTCCCAAGGCAGCAAAAAAGGCGACTCCTGTAGACAGCGCAAAGCGATGAATCATCATTAATAATTTCTGTTCAAATTAAAACTAGAGTCGCGATCGCTCATTGCTCTAGTCTAATTCATTCATTTCTGCCCTGTTCTGTATCGTTATTTAAGCGAACGTCAACTTCTATTAAATTTAGTCTTTATCTATTAAAGGTGGCTCCCCCTTCGAGAGAGCAGTGATAGCGTTTAGGGACTTGCGTAAAAATAAAGTACCAGTTAAGCAACCAGCGTTGAAGCAATTCAATTCAATCAACTGGGATGTTATTAAACCGCAAGTCCCTTAGATAGACACAAAGAGACAGTTCTCTTCAATCTCTACAAACCTTTTGCTTTCATCACCTTGTCTGGTGAAGATCGGCTATTCTTCTAAACTGGCAACTCGATCGCCCTTCAGAAACGCATTAAGCAAATCGAGTTCGGTGAACTCTATTAAGCCTTCGGAAAACAAGAGGCTCTTTATTCTGCCGACTCTGCATCTTGATTAAACCAGAGCAACCGAACTGCCATGATTGCAAACCCTGCAGCGGCGATCGCTTTCGCCAATCGAGCAGGCAGCACTTGAGCCGTGCCTTCACCCACAATTACACCCAAAAAGCTTGCCAAAATTAAAGCAGCGATCGTCCCTAAAAAAACCGCTCTCGGAAACTTAGCATTTGCGCCACTGAGAGCGATCGCAGCGAGCTGGCTTTTGTCGCCCAGTTCTGCCAAAAAAACGGTGATGAAACTTAATCCTAAAAGATGCCAATCCATCGCTGACTCCTAACTACATTCTTGCGACATCCCAAATCAGCAACGCCGAGATCACGAGTAAGAGCATCCCGGTTGCGGTCTCAAGGGTTTTGGGTGAAAGGCGGGTAGAAAGCCAGCGACCCACCAACACGCCAACTAGACTGGTTGCAACTAAAGCAGATGCCGCTCCTGCAAATACCACCCAAGGATTTTGAGATTGAGCACTCATCAGCAGAGTAGCGACCTGAGTTTTGTCTCCCAACTCTGCCAAGAAAATTGTGACAAACGTAGAGCTAAACACCTTCCAAAATTCCCAGTTGCGAGGCTGGGTAGAGCTTAACGAAGTCTCTAGCTCAAGCTTTATGCTTTCAGAGGGTTCAGATTCAATCAACTGAGAGGGGGGCAGACTGGGTAGAGAAATTTCAGGTGATGGCATGAATGGATGCTGCTTTTCACATTTCTTTCATTATCGTGGACTTTGCCACAATTGGCAACCTTTTTCAAATGCCTACGGCTTGATCAAAGCGCAGCATTTCTAGACTGCGATCGCCATAAACGCCATCAATCTGCTCACGACAACACTCGATCGCAAAGTCATTGAGTTCTTCGGGTTCGACTCTAAACATCTCTTCAAACGTCTTGGCTTCGACGCGGCAAAAGCGAGGACGTTTCTCATAAATCTGGCATTCGCGGCTGTCATGATCAAAATTGACACACCAGCCATCGGCTCCAACCATGCTGAGATAGAGCTTGAGTTCTTCAGCAGAGAGGTAATCTTCTAAATCGGGGCGATCGCTGGGTTCTAGGTGACAGCAGGCACCACACTGTTTTACGCAAAGCCAAGTTGCCATAGGTTTTAGAGAGTTGGAGAAAGATCTGCCTCAGATTTGCGCTGAAGTGGATCGAGAATGTGGGAAACTATCCATAGGAATGAGTAACTCACTCTAACAAACCATCACAGTCAAATGGGGCGACGATTTGAGTTTTTTAGAGTTTTGTAAAGTTCTTTAAGAAAGGTGCGATCGTACCGATAGTATATTAATAATTCCAGATTCGGTTTAGACGTTATCAGGCTTGTTGAGAGGGGACATGGAGTTTCTAAGCAATATCAATTTTGAGATCATCGCCCAGCTAGCAATGCTGGCAGCCGTTGTGATTGCGGGTCCGGTCGTGATTTTCTTGCTGGCTTTTCGGAATGGCAACCTCTAGGGGTCTCCACACAGATTCACAGCCAAAAAGTTTTCCTATTGTGATTTAGCGAGAGCAAGCGTTCTCAGCTAATCAGACAAAGTTTCATCAGGTTTAAGAGAGAGTAGCTCCAAAGCCCGGTCGTACGATCGGGTTTTTTCATGTCTGCGGGTTGAATCTGATCGCCCAATTCAGAAAGAATTTCGGCGTTGCTGAATCTGGCTATGAATCGAGAAATTTGCCCTCACCCTAGCCCCCTCCCGCAGGAGAGGGAACAAGATTTCTAGCTCCCCTCTCCTGCGGGAGAGGGGTGGGGGGTGAGGGTAATATTCAGCAACGCCAGAATTTTTAAGCCTCTTCTAACGCCTGCATCGCAGCTTTAATTAAGTGGTAGAACTGCGGCTGAGACACGTCTATCTCCTTCGAGGTTTGGGGAGTTTTACCCAACGTTCCAATTCTTTGACCTTTTTGAATCGCTAGAATCTCGCCTTTGAAATAGCGGATTCTGATTTCTTGGGTGTTGTCTCGCTCCACGATCGTGCAAGTGTAGTTTCGCTGACTGTGGGAAAACTCAACGCCAGAAACAGATTGAGACGGCAACCTCACCCCAATAATTTCTAACTGCACCGAAACATCGCCGTTCCATTCATTGGTTCTGACTCGGTAGGCAATGTCTAGATATTTTGGGAAAGGATAATATTCGCCCCAACGCCACGCGATCGCAGTCAGTTTGTGACCGACTGCAAACTCATCTGCCGCCAAATCTTCTTGACACACCATTAGCTTGAGGTGCCCTTTGCCAATCAATTTTTGGTCACTAATGCGAACGTTGGGAGTCCAAAAAACAGGGTCGGGATTCTCCATGCCGCACGGGTGAAGGGCATCGATTTGAGTATAAAAACTGAGATCAATTTGATTGAGATTCGCCTGAGCATCCACTGTCACCAATGGCTTGAGATGTTCGACTTTGAGAGATTGGTGAGCAAACGTGCGGAGACGAGATCGAATCGCATCTAACTGACTTGCCTCAAACGAAAATCCTCCGGCTGCTTTGTGTCCGCCCGCTTTGATCATCAGATCTTTGCAAAACTCCAGCGCCTCAAAGACGTGAAACTCTGGAATGCTGCGCGCTGACCCGCGAATGTGCCGTTGGGCTTCGTCTTCGTAAGTGCCGATGAACACCGGAACGCCATAACGCTCGACTAATCGAGATGCCACAATGCCGATTACGCCGTGATGCCAGCCAGGTTGCACAAGTAGCAGCACTCGATCGTCCTTAGCATCCAGCGACCCGTGTTCGTATGCCTCGATCGCGTCTCGCTCAATCTGTTCGCAGAGTTGCTGACGCTGTTTATTGATCTGTTCGCACTTCATTGCCTGTTCTAAAGCAACGCCATCGTCGTCTGTGATCAAGAGTTCAATCACAATTTGAGGATCAGCTAACCGACCGACCGCGTTAATTCGAGGACCTAAGCGGAACCCGATCGCTTCTGGTTTGAGATTTTTCTCACCGCTTAATCCCGCAACTTGGATGAGTGCCTGAACGCCTGCTAGTTTGGACTTTGGCAATAGCTGCAAGCCACGTTTTACCCAACGACGATTTACGCCTAATAGTGGAGCAAGATCCGCGATCGTGCCCAGGGTAAAGAGTTCGAGTAAGATGTCTCGCAGTCCTCGCGTTTGGTCAAAGCTTTGTGCCAATGACAGCGCCAAAACATACGCCACTCCGACTCCTGCCATGCTGCGATAGGGAGACGTTTCGGCAATTAGTTTGGGGTTGAGAATCGCATTTGCATCGGGCAATATCGGCGGCAAATCGTGGTGATCGGTGATGATCACCGCTAATCCGAGTTCCCGCGCTCTGGCGATCGGTTTGTGAGCCGCAATGCCGTTATCGACGGTGAGAATCAGCGAAATGCCTTCTTCGTGAAAGTCTTCAACAATTCGCTCATTGATGCCGTAGCCTTCATTCATCCGGCTGGGGATTGCATAATCAACTCGCGCCCCTAGAAACCGCAGCGCCCGCAGCAGCAGCGCCGTACTGGTCATGCCGTCTGCATCATAGTCTCCGCAAATGGCAATGCGCTGCCGTTGATTAATGGCGTTGATCAACAACTCCAAACTAATCGGCAAATCGGGAAAGTCTTCGAGCGGCGAGGGCAACTCTTGAGAGTCGGGATCTAAATAAACCTTGATCTGCTCTGGGGTTTCGATGCCGCGATTGAGCAACACCTGAGTCAACAAGGGAGATAACCCCGTCGTTTGAGCCAGTTGCTCTGCCCGTTCTGCCTGACTCGCAAAAATATTCCAACGTTGGTCAGGAATCGCAGGACGGGAAGACGAACTCGATCGAGAAACAGGAAGCTCTAACACAGGCGATCGATCCAAAAAGACTCAAATCATCTTACAGATATAAGTGGGCAAACGGCAGAATGTCGTTACCCTTTAGAAAACATCGACTCGACCATCATTGCGAATATAGACTGAACGATCGCCCGGCGGATATCTGCGCTCTGATTTGAGTTCGATTCGCAAAGTGTTGGGGTTGGGTTTAGAAAGAGACGATTTTATCGCCAACGACGTGATATCCCAAAACACCACAGAAAGATTGGGAGTGGTGCTGCTGTCTCGCTCAAATTCGATCTGCTGCCCTGGTGAAACCGAGAGAGGTTGAGTACCTGCCACCTTTTCGACTTCAACTCGGTTCTCGGTTCGGTTTAACACTTGCACTTTAATGCGCTGCCCCGGCGTGAACTGAAGGACAGGGGCAGGACAGGTGTTTTGACAAGTCCGGGCGTTGGCATTGAAGCCGATCGAACCCGCAAACAAAGTCGTTGTCAGGGCGATCGTCACCAGCTTAGAAGACATGGCAGCCATTTTGGGTAGAGTGTGCAGGTTGGAGTCCGTCATTAGTTTCCGACTAATACATCAAAAAAGGCATCATCTAACTCATAGCCCAGCATTTGAGTGAATGACTCAAGGCGTGAATTGCTCTCAATGCCCTGCTGTTTGAGCCAATTCATCAGCACAAATGTTTTGCTCATCACAAAAATCTCCAGCGCTTCTGGATTGTATTGAATTCCCTCTTTGGGATGAAACTGATGAGGCACTAGCATCGCCGTATAGCGCCCTAATTCTCCAGCTTTCCAATCGACCAAAAACGGCAACCAGGGATACAACGCATCCAGTCGAATGAACCATAAACGCACCTCTGGAATCTCGGACAACTCTCTGGGATCGTCGGCTTCGATCGGATAGTCGATCGTGAATTGAAGCTGCTGCTCGTGGGCAAGAATCTCAGGCAGAACTGGGTTGATGATGGCGATCGCAGGAGAAAGATCTAACGTATTGATCTGATCGGCATTAAGGATGATCGAGATAGCCATAAATAATGATGAGTTTTGAGTCAGCGAATCCACCCTTCAATAGTCTCACTGTTCTCAGCCGACAGACTCATTTCAAAACTCAAAATTCTTACAGATCCTCCTTCTCGACCTGTGCGCGATAGATCGGAAACAATACATTAAAAGTAGACCCTGCACCAATTCGACTTTTGACTGAGATTGAGCCGCCACAGTGCAGCAAGAGTTGCTGAACGATCGTCAGCCCCAAACCCGATCCGCCAGTGTCTTCTGCGATCGTTTGGCGCACCCGATAGAAGCGATCGAAGATTTTAGGAATCTCATTTGCCGCAATCCCGATCCCCGTATCGCGAAATTCAATCTGCACATAG
>JBBQYE010000134.1:0-8767 GCA_038208945.1 Leptolyngbyales cyanobacterium | reverse complement strand
GATCGAGCCAAATCAAATTAATCAACTGCTGGCGATCGTCTTTGATGAAATGCAGCAGCTAGGCGACCCAGTTCTCAAACCCTTCCTTCAGGATGTGGTGCAATTTGTGCCCCTGTTTCAAACTTTAATTAAGACAGGAGTTCGCCATCCGGGTATCATTTTTAAGATTATTCCTCAAGTCGGAATCTTGACTTTACTCGATTGGATGAGACACGCAATCAATTTAGCTGGCTATTCAGTTCTCTATCAGTTGGGGCGGCTCTTAGAGCCTTGGGTGAAAAATTTGCCGCCCATTCAGCAATATTATTGGCATCGCTGGATTGATGCTTGGAAATATGGATCGGGCGGAGATTATAAGTCGTAAATATTGATTGTAGATTAGTGATGGTTTATGGATTTTTCATTAGCAAGACAACATTTCTATCAAGAAGTTCAGCAGCCTGATGAACAGATTAATCTAGAGAGAGCAGCCCTTTATATTGCTCAAGAAGAGTATCCCGATTTGGATGTTGATGAATATTTGAATGCTCTCGATACGATGGCAGATGATATTCGAGAACAGCTTCCGATTGAGTCTTATTCACTCAAGATTCTCAAAACAATTAACCACTATTTGTATGAAAACTTAGGATTTGCTGGCAATACAGAAGATTACTACGATCCTCGCAATAGTTTTCTCAATGATGTCATCGATCGCCGTACTGGAATTCCGATCACGTTGTCGTTGGTGTATTTGGCAATCGCTCAACGATTAGATTTTCCGATGGTCGGAATTGGAATGCCCGGACATTTCTTAATTCGTCCGATTCAGGAAGATATGGACATTTTTGTGGATGCGTTTAGTCAAGGCGAGATTTTGTTTCCTCAAGATTGTCAGGATCGGCTCAATCAGATGTCGGGTCAGTCTTTTGAGATGCAACCCCAATTTTTAGCTGCCGTCACCTCTCGACAATTTCTAGCCAGAATGTTGACCAACTTGAAGGCAACCTATCTCAATCGCGGCGAAATGGAGAAGGTTTTAGCGGCGATCGAGCGCATTCTCCTCTTATTTCCCAATGCTGCGTTTGAGTTGCGTGATCGCGGCATTCTCTATTTTCGGATGAATCGCTGGATCGAAGCTCGTCAAGATTTAGAAGCCTATTTGGATGCTTTGCCGATGGCAGACGATCGAGACACGATTCGCAAATTATTAAATCGCATCGGGCAAGCTAACTAAACTCACTTTGCCCCCTGATAAACCTCTTCTGCGACTCGTTTGAGCCGTCGGAGTTGAGCCGTCATGTCTGTTCGCGTCCACTGAGCGGCAAAGGTGTTGAAGCCAAACTGCACGATCGGATTCGGAATTTCAAACTCAAAGCGATTCACCAATCGAGTCCCTTTCCCTTCGGGGTGACACTCCCAGCGATCGCGCCCCTTAAAAAACCCCTGAAACTCCCAAACCACTAATCCCGGCTCACGTTCTGCAACGATACTCCGCAAGGCGGGCTGCAAAAGAGGGACTTGAATCACAAAACGGCTCAGGCTACCAAGCTCAGTAGACCATTTGCCGATCGGCTCACATCTCAAGGCAGGATTAAGCCAACGGTGCATCAATGCTTGATCTGTAAAGCAACGCTCCACGATCGTGGCACTCGCATTAATTTGAATCGACTGCTCAAAAATTTGAGGCGGCATCTTAATGGGGAATCAATAAAATTTAAGAGACGAACCCTTCAACTACGTTAGAAATGTGCCCACAGAGCGAAGATTGCGACGCTAGATATCAGTCATCCTGCACCTGAATTCAGATTTTAGCGACTTCTACTAAAAGTAGCTAAAAGTCTTGTTCTAGGCAGCAGTTGCGGCTAAAGCTCATTGGATCTCTACAGTAGCTCATCAAAACTTCAAAATAGTATTTCGGAAGTCTTTTCTATTTAGAGAGATGCTTGTACTCTAAATGAGGCGACGACGCTTTAGCGCTCCTCACACGATTCCATGCGCTCTAGATAGGAACTCGTAAGCTGAATTGTATAAAAACTGACTGCCTTTCGACCTAGCTCTAGACCCCCATCCAATCTAGGATGCATTTGCGTGTTTCGATCGAGTAAAAAAGAGGTTAATTAGACAACCATGAATCAAGTTTGGCAAAGCTTTATTGAACCAGTTGGGATGCAGATCTCTACTCCAGTGGCGATCGTGTTGGCACAAAATTCTCCTAACTTAGTCCCGGTCAATGTTTTTCAAGGAATCGATCCCAACAACTTAACCAACATTGTGGCGCGGCTGCTGGGCGCACTAGCCATTCTACTGATTGGCTGGCTAATTGCGGGGATCGTTTCCAAAGTGGTTCGGAGTCTGCTCAAGCGCACGGATGTTGACAACCGTATAGCAGCGATGATTTCGGGTGGACGCACTCAGTCAGATCTTAAAGTCGAGAACCTGATCGCCGCCGTGATCTTTTGGATCATCATGATTCTGGCGGTAGTGGCAGCCTTAAATGCGCTTAACCTACAGACCGTCTCGACCCCCCTCAACGCGTTTCTTAACCAAATCTTTGGTTTTTTGCCTCGCCTCGGTTCTGCGGCGGTCTTAATTGCGATCGCGTGGGTTGTCGCAACAGTGGTGAAAGCGATCGTGGTTCGCACGGCTCAATCGTTTTCACTGGATGAGCGCCTATCAGAGCAGTCTCCTACTGATCCGATGTCTCCCGCTCCGTTTTTGCTGAGTGAAACGCTTGGCAACGCGCTGTACTGGTTTGTTTTTCTGTTCTTCCTGCCCCTAGTTCTGGGCGTTCTCGATTTGCAGGGTCCGCTTCAGCCTGTGCAAAACTTGCTAGATCAGATTTTGGGTGCTCTTCCCAACATTTTGAAAGCGGGTTTGATTGGCGTAGTGGGCTGGTTTGTGGCGCGAATTGTGCGGGGCATTGTCACAAATCTTTTGTCTGCAACCGGAGCCGATCAGCTTGGAGCCAAATTTGGGTTAAGCCGATCGACGGGTGGACAGTCACTTTCGTGGTTGATTGGCACGATCGTTTATGTCCTGATCTTGATCCCCACAGCAACGGCAGCGCTGGACGCTTTGGCAATTCCTGCCATTTCAAATCCGGCGACTTCGATGCTCAATCAGATTCTCAATGCCTTACCCAAAATCTTTACAGCCGCGCTGATTTTGGCGATCGCGTATGTGATTGCCAAATTTGTTGCTGATTTAGTAACAAATCTCTTGTCGGGCATTGGGTTTAACAACGTTTTTCAGTGGTTAGGTCTTCCGTCTCCGGCTCCCCAAGTGCCCTATAGCTCAGAGTTTCAGACGGGTGAGACGTTACACGATCCGACGTTGATTGATCCGATGATCTCGAAGCCAACGATTCGCACCCCGTCAGAAATTGTAGGCGTAGTGGTATTAGTGGGCATCATGCTGGTGGCGACTGTTGCGGCGATCGATGTGCTGCAATTTGAGGCGCTGAGACAAATCGTAGCAGGCTTGCTCATCGTCTTCGGTCGAATTTTGGTCGGGTTAGTCGTCTTCGCGGTTGGCTTATATCTCGCGAACCTTGCCTATAGTTTGATCAACAGTTCTGGGAGCCGTCAGGCAAATCTGCTCGGTCAAACGGCACGCGTTTCGATCATTGCGCTAGTGGCAGCGATGGCACTTCAGCAGATGGGGATCGCTCCAAATATCGTCAACCTGGCGTTTGGTTTGCTGTTGGGTGCGATCGCGGTGGCGATCGCGCTGTCGTTTGGCTTGGGCGGTCGTGAAGTCGCGGCTGAACAACTGCGCGAATGGCTCCAAGAATTCAAGCGTTAGAATTCTATAGATTTCAAACAAAAAAGGTGCGTTGTTAAATGTGACGCACCTTTTTTGTGGCTTGGATACTCTTCGTTGGAGAGACGTTCCACCGAAACGTCTCTACGGGTGTTGGGTGAATCTGGGGTCGATCGTGTTGATGGGTCAATTTAATATGAATTGGCGGTGCAGCACTACGAAATTGCATCAGGACGCTGGGTTGCGGTCGAAGCAACAAGGGGCTTAAGCCCCTTGCCCCAAAGTGTCTAGTAGCACAGTCTAGCTTTCGTTTTTCACAGCCGCTTTTCGACTGCTGAAATCGAGTTTGGCACGCAGTTCGTCTTTGATGCGGTTAAGGATCGATGCCTCATCTAAAGACGATAAAATGCGCGTGACGACAGCTTTAGGTCCGTCAGGTCCCCAAGATGCACCGTTTGCGAGATAGGCTTTGGTCACTTGTCCAATCCCGTAAGACGAAATGCCTGCGACTCCGGCTTGAGTTAACGCAACCGAAAGGTAGGGGGCAAGTGACATTCCGCCTGTTGCAGGAGCCGCTAAACCGAACAAACTTTTGAGAGAACCAAGTCCTAGATTTGCCAGCAGTTCGCTCGCTGTGATGCCGCCCATCGCGATCGCGATCTTTTTCAACAGCTCGACCGCGCCCTGCTGCGTCATGCTAATTCCATACAGTTTTGACAGAGTGAGAATCATCGCCACATCGATCGCGGCACTGCTGAGAATATCTAAAACTGTGATCGGATTGATCGCGATCGCCACCGCTTTGGTCATCACCCCGTTCCAAATAATCCGATTGGCAGTCTGTTCTCGAATCGCCATTTTGCGCTGCACCAGTTGCTCATTCACATCGTCGGCGTAAAGCATCGTGTTGAGCGCCACCAGCGATTTTCCTTCTCGGTGCAAGACCTCTAGAATTTTTAGCTTCAGGTCTTCTACCTGCGACTCTCCGGTGCTTAACTGCACTGACGTGCGACCATCGGGACGCTTCACTGCCCTGGCAATCAAGGGAGACGCTGCCGCCATCACAATTTCGTCAGGCGAGAGCAGTTCTTTGACTCGCTCGTCTCGAATTTTTTGGTAAATGCTTACCCGATCGGCATCGGGATATTGATCAATTTTGTTCAGCACCAAAATAATCGGCTTTCCAACTTCTCGCAGCTCTGAAAGCGCCTGAAACTCTACCTTTGTCATATCGCCAGAAATGATGAACAGCAGCAGGTCTACGTGTTTTGCCACCTGCCGCGCCAGTGCTTCCCGTGCTTCTCCATCGACTTCATCAATGCCGGGAGTGTCGATCAGTTCGATGTGAGACTCATTGATGCTAGGGAGCGAGACCCGCACAATGGAACGATCGCTGCCCTCGATCGCTTCGCGGGTCAAACTCCAATTTGCTGACTGTTGAATCTGAGTCACCCCATGAATCGGACCCGTTTCAAAAACCTTTTCCCCTAAAAGGGAATTCAAGATCGACGATTTGCCTCGCCCCACCATGCCAAACGCTGCAATATGCACTACTAGCCGATCTAGCTTATCAAGCATAGTTTCTAGCCCGTTAATTTCTGGCTCTAGCCCCGATCGCTCTTGAGGGGTCAAGTCTAGATTTTCGACGAGATCGCGCAGAGCAGTCTGAGCTTGCTTATAGTTCAGTTCTGCCTGAATTTCATCAAAGCCGAGAATGGCTTCGTCTAAGCCTTGACTAAATGCCGTTTGGAGCGGTGTTGCAGAAGACAAATCGCCGGAATCTGCGGTTGAGTTAGACATCAGTTTTGAGGATTGTTCAGCTAAGACAAGAGCGATATCAACAGAGCATAGCCACGATCTAAGTGACCTAGACTGCCAACCTATCCTCGTTTGATCCTAACAGCCGTTTTAGCGATTGTGCCGAGTCCGACGGGCGGTGGCTTGCTTGCGCTTGCGTTTCTCGATCGGAGTTTCAAAGTGGCGGTGAGATCTCGCATCTGCTAAAATCCCTGTTTTTGAGACTTGCCGCTTAAAACGACGTAGCGCTGATTCAATACTTTCGTTTTCACCTAAGAGCACTTGAGTCATTGTTCAAAGTGTTTCTCAAACTCATCGTTGGACAGTATAAATCGTAGACGAGTTGGACGGCACGATCGATAAGTGCCACCTTTAAAACGGTCTACAGCACTATCTCAAACGAAGCTTTTAAGATGTAAACCAGCGAAGCAAAGCCAGGGGTAAAGGGCTTATCTTCGACTTACGATCGCTCAAAAACCTTGCGATGCTGGCTAAACGAAGTCGAAGGAAGCGACTCCTCCGAAATTATGCCGTTATCCTTTGACAAGCCTTAAGCGAGCTGATTGACGAAACAAAGATTGAGCGTGCTAAAGTTTGCGCTGAGGGCAATATGCAAGTTTTCCATTGCGGCAATCAGCCAGTGCACGCAATTGCGGGCGTGAGATTCATAGTGGCTGAATAAGATTGAAAACCGTTTTTCTAAATAAGGCTTGACTTTGCGGCACAGCAACACGATCTTGAGCAACAGGCTCGTTGTCAACGTCGGACCTAGATTTGAAAGCAGATCTACAAAGACAAAATGTTGAGGCTGCTGTGGGCTTTCGACTACCAAGAAGTTTAACAACTGACTACACGTTCTGACAATCAGAAAATCATTTAGCGGCTGAAAGTTGCTTTCAGGTAACGTGTTTTCTAGTTGAGCATAAAGCTGATTGTTAAACTGCCGCTTGCCATATTCAGACTCGATCGACGCAGTGATGTATTGATAGAGATCGTCTTTAAATGCTTTAAACGATTTCGTGTCGCTCGTGTGGCTTAGAAAGCGTTGGGCGATATCTCGATGAGTATAAGACCCCTCGATTTTGCCTGCAAACTGCTGCAACGCCAATCGCAGATCACGATCGTCAAGCAACGTTGGGTTTTTGACGGGTGTGATCAGCCGAGCAGGGACGTGAGCGGGAATGATAATTGAAGGTGTAGCGGCTTCACGAACCCCAAACGATCGCCGAACTTGATAAGTCACATATTGGGACAGGTCAATTTCATATTGTCTCTGCACCTGAGTTTGAATTTGTCGAACCGACTCCTGGTGCTCATCGGGGCTGCCTTCACTCACCAGACAGTGCTCATAAAGATAGGGATAGCGGCGGATTAGCGTTCCTAACGGAGACGTTTCTGCGCTGTGAGTTTCGGCTCCTTGAACCATCAGTTGAGACAATCGGCGCAGCGTCAGATATTGCTCAGTCTCAAGAAATTGTTTAACGAATTCTCGCAGTTGCTTAACGACGCGAGTGCGGGCATATTCTATCACTGGACGGGTAGGCGACGATGACAGCAGCGCAACTAACTCAACGATCGCCGTCTGGGAGTGAGGTCGAGCTTGCCAACGGTTAATCAAAATGTGGCAGCAGCGATTTAGAACGAACTTAAACTCGTGAACAGCAATCTTTGAGGCGACGATTTTATCGAGATCTGAGAGAACTTGAGGATCGTAGCTAGTTCCCTCAACAAAGAGCGAGCGGAAGCGCTCAATCAACTGCTGGGGTGACTCGTGTTGCACTCGATCGAGAAAATGATCATAGAGCCTTTGCTCTTCCTGAACGATTTCGCGGTTGCGATAAGTAGTCCATGTGCTCATCGGGTGGAGATCCTATACGTGAATATTGGAGTTTGCCAACGCTGCTCTCACCGATTTCAGGAGTTCATTGAAAGATAAAGGTTTAAATAATGAGTTGCACATACATATAAATTCCGGGTGGATACACGGTCTCAAGTCAATAGAGACTATGGATGCTATCAATCCTAACTGAGCAAATGAGCTTCTAGGTGTAACTGGAGTCACTTAATCAAAACTAAATATAGTTGCCTCGTTTAGCTTAATCGTAGCTTCACATTTTCTCTAGTGAATCCGTAAATTTCGTGATTGACAGAGCTATCTCCCTCAGTCTTTCCGCCGCATCGTGATTTTGACCAGGACGACGATCGCTCAAGTTACTCTCAACACACTGTACTCCGAATCGGACGCCACGTAGTTTTTAATACAAAGCGTGCAAATGATATTCCACAGTCCACACCCGAATCTGGGAGATTTGTGGAACCTGGGATAGCGACCGTGCTGAAGGTAGCTGCCGAACCGTAGGAAAGGCTACTCTTCGACCTGATTGATCCGGCGTAAATTTAATACGTCGGTCATCTTTCTAACTTGGGCAAAGGTGCGCTCTAGTTGAGCGTGGTCACAGATGTCGATTCCTAGATCAATGACGGCGGTTTGATCGGGGAAGGTTTTGACCTGAGCATTACGAACGTTGATGGTGTTATCGGTGAGGCGAGACAGAATATCTTTGAGCACTCCCACTCGGTCGATGACATCAATCTGAATGCAAACCGGATAGGTTTGGGGTCGTCCGCCGTTTCGATTGGTGGGGTTCCAGCTTACAGGAACTAAGCGATCGCCATCCACGGGTTCTAAGTTGCTACAGCCTTGACGGTGAATTGAAATGCCGCGATTACTTCGGGTGACGACTCCAATAATGGCTTCACCTGGGACGGGAGTACAGCAACCTGCGAGGTGATAGAGCAAGCCTTCGACCCCGGCGATCGGTGACTTAGGAGAAGCCGCAGGCGGTAACGATCGCAGCGTTGGAGCGGAGGACAATAAAAGTTGGGGATCAGCCGAAATGCTGTCAGCGTTGGAGATTTTGACGAGCGGCGGCTGGGTGACTGCTTCTCGAATCCGGTTGAGAGCCAGGTTGAGAGTCATTTCTCCATAGCCAACCGCAGCCAGCAGATCTTCAACGCTGTGATAGTTACATCGTTCGGCAGCAGCTAGCATGGGTGCGGATTTGAGCAGCGCTTCAAAGCCATTTTTGCCCAGTTCTTTCTCTAACATTTCTCGTCCGCGCAAGATGTTTTCGTCTCGGTGCGATCGCTTATACCATTGCCGAATCCGATTACGGGCGCTAGAGGTGACGACAAAATTGAGCCAGTCTAAGCTGGGGTGAGAATT
>JBBQYE010000133.1:0-8778 GCA_038208945.1 Leptolyngbyales cyanobacterium | reverse complement strand
CTCATGGGCTGGAATGACTTTGCAGGCATCATGACAACAGGCATCTAAACTGCAACAAAGAGAACAGATTGAACCATCGTAAACCGGGCAAAAGAGCATATCGGGAGGTTCATAGTCTTGCTCACAAATGTTGCACTGCGTCTCATCATAAAGGGTCGAAGAGTAAGTGTCTTCGCGGGCGATGTAATATTTTCCTTTCGTCAAAATGGCGAGAATCGGAGCGAGGGCAAACGCCAGTCCCAGTGCGATAAATGATGCAAACGCTTTTGCTTCAACGCCAAACATCCCTAGAAATGCCAGGATTGCCACGATCGACGCGATCGACATTGACCCAAACCCAACCGGATTAATGTTATAGAGATGTGCCCGTTTGAATTCGATATAAGACGGACTCAACCCCAACGGTTTATTCACCACTAAATCAGCGACGAGTGCGCCGATCCAGGCGATCGCGACGTTGGCATACAATCCTAAAACCGCTTCGAGTGTGGAAAATACGTCGAGTTCCATCAACAACAGCGAGATGACAACATTAAATACCAGCCAAACGACTCGACCCGGATGGCTGTGGGTTAATCGTGAGAAGAAATTTGACCAGGCAAGCGACCCGGCATAGGCATTGGTGACGTTGATCTTAATTTGCGAAATGATCACAAATAGCGTGGTCACCGCAAGCACGACTTCTGGATTTGAAAACGCATACTGAAACCCAACCAGATACATTTGGGTTGGCTCATTTGCTTTGGCAAAACTGACTCCATGACTAATCGCCAAGGATGCTAGAAAAGCGCCCCCCAACTGTTTTGCACACCCAAACAGAATCCAGCCCGGTCCGGCGAGAATGCTTGCCAACCACCACTTACGCGAATTGTCTGGCTGTTTGTCGGGCAAAAACCGCAGGTAATCAACTTGTTCTCCGATTTGGGCAATCAACGAAAACGAAACCGTTGCGGCTGACCCAAACAGCAACGGATCAAATGCCGCTCCGCTTGGTGACTTTCCGGCAAAGTGAATCCAATTAGAGAAGGCTTGCGGCTCTTTGTAAAGGATGCAGAGATACGGCAGAATCATCAAGGTGATCCAGATCGGTTGCGTCCAAAGCTGCAACTGATTAATTAGAGTGATGCCGAAGAAGACGATCGGAATGATCACGATCGAACAAATGATGTATCCGATCGCTAACGGCAGTTGAAAATATAGCTCCAACGCCTGCGCCATGATCGCAGATTCGAGCGCGAAGAAAAGAAAGGTAAATGATGCGTAGATCAAAGACGTAATCGTGGAGCCGATATAACCAAACCCAGCCCCTCGCGTCAGCAAATCCATGTCTACGTTATATTTGGCAGCATAGTAGGTGATCGGCAACCCTGTCAGGAAGATGATCATGCCGACGACGATAATCGCCCAAAATGCGTTAGAAAATCCGTAGGTGATTGAAATCGATCCCCCGATCGCTTCGAGGGCGAGAAACGAGAGTCCTCCGATCGCGGTGTTGGCAACGATCCACTCTGACCATTTCCGAAATGATTTCGGTGCGTAGCGAAGTGAGTAATCTTCTAACGTCTCTGTCGCAACCCAGGTGTTGTATCGTCGTCGATCTTCAACGATTTTTGAGTTTGAGTAAAGTGACATAAGAACTCGTATAGAAGAATCGGAGTCGTGAACCTTGGAAGATGTCTAGGGTTATGGAAATTAGACGATTAAGGCTTGGTGCTCTCGCATTGTGGAATTGATTGGGATGCTATTCCGTAGCAAGCGATGCTAAATTAGCCGACTCTAAATAGTTTTTTGGTAGATAGTTAAGCAGTTAATAGTTAATTAGTAAGACAGAATACAAAATGATCGACATGAAATCTTTATGATTCATCCATCGAAAGAAGCCTCTCAGTTTTGAACTGCCGACCTTCATCGATAGGTTTCAGAATTCTCTCAATTTATTCAATAGGGAGGTGAAGCGAATGGCTTTGCTGACAGATTGTGCTGAGATGGGTGAACTTCAGCGATTGACTTATCTGTTGCCGATCGAGGTGCAATCTCGCATTGCAATTAGGCGATCAACAGACATTAATCCGCCATTGATTGCCACAGAACAAACGAATAAGCATCGATTTGCGATTCAAATTGATTGCATTCGCTGGCAAACCCTAACGGTTCATCAGCAAAATTTGTTGTTCTGGCATGAAGTTGCTCGAATTCAAAGTAAAACGGTTCCACGATCTGGTTGGGAACTGCCTGTGATGGCGGTTGGTCTGGGATTCGCGCTCATCGAAGTCTCTTCGCAGAACGTGATTTCTTTAACGGCAGCACTCGTTGCCGTTGGGCTAGCCGGACATCAACTTTATCAGCGCAATCGAGGAGAGCGGAGTTTGAGAGAAGCGGTTGCCGCTGATCGGAGAGCGATCGAGTTCGCAATCGAGTCGGGCTATTCGTTCTCAGATGCTTCGACGAGTTTGTACAGTGCGTTGAAATTGTTAGCAAAATCTGCTCAACAATCTAACTGGCAACGATATCAGGTCAGACTGAGAGCCTTAGAAATTCTGGAAACAGAACGAGAAAAGCGATTAGCTCAGAGCGTCATTCTAAAAGAACCACAACGTTACCCCGAAGATTTGGAGGCTTCCTGGCAAGGCTAATTGTTTCCTGAATCCCTAATTGCTGATCTCTATGTCTCATTCAACCAGCGCGCTATTGCCTCAAGTCATTGCGAAAGCGATTCATGAACCTGAGTTTCGATCGCAACTGATCGCAGATCCCAAAGCAACACTCCATTCGATGTCTATTCCGATCTCAAAGGAGCAAGATGTCACCGTTGTTGAAAGCAAAGAAGGGCAAATATTTTTCGTACTGCCCATCTTGACTGACGATCTGATCAATGACCTCAATGCGTCATTAAGCTCGGTTCATCCACAGCGATCGATTCGATCTCGGATTCTGATTAAAGCAGCGCAAAATCCAAGCTACAAAGATCAGCTAATGGACAGCCCTAAATCTGTTTTAACCAACGAAGGAATGCTGATTCCAGAATCAGCAGAACTCACCGTATTAGAGAACAGCACCCAACATCTCTACATTGTTCTGCCCCACATTCACCTGCATAAACATTAGGGATTAGTTGGACTAAGTTTGTGCCGGATTGCATCCAAAAAATCCACCTGAAATTGAGGACAGTTAAATGCCTAAAAGTGAGAGCGCTGTCGAGCGTTTAGAGAAGTCAAAGCGACATTACAACTCCTGGGTTGTCAACGAAACCCTAGAAGATTATTCACTCCGCTATGCGCCGAAATCGTTCCGCAGATGGTCAGAATTTGAGGTTGCCAACACCGCGCTGGGCGGGATCTCCTATTTAGCAGACTTCGCGATCGGCGGATCAATTGCCATCACCGCAGGATTCACCAATTCATTCCTAGCAATTTTGATTTCTGCGATCATCATTTTTGTTACGGGCGTGCCGATTTCTTATTACGCCGCCAAATACAACATTGACATGGATCTGCTAACGCGGGGAGCCGGATTTGGCTACATTGGCTCGACGCTAACCTCCGTGATTTACGCCTCCTTTTGCTTTATTTTCTTTGCACTCGAAGGCGCAATCATGGCGCAAGCGATCGAACTTTATTTCGGTCTGCCGTTAGCCTGGGGCTATTTACTGTGTACCGTTGCGATCTTTCCGCTCGTCGTCTTTGGGATGACTCTATTGGCAAAGCTGCAAGTCTGGACACAGCCAATCTGGTTACTAGGAATGTTTGCTCCCTGGTTTGCAGTGCTGATTAAAGACCCAACTGCCTGGTCTACCTGGACAAGCTTTGCTGGAAAGTCTCCTAGCGGCAGCGGATTTGATATATTGCTGTGTGCGTCAGGTGCAGGGGTTGCCTTATCGCTCATTGCTCAAATTGGAGAGCAGGTCGATTATCTGCGATTCATGCCCGATTTGACCGAGCAAAATAAGGGCAAATGGTGGACAGCCGTTTTAGCCGCAGGTCCCGGTTGGGTAATTTTGGGTGCTTGGAAACAGTGGGCAGGGGCATTCTTCACAGCGATCGCCGTTAAAGCTGGAGTAGACATCGCCCAAGCCAATGAGCCGATTCATATGTATCTCGAAGGCTTCAAGGCGATCTTCCCGAATCCTGCCATTTTCATGGCGTTGGCAACATTTTTTGTGATTCTGTCTCAGGTCAAAATTAACGTCACCAATGCTTATTCTGGCTCGCTGTCCTGGTCAAACTTCTTCTCGCGCTTGACGCACGCCCATCCAGGTCGAGTCGTTTGGTTAGTGTTCCATCTAATCATTGCTCTTGTGCTGCAAGAAATGGGCGTGTTTAGCGTCTTGCTGTGGGTGTTAGGGTTTTACTCTAATGTGGCGATCGCTTGGGTGGGTGCGCTGGTTGCCGATCTCATCGTCAACAAACCTTTGGGACTTAGCCCCTCGTACATTGAGTTTAAACGTGCTCACTTGTACAACTTCAATCCGGTTGGGTTTGGCTCAATGATGGTGGGTTCTATCATCTCTGTGATTGCCTTCTTCGGATTTATGGGACCAACCGCACAAGCATTCTCAACCTTTATTGCGCTGGGTGTTGCCTTCATTCTTTCTCCGATCATTGCCTACGTCACCAAGGGTAAATATTACATTGCTCGTAAAGACGTTCACTTTCATGAAAACCCTGACGTAGCGGAACTAACTACCTGCACGATTTGTGAATATGACTACGAGCGTGAAGATATGGCATATTGCCCAGTCTATGACGGCTCAATCTGTTCCCTGTGTTGCAGCTTAGATGCGAACTGCCACGATGCTTGCAAGGTTGCACCTGGCTCATAGCTTGTCTTACAGCTTGAACTAAGCCTGTTGTTTGCTCCAGAAATTCCAATCTCACTGGGAGTCTATCTATGTCTTATCACGGTGATATTTCATCCAGTCACGATGCGGTTGGCGTTGCAGTGGTGAACTATAAAATGCCACGACTGCACACCCACGAGGAAGTGATCGAAAACTGCAAAAAAATTGCTTTGATGATTGATGGCATGAAAGTGGGTTTACCCGGAATGGATCTGGTGGTCTTTCCAGAATATTCAACTCACGGCATCATGTACGATCGCGCAGAAATGATGGCGACGGCTGCCGAAATTCCGGGTGAAGAAACCGCGATTTTTGCTGAAGCTTGCATTCGCAACAAAGTCTGGGGCGTGTTCTCACTCACGGGTGAAAAGCACGAAGATCACCCTGGCAAGGTACCTTACAACACGCTGATTCTAATTAACGATCAAGGCGAGATTGTACAGAAGTACCGCAAAATCATGCCGTGGTGTCCGATCGAAGGGTGGTATCCCGGTAACTGCACCTATGTTTGCGAAGGTCCGAAAGGTTTGAAAATGAGCCTGATCATTTGCGACGACGGCAACTATCCAGAGATCTGGCGCGACTGTGCCATGAAAGGAGCAGAACTGATTGTGCGTTGTCAAGGTTATATGTATCCCGCAAAAGAACAGCAGATCATGGTGTCTAAAGCAATGGCATGGATGAATAACGTCTATGTTGCTGTGGCAAATGCGGCTGGATTTGACGGAGTTTATAGCTATTTTGGACATTCTGCGGTCGTTGGTTTTGATGGGCGCACCCTGGGTGAATGTGGCGAAGAAGAAAACGGCATTCAATACGCAGCGCTATCGAAGTTTGCAATTCGCGATTTCCGAAAAAATTCTCAATCGCAAAACCATTTGTTCAAACTGCTGCATCGAGGCTACACAGGCATGATCAACTCTGGCGACGGCTCTGAGGGAATGCAAGCCTGCCCTTACGATTTCTACCGAGATTGGGTGCTTGATCCACAAAAAACCAAGGAAAAAGTCGAAGCCTTGACTCGTTCTGCTGTGGGCACCGAAGAATGCCCGATCGACGGTCTACCGACACAAAAAATCGTGCCCAGCACTGTTGAAAAACCACAGCCCACACCTGTTTCCGTAACCGCTCTATCTTAAAAGGAACATTTTTATGCCTAAGACCCTGTTTAAAGTTGATCTGACGAAGTCAATGGATCAACAAGAATTGCCCGGACATAATCGCTGGCATCCAGACATTCCAGCCGTGGTTTCTGTTAATCCTGGTGATGTTTTTCGGATCGAGTGCAAAGATTGGACAGACGGACAAATTAAGGACAATGACGACCCAAAAGACATTGAAGAGGTCGATCTAACTGTTGTTCACGTTCTGAGCGGGCCGATTTGGGTCAATGGTGCTCAACCAGGCGATATTTTAGTCGTCGATTTGTTAGATATCGGGGCACTCCAAGGCGACGAGTGGGGATTTACTGGAATCTTTGCCAAAGAAAATGGCGGTGGTTTTCTAACCGATCACTACCCCAAAGCTGCCAAAGCCATCTGGGATTTTCAAGGCATTTATACGGCTTCTCGCCACATTCCAGGTGTGCGGTTTGCAGGTATTACTCACCCTGGCTTGATTGGCTGTGCGCCCTCCCATGATCTGTTGGCAAAGTGGAACAAGCGCGAGTCGGAACTGATGGCATCGCAGCCCGATATCCGCACCTACGGGGTAGAAATGAAGGGTGATTTAGCCACGCTTGCTGCCTTGCCGAATCCGAAAAACGCAATTTTGGGGCAAGTTGGCGCATCCGATTTCGATCGCATCGCTGCCGAAGGTGCCCGAACGGTTCCCCCACGAGAGCATGGCGGAAACTGCGATATCAAAAACCTCTCACGCGGGACGCGCATTTATTTCCCCGTCTATGTAGAAGGGGCAAAGCTCTCGATGGGCGACATTCACTTCTCGCAGGGTGACGGTGAAATTTCATTCTGTGGCGCGATCGAGATGTCTGGCTTTATCGATCTGCACGTCGATATCATCAAAGGCGGCATGGACAAGTATGCAATGCTTAACCCGATCTTTAAACCGGGTCCGGTTGAGCCGCACTATTCAGAATACCTGGTGTTTGAGGGCATCTCGGTTGATGAGGCTGGAAAGCAATACTTTATGGATGTCCATATTGCCTATCGGCAGGCGTGTCTGAACGCGATCGAATATCTCAAAAAGTTCGGCTTCACGGGTGAACAAGCCTATTTACTACTCAGTTGTGCTCCCGTTGAAGGTCGCGTTAGCGGAATTGTAGACATTCCGAATGCGTGTTGTACGGTTGCCATTCCGACTGGAATTTTTGATCAAAATATCCTACCCGTTTAGCAACGCTAAAAAAGCGGCGACTGCTGATCTTTGCTATTAGCAGTCGCCGACCCTGTTGTTTCAAGGAAGAAAGACCAATGCCGCTTTACGAATTTAAGTGTGATCAGTGTGGCGTGTTTGATCAGTGGCGATCGATGGTAGAGTCCAGCAATCCAGCTCATTGCCCAACCTGCCAAAAATCCGCAAGGCGGCTCTTTTCTGCCCCAATGTTGCTCAGTAGCTCATTGCGACTCAGCAAAAAAGCAGACCCAGAGCCTCAACTCGTGCAGAGATCGAGTCAAGAACCTGTCGCCCCTAAAGTGCAGAGTCATGCTGGAGGAAGACCCTGGATGATTAGCCACTAATCTTTAGTGATCGTCTGGCTGAAATCGAATCTGTAGCTGTCTAGACTTTTGACAACCACATCGCACTGAACCCAATCGGGCATTCTCGATTTCCTGAGCCGCCTCAGAGAGAATAACCAATCGCTTAAACCACCACTCATAGAAGGTGGGGCGGTAGATTTCTTCAGTCGTTTGAAGTTTTTGGGATAGATCCTTTGCACTTCGGCAGGTGCAGCAAAGATCTCCTTGAATCAATCCAGCCCGATCGTACAAAAGGCGACGAATTTTTTCAGCGTTAAACGATCGAGCACAGGCAACGCATTTTAGCTGCGGCGGGCACGTTGGCAAGGCGCGCTCAAGTTGGATCTTCATAGAGTCAGTGTCCTAGCAAATCTTTCGACGAGTCTAGAAATATTTTCGGTAGATTTCAACTAACTTAGGACTTACGCATTGACAGAAAACAGTAGGGGGTTGAGTTGACTCCTAAGAAACACACTCCGGGGCGGTGGGTTTAGCAACGAGGTCAAATCCGAGCGCAAGCGCCTTTTTCTTGAGGTTATTGACCATTCGTTCCTGATACTGCTGCTCGTAAGTTTCCATGCCCGGATCGACAAACGCACGCCTGAAGTCCACAGGTGATAGAAGATGCGAGCGAGTTTGTGAGCCGTTGCTGTAATCGCTTTGGGTGCGCCGAGTTTCGCTTGCATCCGACGATAAAATGCGCCCAAGGCAGAATGCGACCGCACCAGGGTTTGGGCTGCCATCTGCAGCGCCGTCGCACCTCGATTGGCAGCCTGACGAGTCTTAGAGCTTTTCTGCTTGCCTCCCGTGATCCGACTGCCCGGACACAGCCCTAACCAAGAAACAAAATGTTTGGCAGACGGGAATCGAGACGGGTCTAGCCCCAACTCAGCGAGCAGCGTTAGCACGGTCAGTCCCCCAAAGCCATCAATCTGAGTAAAATCCACTCCGCTAATGCGGTACAAATGCAACCGTAAGTCAAAAGTGGGGGCATTACCGGGTTGTTTTTTGCCGCGTCGTTTGGAGGGTGGCAGGGGAGCCATCGTGACATCCACCGCATCCGCGAACTGGCTCAAGCACTGCTCAATTTGGACATCGCATTCGGCAATCTGCTGTTGATAGACCTCATAAAGATGCAACTCTTGTTGCAGCACAAACACCAGTTCCACTCGGTAGTCTCCGGTGAGGGCAGCGACAATCTCCTCGGTGCTGGCGTGAATGCGGACATCCTTGAGCGCCGCC
>JBBQYE010000132.1:0-8784 GCA_038208945.1 Leptolyngbyales cyanobacterium | reverse complement strand
CGATGATTATGGGTTTGGTACCTTCGTCAAGCTCGAAACCGAAGAACGTCATTGGGCGATCGGCATTGTCTACAATTCTCAATTGCTCAACCCGATGTTTATGAGTACGGGTCCTCGTCTATCAAGCGAACCCGACCCGCTTTTCACACCAGATTTGATCAACGAGACTCGCACTTTGTTGTGGACAGTTCTCGTTGGCTGTTTAGACCAGCACAACGGCGAGTCCTATGGAGTACAGGGCATTCCGCGAGTGGTGGTTCCGGTCAATACGCCTGTGTCAACGATGACACCCGCAGAAGTTCATCAGTTTCATCTCAATCAAGAGCGCCGATCGCAGTTCTGCTATTACAGTCACCTTCTGCACTGTGGCGGCACGTTTTCGACTCAGCTTACTCACCAGGTCTTACAAGAGTTGATTGAGTCAAAACTCTTCCGAGATGCCGAAGAACGCGCTCTTATCGTGCTCTGTAGAGAGTTAGCATGGAAAACCACGATGGGCGCAATGCGATAAGCAAGTGCCTTTAAAATAAAAAACCCCAGCCGTGAAGCCAGGGTGAATAATCAGGGTGCATCTACCATTCCTCTATTCCTTAAACGCCAGACGAACCCGGATGTTTTTTAGAAAAATCCGCGATCGCTCTTCACCAATCCCAATTTTGTTTTTGAATGCGCCCGATCGTGGGTCACAGCAAAATTAGGTAGAGACGTTTCGGTGGAACGTCTCTGGGCTGTCGGGTCAACGCGCGATCGATTGCATTTATCCGTGAATTTAATATTTGAAGACGACCCATTGTTGGTCATGGCAAAATCTTAGACGTTCCACCGGAACGTCTCTACGGCATTGGGTAAATTTATTGTTGGTTCTATTTATGGATTGGTTCGGTACATCCTCTGCCTTTAAAATAAAAAACCCCAGCCGTGAAGCCGGGGTGAATAATCAGGGTGCATCTACCATTCCTCTATTCCCTAAAGGAGAGATGCCATCCGGGAAAACCTGCGAAAATCTTTTTTCACCTTGAAATTGAAGCCATGCAGTATCCTCAAACCTCGGACGGTCGCTATTTTGTGGTTAAAGGGCGGCTCTGGCGATGTTCTAATCCTGCGTTAAGCGAAGAGGAACGATCGAGCCTTGTCAAAGACTTAATGAGCGCTCGTCGAGCCGTCAGACACACTCTAGAGAACGACGATGAAGCCGCCTTGCAAGAGGCACGTCAGCACGTCGATGCTGCCAAAGTTGCGCTCGGCGAGCGAGGTGTCGTCTGGTGGACAGATGGCGCACCCGACTTCAATCGAAAGCTGGTTAAA
Organism: Leptolyngbyales cyanobacterium; assembly: GCA_038208945.1. Taxonomy (GTDB): domain Bacteria; phylum Cyanobacteriota; class Cyanobacteriia; order Leptolyngbyales; family Leptolyngbyaceae; genus Phormidesmis_A. The sequence continues at coordinate 7,479 of JBBQYE010000132.1, read as the reverse complement.
AATACACCCTATGCAGAGTGGTATGAAACGATCGGATCATCGTCTGCCCTTTAGTTTGGGTTTGGTTTGAGTGTCTGCGATCGAGAACGCTGCATTGTAGATTTTCTCGTTTGCCTCCGCCGACTTAAACAAATCAACCACGGGATTGGGATAATCAATGCCTAATCTCACCCCAAATCGCTGTTGTTCGACAGGTAAAAGCTTCCAGGGTTCATGAACTTTAGAGACGGGCAGATTCGTCAGTTCGGGGAGCCAATGCTTTACATAGTCGCCTTGCAGATCGTAATCTTTGGATTGTTTGGTTATGTTAAAGAACCGAAACCCACGGGCATCGTTTCCGACTCCGGCGGTGTAGTTCCAGTTTGCCCAATTGCTGCACACGTCATAGTCAATCAGCAGCGACTCAAACCACTCGGCTCCCAGTTGCCAGTTGATACCCAGATTTTTGGTGAGAAAACTCGCGACATTTTGCCGCCCGCGATTAGACATAAAGCCCGTCGCCGCAATTTCTCGCATATTGGCATCCACGAGTGGAAATCCGGTTTTGCCTTCACGCCAGAGATCAAACCGCTCCCAGTCTTCTTTCCAGGGCAGCGAGACTCCTTGCAAGCCCGATCGTCTAAAAATTCGCGTCCCGTGCTTAGCACAGATAAATCGAAAATAATCGCGCCACAGCAACTCAAAAATTAGCCAATAGGTCGAGTCATTCTTAATTCGCCGAGATTCATAATCCTGCACGTGCCAATAGATATATCGAGGTGACAGACATCCCAGCGCTAGCCAGGGTGAGAATTTTGATGAATAATCTGCCCCCAACATTCCGTTGCGAGTTTCTTTATAAACTTTCAGATGATCGTGTTGCCAAAAATAATGGTCTAGTCTGGCGATACCTGCCATTTCTCCGCCCTTGAAGGCAATGACCCCACGCGGATCAGAGACGGGAGCATCTAGCCCAAAATCGGACAGGATGGGCAACTCGCCCGTTTTGACATTAGGTAATGCAGGCAGCGATCGAGGCGTAGGAAACACCTCATAAACCTTGACCTCTTTTTCGACCTCTTTGCGAAACCGAGTAAAGAGTTCAGGAACGTCTTGAATATCGAAAGGCAAATCATCAGGATGATAAAGAGTGTGTCCCCATGAGGCTACAGCCGTAATATGCGCTTCCTGCAACTTCTTCTCAAGTGCTGTCTCGACTGCCAACTCTTCTGACGTAGTTTCGCGATAAAACCGAACGGTTGTGACTCCTAATTCTTGCGCCAAAGCGGGGATAATTTCTTCGGGAAATCCTTGGCGCAGGATCAGATTGCTTCCGATCGCCCTCAATGACTCCCGCAAATCTACAATGCTCTCAAGCAAAAACTGAGCGCGAAACGATCCCGTCTTAGGAAATCCGTGAGAAGTCTTCCCAAATTGTCTAGGGTCAAAACAATAAACCGGAATCACATCGCCTTCAGCCTTCAACGCTTTTGCGAGCGGCTCATGGTCGTGTAGGCGGAGGTCATTGCGATACCAAACGAGAATTCGTGGCTTAGTCACAAAAGAACTTAAATCAAGACTGCTCCTTGATCTTAGCGTTTATAAAGAAAAGTAAAGGAGCAATTTTCGTCAAAAAACAGAGGACGAAACGCCTGTTGAGCGATCGTCCTCTGTCTCTCTATTCAATAACCCCTCTAACCCACGATTAGCCAAGCTGCAAGGTCTGCATTGCCACTGAAGAGACTTGAACCTGTTCTAATGCACTTTTAAGTAATTGCAGCGCTAAAATCGCCAAAATTGCAGAAAAATCGAGTCCGCCGAGGGGGGGAATAAACGATCGAAAAATATTCAGGTAAGGGTCAGTGAGTTGACTCAAAACTGAGAAGGGAGGGTTGAGCCAGTCAATCGTAGGAAACCAACTGAGCAAGATCCGAATGAATAGCAGCACCAGATAAATGCCGACAAAGCCGCTAATAGTGCTGATGAGCAGTTGCAAAGGGTTCATAGAGTTGCGGATTCCTTGTTGGAGTCTAGTAAGTTTTATGATTTGCAGACAGTTTAAGCGATATTCGCATGGTTGAGATCGCTCTCACAAAGCATTCTAACGCTCTGGCTCCTCGGTGAATGACCGTTCTCGATCGCTCTCAGTTGCCCGTCCATTCACGCTGCCTAGCTGGTGTCTCACATCGTCGATCGCATCATTGAGTTGAGCAATCTTATCTTCTAGGCTGCGTCGAGACAGCTCCATGTTTTGCTCAGTCGAGCCACGAATCGATCGCTTCTTTTTGCCGTCTTCAGGCTTTAACAGGAGTTCTTCGGTCGCACCTTCAAGTCGTTGAGCCGTCAATAGAGACCCTAATACGCCTCCAATCACACTGCCCACGATCGCGCCCAAAACAAAACCACCAGAAAAATTATCTTGTTGACTCATCACTCATCATGCTCACTTCAACTGAGTCTCACTTCCAGCTTAACGCCGTTCGATCAAAACGATAACTGCGATTCACCTCAGAATTAGGTGCCAAACGTGCGATCACCCGCGTCGCCTAATCCAGGTATGATAAAGCCTTTTTCGTTTAGCCCTTCGTCGATCGCCGCCGTATAAATATTCAAGCTAGGATAGGCAACACTCAGTTTTTGCAGCGCTGGAGGTGCCGCCACAACTGCCACAATTCGCACCAGTGCAGGATCAACCCCTCGTTTGGTCAATTCTTCCATTGCCGCGATCGTGGTTCCTCCCGTCGCCAGCATTGGGTCGGTAATCAACACATGGGTTTGCGGACTGATCTGGTCAGGAAGGCGATTGAGGTAACAACTCGCCTCTAAAGTTTCCTCATTTCGCACGAGTCCAAGATGATAAATCGAGGCTAAAGGCAGAATCCCTTGCGCTCCATCTAGCAAGGCAAGTCCGGCGCGGAGAATCGGAACTACCACGATCGGCACTTCGGGATCAATAAACGTCGCGGGGCAAGGTGACAGTGGAGTCTCGATCGTGGTTTCAACCGTCGGGAGCCATTCGCGAATCGCCTCATAGGTGAGCCATCGCCCCAACTCGGTCATAGCGCTGCGAAAGAGGGCGGAAGGAGTCGCCGCATCACGGGCTACGCCCAACCAGTGTTTAATCAGGGGGTGAGGCGGAACGTAGACACGCAGTTGAAGAGTCATAGGCGATCGAGCAACCTCAGCAGGTCAAAAGTTTGAACCATCATACTCTCTTCCTGTCTCTGTTTCAGGTAATCTCGGCAGGTTGCAGGTAAAAAGATTCTACTAACTCTGGTGAACAGGACTTCTCTAAAAGTCTGTTGAGATTTACTTGCAATAGTATTGACAATATTTCTCAACTAATTCTATAGTGCTCTGTAGTGTTCTCCTCTCTAGAGGAATCGGCAGCAGGGGTCAGGCGGCGGTTGCAGGCTAGTCCCCTTTTTTGTTTGTGTGAAGCCGCCTCTCACCTGAATCTAACTTGAGGTAGTGAGCGATCGCGTTTTTTGCAGAGTTGGAGATGCCAAAGCTCACACTCAAATTCCCGTCTTCCAGTCCTCAATCCGCTCAAATTCTCGTGTGTTGTGCGTCACCAAAACCGTAACCAACCTGACCGGAAATCGTAGATGCACTAGCGTAGCGAGTAGAGAGAAGATATTTGGTAAAACGTCACCGATGAGCAAATTTTTATTCACCCGAATTAGCATCGCACTCTTAGCCGTGATCGTCACTTTAACGTCGGTTAGCTGCTCAGATGCGGCAAGCTCAAACTTGAGTCCGAAGCCGTCTCAGACCACTACAAAACCCGCTGCCCTTAAACTCGTGGTCAATCCCAAGCTGGTCGAGGCAAATACTCGTTTTAGCTTCAAACTGTTCTCAGAAATTCTTAAGCAAGACGGCAAAAAGAATGTGTTTGTGTCGCCTTCGAGTGTCGCGATCGCGCTTTCTATGGCGTATAACGGTGCCAAAGGTGAAACCCAGCAAGCGATCGCTAAAGCGCTAGAAATGCAGGGAATGAGCCTGTCAGACATTAATCAATCAAACGCCAATCTCAAAACCAGTCTCGAAAGCAGCGATCCAGCGGTGCAGTTGACGATCGCCAATTCGCTTTGGGCAAGAAAGGGCGTTGACTTCAAGCCAGAGTTTATTCAACGGAATCAAGCGTTTTACGCCGCCGAAGTGAAGTCACTCGATTTTGCCGACCCATTAGCCCCCGATCAAATTAATGGCTGGGTGAAGAAAAATACGCAAGGCAAAATTAGCGAGATCGTCGATCGTATCGATGCTGATCAGGTGATGTTTTTGATTAACGCCATCTATTTCAAAGGCAAATGGATGAATGAGTTTGACAAGAGTCAAACCGCTGATCGACCGTTCACCCTGGCAAATGGTCGCCAAAAACAGCACGCGATGATGTCGCAAAGAGGCGATTATCGCTACACCGAAAACCAGCAGTTTCAAGCGGTGAGTCTCCCCTACGGCAAAGGGCGCACCAGTTTATATGTCTTCTTGCCGAAACCAAACTCCAATCTTGCAGACTTTCAAAAAACGCTGACGGCTGAAAATTGGCAAACCTGGATGAAAACTTTCAGCAAGCGAGAAGGTTCGATTCAGCTTCCGCGCTTCAAAATGGAGTATGAAACCCAACTTAGAAAATCGCTCTCAGCCTTGGGAATGGGCATCGCGTTCGACCCCTCGAAAGCAGATTTTTCCAATCTCAGCGCGACTTCAACTCGCATTGATGAAGTCAAACACAAAACCTTTGTCGAAGTGAACGAAGAAGGCACCGAAGCCGCCGCCGTCACCTCGATCGGGATTCGTGCCACATCTGCTCAAATGGAGGTTGCACCGTTTTCGATGACGGTCGATCGTCCCTTTTTCTGTGCGATTCGAGACAACAAAACGGGCGAAATTTTATTTATGGGTGCGATCGTCGATCCAGCTTAAAATTGCTTATCCTTTTCCGATTGAACCAGCTATTCTATTAGCGGAGTGCTTTACATAGGTCAAACCGTTGCATAGGCTCCGTTCTCAGTGGCTAAATCTGGTCAGTCTCATGCAATCAAATTCTACAGACCGCGATCGTGGCTTCAAATCGTTTTCGTTGCGCCATTTGTCGGCACCCGGCGGCTGGCTTATTATCACGGGAGGCACGATCGGGCTGCTGTTTTGGAACGGTCGCTTAGTTGTGGCAACCGGAGCCGGAATCGCGGTAATGATGCTGGTTTACCTGAGTCAAGACGGTAACTGGAAAGCTTCCTGGTCAGACGTGCAGAAGTTTTTGCAAGGCTGGAATCAGCCCTTTCTGTTAGCCGTAGCGAGTGGCAGTGCAGCAACCTTTGGGATTTATCTAGCCGCCTCTCTCTGGGCTGAAGTCGGCAGTCCTTGGATTGCAACCGGAATGATCTTGCAGCAAACCACCACGATCGGAACCTTGGGATTTTTGATCTGGCAAATGCTCAACCGTCAAGAAAGCCTCTCCACCACTCGCTTTAACCAAACTTTAGATGACTTAACCGATGGCGATCCGCTCAAGCGATTGATTGCCGTGCGGCGAATAACTGACGCGGAGCAACAGAGCGATCGTGCCCAAAAACGCCAACTGGCAGATTATCTGCGCGTGATGCTGAGTCGAGAAGAAGACCCGATCGTCCGAGACGCTGTGCTTGAAGGATTGCAGTCTCTCGACATTATTCATAGCCTGCCTGAAAGTAAGGTACAAGCGATCGCGACTCCGATCGCGCTTCAGCGTTTTGCAACCAAAGCTCGAAGCCGCAATTCTATGTAGTTTAGATGGCTGGTTGAGACGTTCATTCCGGCAGAAGATTGCCGAGAAAAAAGGGCGCAATCTACTGCGCCCTAGTTCTGTAGGTAAATTTTTGTCTACGAACTCATCAAACCCAAAGCTTAGTTAACTTTTGGTCTGCACTTCTTTAAATTGCACATCTTCAACCTTGGCGGCTGGCTCATCTGAGGTTAGTTTCCGAGGAGTCGAGACATTTGCCGATGCGATATCGCTCCAATCGGTGTGAAAAACGCCTTCTTTGTCCGTTCGCAAATAGGTGTGAGCGCCGAAATAGTCGCGCTGTGCCTGAGTGAGATTTTGAGGCAGCCGATCGCGCCGATAGCTATCAAAATAATCCAGCGATGCGCTAAAGGCAGGAACTGCGATCCCCATCTTCGCCGCTTGTGAAACCACTTCTCGCCAAGATTCTTGCTTGTCTAGAATGGTCTGCTTAAATTCAGTCGCCAACAGCAGGTTTGGTAGATCAGGATTTTCGTTAAAGGCATTCTTGATTTTGTCCAAAAATCTGGCACGAATGATGCAGCCACCCTTCCAAATACGAGCACACTCGCTCAAGTTGAGGGCATAGCCATACGTCTTAGAAGCCGCACTCAGCAACGCCATCCCCTGCGCGTAAGAGCACATTTTGGAGCAATAAAGCGCATCGCGCACCCTGTCAATAAACGCCTTTTTATCTCCCGTAAATTGAGCGATCGGACCTGCTAAAGACTTAGAAGCCTCCACCCGCTCGGTCTTATAAGACGACATAATGCGAGCCGTGATCGCTGCAATAATCGTCGGAATCGCAACGCCCTGTTCGAGCGAGTCAATCACGGTCCAGCGTCCAGTGCCTTTCTGTCCAGCAGCATCGAGGATTAACTCCACGATCGGATGCCCCGTATCCGGATCAATCCGCGTGAAGATATCTGCCGTAATCTCAATCAGATAAGAATTGAGTTCGTCGGTGGTGTTCCACTGAGTGAAAACGTCGTGTAACTCGTCGTGATTTAAACCGACAATATTTTTGAGCAGATCATAGGCTTCTGCAATCAGTTGCATATCGCCATACTCAATGCCGTTGTGCACCATTTTGACATAGTGACCCGCCCCACCTGGACCGATGTAGGTGACGCAGGCTCCATCGTCAACCTGAGCCGCAATCTTAGTCAAAATCGGCTCTAGATATTCGTAAGCCTTTCTAGTGCCTCCGGGCATCAAACTCGGACCGTTGAGTGCGCCTTCTTCACCCCCGCTCACCCCCATACCGATGAACGTAAACTTGGCTTCTTCGAGATGACGGGCGCGACGGGCGGTGTCAGTAAACAGGGAGTTGCCTCCATCGATCAGGATGTCGCCTTCGTCGAGAAGGGGAGTCAATTGCTCGATCACTGCATCCACGGGGGCACCCGCTTTTACCATGATCAAAATTTTACGTGGGCGTTCTAGAGACGCGACAAACTCTTCGATCGTATAAGTCGCCACTACATTTTTGCCCTGCGCCCGTTGTTTCATAAATGCGTCAGTCTTCTCACGGGAGCGGTTGTAGACAGAAACGGGGAAGCCATTGCGCTCAACATTCAGCGCCAGGTTTTCGCCCATCACTGCAAGACCGATTACGCCAAAACTTTGTGCCATAAGACTCTCTGCTAACTCTGTGTATGCTGGGGCTGACAATTACCATCACGGTAGCTTGATCCCCCAAAGATAGCCTGGAAGATTAGATTAAGACTCTC
>JBBQYE010000131.1:0-8811 GCA_038208945.1 Leptolyngbyales cyanobacterium | reverse complement strand
ACGAAGCTGATGCTGGACTGGGTTACTGGAACGCCTTCTAGACCTGCTCTAAATTCGCAGACAGTCATGATTTACCGTTGTCTTACTTTGAGTGATCTCAAGCTAACTTATCAGATTTAGCAGATCAGAATGTAGTGTCTGAACCAAACACTCGATCGCTCAGGTCTGCATATCACACTTTTGTGGGCGTTGATACCTATCTGACCTATAGATAAACTAATGTTTGCAGATTTTTAGAAAAGACAATAGTATCAAGTTATAAGATTTACACCTTGACTTACGTTGCATTTACCGATAAGCCGATCGACTTCCGATAAAGCCTGCGACGAACTAGGTGGGAATCGACGGGTCACATTTTTATACTCTCGTAAGGAGTTATATGCCTCACAGACATTCTCAACCAAAGTCCACTTCTCAAAGTCGGAAGTCCGATCGATCTGAACTGCAATCTGAGAGTCGCCCCTCGCAGCAGTGGAAAGAGTCGAATCGCAGTCGCCCCGCTAATACTAAGATCAGTTTGACGAAGCTAATTGAGCAAGATTCTCCGCTTCAAACCAACAGTCAGCTAGTCTTGATGTACGGTCCTTTTCAAACCGAAATGCTGCCCGAAGCAGGACAAGGCGTTGCTTCTTGGATCAAAGACTGTCTTCGTAAACATGGGTTGCCCAGCTTGGTCAGGTTCGACTATCGCTGCCGCGCTCAGATCTTTCGTCGAGACGAATTTCAACCCTGGCTAGAGCCGCTGATCGAACGGCAGAGCTACTCAATTTATTAGTCAGTTCAATAAAAGCGCAAAACTTGTTGCGTCTTCGTGGCAAAGCGAGTTGGTGAGTCATAGCCACTAGCTCGTTTTGCTTTGTAGACTGCCAGATCGGGCACCCTTTTCAGCATCTGTATCCGATAGAGTGAAGGGATGTTGACGATCGCTAAACCTATGACTACCCCCACTTGCGACATTATTTTACGGCAGGGTCGATTGCTGCGATCGGATCTGATTGAAACAGTAGACATTGCGATCCAAGATGGCAAGATTGCCGCGATCGCGCCTCAAATCGAAGGCACCGCCGATCTAGAATTAGACGCTCACAGCCAGTTGATCAGTCCGCCGTTTGTCGAGTCGCACATTCATCTCGATTCAGCGCTGACTGCCGGAAATCCTCGCTGGAATCAAAGCGGCACTTTGTTTGAAGGCATTGAGATTTGGCGTGAGTACAAGCAAACGCTCTCGCTAGATGATGTGAAACAACGGGCGATCGCGACTCTCAAACAGCAGGCGGCTCAAGGAGTGCTCTTTGTTCGCAGCCACGCAGATGTGAGTGAGACAAGTTTAACGGCTCTGCAAGCGCTATTAGAAGTGCGAGAAGAAGTCAAAGACTGGGTGACTCTGCAAATCGTGGCGTTTCCGCAGGATGGGATCTATGGCAATCCTAAAAATGATGAACTGATCGAAGAAGCGATGAAAATGGGGGCGGATGCAGTCGGAGGCATTCCCCACTATGAACTGACTCGCGAAGATGGCGTGCGATCGGTGCATCGCATTTTTGAACTGGCAGAGAAGTACGATCGCTTAATTGACATTCACTGCGACGAAATTGATGATGATCAGTCCCGGTTTCTAGAAGTGGTTGCTGCCTGTGCAATTCGATCTGAGATGGGTTCGCGAGTCACTGCCAGTCACACAACGGCTTTTGCGTCTTATAACAATGCGTATGCCTTCAAGCTTTTAGGCTTTTTGCAGCGCACTCAAATCAATTTCATCGCTAATCCGCTAATCAATATCACGCTGCAAGGGCGCACCGACACCTATCCCAAACGCCGAGGAGTGACTCGCGTTAAAGAACTTTGGCAGCAAGGAAGAAACGTCAGCTTAGGACACGACTGCGTACAAGATCCCTGGTATTCGCTCGGTACGGGCAATATGCTCGAAGTCGCTTCAATGGCGGTACACGTTTGCCAGATGACCGGAACGTCAGAAATCGACGCGTGCTATGAGATGGTGACACAGAACGGTGCGAAAACCCTGCACATTGAGGACCAATACGGAATTGAAGTCGGCAAACCAGCCAATCTAATTACACTAGATGCCGACGATCGCTATGATGCAATTCGTCGTCGGGCGATTGTTCGCTTTGTGATCTCGCAAGGGAAGCTGTTGGCTGAAACCCAACCGCCTCAAACCACCTGGAAAGGAACATCTCATTAACTCTAATCTGTAGCACCCCGCAAATTCAAAGTGGAAGAAGGGCAATGTCCCGTTAACGCTTAAAATAATAAACTTTAGATCTTTCTGGCGATCGCCCATCATGACTGCTGGACAAAAACTCTATGAAGGCAAAGCCAAAACTCTCTATGCCACCGATGACCCGGACATTTTGCTGACGCATTTTAAAGACGATGCGACTGCGTTTAATGCTCAAAAGCGGGGCAGCATAATCGGCAAAGGAGCCGTCAACTGCGCCATGTCTGCCCATCTCTTTAAATTGATGGAAGCAAACGGAGTGCCCACTCACTTCATCGACTGCCCGACAGCGATCGAGATGCGGGTTAGAGCCGTCAAGATTTTGCCGATCGAAGTCGTCGTCAGGAACATTGCAGCGGGTAGTCTCTGTCAACAGACAGGTCTAGAGCTTGGAACAATCCTTAATCAACCTCTCGTGGAGTTTTATTACAAGAACGATGGATTAGGCGACCCTTTGCTGACGCTTGCTAGGCTCCGTCTTCTTGATCTGGCTACCGATGATCAGGTGGATCAATTAAGAAGAATGGCACTGCGGATCAATGACCTGCTTACCGCTTTTTTCAATCAGTGTGAAATCACGCTGGTAGACTTCAAGCTAGAGTTTGGCATCGATTCAAAAAGCCAACTGCTTTTAGCCGACGAAATTAGCCCTGACACCTGCCGCTTGTGGAACCAAACCGAAACTGACCCCGATCGCCGCGTGATGGATAAAGACCGTTTTCGTCGTGACTTGGGCAACGTTGAAGAAGCCTATCGACAAGTGCTAGAGCGAGTTTTGGGTCAAGCTGTCTAGGCAATCATGGGGCATCGTCTTTGATTGATCGTTCTGATTGATGGATATTGATACCCATCAATGCGGTAAGATCTCACAGTTTGCAAAGGATTGTAATCGCTTCTTGATATTGTGAAATTGATTCTGCTTTAGGCAAAATCTGGTGTGAGGACGTGCCAAGTAACGTGAACAAAATGCGCTTATCTCCTATTTTAATGGCAGCTTTTGCGGCTGTCGCCACCGTCGGCTGGTCAAATTCTGCAAACGCTCAAACCCCTGAAGTTTCTCAGCAATCGCGGACGACTCAAGCAATGGGGAACAATCCTGTTGCTAAACCGAACCAGCAGCAAGAGAAAACGATTGCCCTAACCAAGCGATCAGGTCAAGATGTTGCAGTCAAAACCGTTAAAGTTTCTGAAGTTGCTGCCCCTGATAAGATTGCAGCCTACCCTTCGCTTAAGCCTTTTCAACCCAAGTTGGCGACGGTAGCCGTTCAGATCGCTCAGACTCAGGGAAGCCCAGTTGATGAGCAGCAGCCTACCCCAATTCAGCTAAACCCGCCGTCTCCGACCGAGCCAACGCTGACGATTCCGATCGCGCCGTCAATCGGACAACCGACTCCTCAAACAACCCCAGCACCTAATAGCCAACCCGAACCTTCTACGCCTTCAACGACTCCACCTGTTACCCCAACTTCGCCGATCGAGCCAGAGCCGAGAGTGTTGGTGGGTGAGGTGCTTGTCATCGGTGCAGAAACAGACCTTCAAACCGAAGTTTATCGAGTCATTCGCACCCAGCCTGGGCGGACGACAACGCGCTCTCAACTGCAAGAAGACATCAACGCCATTTTTGCAACCGGATTCTTTCAAAACGTCAAAGCAACGCCTTCAGATACGCCGCTTGGGGTGCGAGTTACCTTTGAGGTGCAGCCCAACCCTGTCTTGAAATCAGTGCAGCTAGAGGGTGCGCGGATCGTGCCTGAGAAAGTGGTCAGCGATATTTTTACCCCGCAATATGGCACCACGCTCAACCTGCGCCAGCTTCAGACGGGCATTCAAGCATTGACTAAGTGGTATCAAGATAACGGCTATGTCTTAGCCCAAGTTGTGAATGTGCCCAGAGTCGCCCCAGATGGGTCGGTGACGCTAGAAGTCGCTGAAGGAGTGGTCGAGGGGCTGCAAGTTCGGTTTGTCAATAAGCAAGGCGAAGAAAAAGATGCTAAGGGCAACCCGATTCGTGGACGCACCCGCGACTTTATCGTCACTCGCGAGTTTGAGCTAAAACCGGGAGACGTCTTCAACCGAAAGACGGCTGAACAAGATTTGCAGCGGGCGTTTGGATTGGGAATTTTTGAAGACATCAAGCTATCTCTCAACCCAGGGCAAGATCCCCGCAAAGTGATTGTCGTTGCCAACGTGACCGAAAAGAACACCGGAAACATTGGTGTTGCGGGAGGCTTTAGCTCGGCAAGTGGGCTGTTTGGCAGTGTCAGCTATCAGCAGCAAAACGTGGGTGGCAACAATCAAAAGCTGAATGCAGAGGTACAGATTGGTCAACGGGATCAACTTTTTGACCTGAGCTTTACTGACCCGTGGATTGGTGGCGACCCATTCCGCACGTCTTATACGGTGAATCTTTTTAGACGCAGAACGATTTCGCTCGTGTTTGATGGCGGCAAACCAGAAATTAATTTGCCGAACGGCGATCGTCCCCGCGTTTTAAGAACGGGTGGCGGCATCACCTTTAACCGTCCTCTCGATCGCAATCCATTTAAACGCGCTGAATGGAACGCGTCTCTCGGACTTCAATATCAACGAGTTTCGATTCGAGATGCCAATGGTAATCTCAGCCGTAGAGATTCGCTCGGCAACCTGTTGAGCTTTGACCCCAGTGGCAAAGATGATTTGATTACGGCGAGATTGGGATTTGTGCGCGATCGCCGCAACAGCTTCCTAACTCCGACGAGTGGCTCGGTCTTGAGTTTTAGCACTGAGCAATCGGTGCCGTTGGGGAGTGGCAACATTCTCTTTAACCGTTTGCGAGGCAACTATAGCTTCTACATCCCGGTGCGATTGACGCGGTTAACGCCAGGATGTCGCAATCGTCCCCTCAGAATTGGTGAGAAACCCCCGACGGGTGGTTGCCCGCAAGCGCTGGCGTTTAACTTTCAGGGGGGAACCGTCTTGGGCGATTTGCCGCCTTATGAAGCGTTTCCGCTCGGTGGCACCAACTCAGTGCGCGGCTATGACGAGGGCTATGTGGGCAGTGGTCGCAGCTATCTGCAAGCTACCGCAGAATATCGGTTCCCGGTTTTCTCAATTATTTCTGGGGCGCTGTTTATCGACGGTGCCACTGATTTAGGAACTGGAAAGAACGTTCCTGGTAACCCGGCGGGTGTTAGAGGCAAACCCGGAAGCGGCTTTGGCTACGGCATCGGCGTGCGAGTTCAGTCACCGTTGGGTCCGATTCGGATCGACTTTGGAATCAATGACCAGGGTGGGAACAACATCCGCTTTGGCTTTGGGGAACGATTCTAATGGAAGCAGTTAGTTCTCAATCAGTGGCAGAAACTCATGGAATCTCGTCGTTGCAGCATACGTTAGCAGGTGAAGTGACACGATCGGGCATTGGGCTACACTCTGGCACCTCAACGCAGGTCACAATCCGACCTGCACTGCCGGGGGAAGGTCGCTATTTTGTGCGGGTCGATTTGCCCGATGCCCCTGTGATTTCTGCTCAGATTGAGGCGGTCAATCCTACGATGCTCTCGACTGAGTTGCTGAATGGCAATGCCAGAGTTCGCACGGTGGAGCATTTGCTGGCATCGTTGGCTGGGTTGGGCGTTGACAATGCTCGAATTGAGATTGACGGGGCTGAAGTACCGTTGCTGGATGGCTCGGCTCACGAGTGGGCAACGGCGATCGCTCAAGTTGGCATCGTTTCTCAATCTGCACAAGTCACCCGCTCGATTTTGGAGCCGATTTGGATTTATGAAGGCGATGCGTTTGTAGCAGCGATTCCGGCTCCAGCGCTGCGGTTTAGCTACGGCATTGACTTCGAGTTAGCGGTGATCGGGAATCAGTGGCATAGCTGGTTGCCCGATCGGGATTCTTTTTTGACTGAAATTGCCCCAGCTCGAACCTTTGGTCTGGCACATCAGATCGACCAGCTACGATCGAGTGGATTGATCAAAGGAGGTTCGCTTGAGAACGCCTTGGTGTGCGGTGACGATGGCTGGCTAAATCCTCCGCTCAGATTTTCAAACGAGCCAGTGCGCCATAAGCTTTTAGACTTAGTAGGAGACTTGAGTTTGCTAGGAGCTATCCCGATCGCCCACTTTCTGGCATATAAAGCCAGTCATCGGTTACACACCCAGCTTGCACAAAAAATTTCCTTAATCCTCTAGCCATCAACTAACCCATGTCAACGTTGACCGATATAAATTCAGAAAATGTGGCTGCGCTCCACGTAGATCCGTCGATCGAACAGGCTTCCGAACCCGCTCCTCAAAAAACCGTGTTCACCGTCGAAGAAATTCATGCCCTGTTGCCGCATCGATATCCCTTCGCGCTGGTTGATCGGATCATCGATTATGTGCCTGCCAAAATGGCGATCGGGATCAAAAATGTCTCATTCAACGAGCCGCATTTTCAAGGACATTTTCCGGGCAAGCCCATTATGCCAGGTGTTTTAATTATCGAAGCAATGGCGCAAGTCGGCGGTATAGTGTTAACCCAGATGGCAGACGTGCAGGGTGGACTGTTTATGTTTGCTGGCATTGATAATGTGCGGTTTCGTCGCCCTGTGGTGCCGGGGGATCAGTTGGTCATGACCGTGGAACTGCTGTCTGTTAAGGCTCGTCGTTTTGGTAAGATGCGCGGTCGTGCCGAAGTAGACGGTCAGTTAGCGTGCGAAGGTGATTTAATGTTTGCGTTGGTCAGCTAACTTACACCCAAGGGCGAAGTGTAGAGGGTGAACGTTTAAGATGCCACTCTTCACTCTTCGCTCTTCACTCTTTATTCCTCTTTTGTATGGCAACCCTGATTCATCCGACAGCAGTTATTCATCCCGGTGCTCAACTTCATCCAACGGTGCAGGTAGGGGCGTATGCGGTGATTGGGGATGAGGTGACGATCGGCGCAGGCAGTCTTGTGGGTCATCATGTGGTGCTAGAAGGGCATACCGAAATTGGCGATCGCAATCACATTTTTCCCGGTGCGGTGATTGGGCTAGAGCCGCAGGATCTGAAATATGACGGCGCGGTCAGCCTGGTGAAGATTGGCGACGATAATCAAATTCGGGAGTTTGTGACGATTCATCGCGCCACGTTTGCGGGTGAAGTCACGACGATCGGCAATAACAATATGCTGATGGCAAACGTCCACGTCGGGCACAATTGCTCGATTGAAGATCAGGTGATCATCTCAAATGCAGTGGCGCTGGCGGGTCACGTTCACATTGAGTCACGGGCGCGATTGAGCGGTGTGCTGGGCGTTCATCAGTTTGTGCATATTGGGCGACACGCAATGGTGGGCGGCATGGCGCGTATCGATCGCGATGTGCCACCTTATATGACGGTTGAGGGCAATCCTTCAAGAGTGCGATCGCTGAATCTGATTGGGTTGCAGCGATCGGGCTTGGCAGATGAGCATCAAGGGCAGACGATGCAGTTGTTAAAGAAAGCGTTTCGGTTGATTTACCGCTCAGGCTTGACGCTGAATGACGCGATCGAACAGCTAGAATTACTGCCCGAAAACCTGCATTTGCAGCACCTCCATCGATTTATTCGTCAGTCTCTCATGCCCGGAAGACGAGGGCTGACACCGGGGAGAAGAATCAAGGATGAAGGATAACTCGCTTCACGACCCACGGCGCTTTCGGGTTTTTATCAGCACCGGAGAGGTGTCGGGCGATCTTCAGGGAGCGTTGCTGATCAAGGCATTGCAGCGACGCGCAGCAGATTTGGGCATTGAGTTAGAAATTCTGGCGCTGGGCGGCGATCGCATGGAGGAAGCCGGAGCCAAACTGCTCGGACACACCAGCACGATCGGGTCGATGGGATTGGTCGAATCGTTGCCCTATGTGCTACCGACGCTCAAAGTTCAGCGACAGGCAAAGCAATATCTTAGACAACATCCGCCCGATGTCGTAGTGTTGATTGACTACATGACTCCTAATGTGGCGTTTTGTAGTTATTTCCCCAAGCATTTTCCCCACGTGCCTGTTGTATATTTCATTGCGCCTCAAGAGTGGGTGTGGTCAACGAGTTCGTTCAACACCGATCGCATCATTGAAGCGACCCGCAAAATTTTGGCGATTTTTCCAGAAGAAGCGAACTATTTCAAGCGTAAAGGCGGAGAAGTTGTCTGGGTCGGGCATCCTTTAGTCGATCGGGTGCAGGCGGCCCCTAGTCGAGCCGAAGCGAGATTTTCACTAGGAATCCCGACTGACCAAACAGCGATCGTGCTATTGCCAGCATCTCGCCAGCAAGAGTTAAAGTATTTGATGCCTGTGATCTTTGAAGCGGCGCAGCAAATTCAGGCAAAATTTCCCAAAGTGCATTTCTGGATTCCGTTAGCGTTAGAAAAATATCGGTGGGAGATCGAGCAAGCGATCGCAGACTATGGATTGCGGGCAACTTTGTTAGACAGTAACAAAGGACAAACGACTCTACAAGCGATCGCTGCGGCAGATCTAGCCATCACAAAATCGGGAACGGTGAATCTTGAAATGGCGCTGCTAGACGTTCCGCAAGTGGTGCTTTATCGCGTCAATCGGTTCACCGCTTGGGTGGCGCGAA
>JBBQYE010000130.1:0-8877 GCA_038208945.1 Leptolyngbyales cyanobacterium | reverse complement strand
AGATCAGCCGCGCATTTTCGATCGCTTCTACCGAGTCAACCGCGATCGCTCTCGCCAAACAGGAGGCGCTGGATTAGGATTGGCAATTGCGAGTGCGATCGCTCAGGCGCATCACGGTGAGATTACCATCAAAAGCGAACTTGGCAAAGGCAGTACCTTTACAGTTCGACTCCCGATTTTAGGCAGAAGCTAAAATGCAGAAATGAATCTCAATTTCTTTGGCTCTCTGATGCTTTTGGTATCAATTATCAGAGTGGAAGGTTTGATATCTACTGCCGTGAATGGTTCAACGGAAGCAGTTTACGGCATCAGTTTTAGCGTTGCATGAGATTTTACTGACTTTTTAGATTTAATAAAATTTTTAATCAAAATCGAATCTAAAAACGGTTAATTAAACAGTTCAAGATTTCATTCTAATTTTATTACTACTCATGAGACTAAAGCTATAGAACGTAGTAGCGCTACTGGGTTTCTGTACGTGATGACTGAAGTTGAAATTTGTTACTTAAATCATTAACAATTTTGCAATTCTCCTCTAGAACACTCAGCGAGGAATTTTACAATGAAACGATTCAGCTTAGGGACTGTTCTGACGTTAGGTATATTAAGTTTTGGCTCTGCTGCCTTTACAGGTCAACCCGTCGGCACACCGGACAGTCGGCACTTGAGCATCTAAGAACTCAGCCACAGCAAGAGCAAAGACAATTATTGACTCCGCAGAACTCTTTAACGGGACAGCCACAAGTTACCGCCTCTGAAGCAAAAGATCAGCAACTTTCTGGCGATCACAGCAGTGGAACCTGTCTGCTTCGTCCAGTAACTTCGGGAGGTTTGGCACAGAAGTCATTTGCAGTTTTAGCAGCTTGTCGTAAAAGTCGCTAAGAATCGAGAGTACTGAAATCCTTGAAATCCTTGCTGAGCGAACACGCTAATCTCTTGAGAACTTCTGCTGGGTGCAGCAAGAATTCAGAATCTCGAAAAAATTAATTGAATGCTTGAGAAAGCCTGCGGACAGTGTCCTCAAGCAGAATGAAAGGTAGCTCAGTCTTTGCAACTGAGTGATTGACTAAATTCCTCTCTTAATTCCGTCACTATCATTGTACTCCGATAAAATACAACTGCGAATGACGGCAGATCCTTCTTTAGTTATTGAGTAGCGTTTACCATACCGCGTGAAGTAGACCTCAATGTCAGGTTTAAATTCCCGAAATGCGCGCGCTACATTTGTATTTGGCACATCCATATCTCCTTCCTCTGTAAGGATCTGTGCAATTTGTGCCGCAGTTATTAAACCTCGTCGATTCACGGCAGCATATTCTAGCGCCCATAGAATTCTAGGCACCCAAACCGATGAGTTCAATTTTAGGTTACGTGGCAAGCGTGGTAGCGGTTCAGACTGGATTACAACATCAAGGGATAACTGTCCACCCGTCGAACTTTCGTGAACCAGTTTTCCTTGCTTGGGCTGAATATCCCACGAATTCGACCGTGATAATGTTTCTCGCACCCAAGGTTGTACAGAGAATTTCTCTGATAGAAGCTGATCCTCTCGAACTTTAGCCGCTCCTAAGTAGGCTTCAAAAATTGCAACGGCATTGGCTGCAACTATGTCACCTAGAGATGTTCCTTCTTCGGTACCTGCTCCTGCTGCCCGACGGATAAATTCTTGAGCAAGGTCTGGATCGTACCAACGGCTAATCAAAGCCATTGTCGTACGGTAGACTTTTTGAAGCGCAAGACGTGCGATATGTGCGTAACCAACTGAGCTAATGCTCATACGGGTTGAAAGCTTACCAGAGTTTTTTTGCTTAGCTGAAGTAAGTAATCCTTGAGAGCAAAGAGCTTGGAGTGCTTGCTCTACAATATGCGACGGATACCCCCAAGCTGAAAATTTTGCAACAATAGACTCTGTATCTTCCAAAAGACTTCTATCTGGATGCACTTCATAAGCCCAGCTGTAATACCCCAATAAGCGAAGGCGAAGCGCATGAAGGGGTGGCACATGTGGATCTGCATCAAATAGTTTCTTTAGATCAAGTTGATGATCCATCTGCCCAGCCATTGCAATGAGCGCCTCCAACATATAGCCAACGGTAGGTTCCTGAACAGATGTTAGAAGTGCAGTTCCTGATATGAATTCACGCACAATACGCAATGCAGAACGTGTGTTGTGTCCTGATAACGCGGATACAACCTCAAGTCCATTCCGTGGAGGATTGAGCAGTCCGCTAGTAAGCGTATCAATAACTTTAGTGACTTCTTCAGATGAATTTTTAAGTCCTTTGGGCAAATTGTTGTTTTCTACACAGTGACGCATATACTTAGTGCGCTGTCGTAATAGCTGATCAAAGGCTGGTGCCTGAACGTGAAAAACAAATTCTAGAGGACTGGAACTCAAAAATCCTTTCGGTTGACGTCCTTCACTAAATGTATCCTCGCGAATGCTAACGATGATAACTGCTGGCGTCTCCTTGGCAAGGCGAAGCGCAAGACTATAGACGCAACGCTGATACTGACTAGAAGCTTGATCAAGGTTATCGAGAACCAAAAGAATTGGATATTTTAGGTCATCTCTACGTTTGAAGCGTGCCCGAAGATGTCGAATATAGTGGACTAAAAATGTAATTGCATCCCTGCGATATTCTTGAATTATCTCGTACTCTTTATCTTCCCACTTACCTGGATTCCGAGTGAAATAGCTTTCCGCACTACTGTGCTCCTTTAAAAGACGGGAACGCAGCATTGTCCGAAGTGTAGTTTCATTATCTGGATCGGCTTCATTGCGGGAGCTTTCTGAAATGTCATCGCGTTTCTTAAGGGTAGCAATAGCTGATTGAGTTAAGTTTTCCAGTATCTTGACCGCTGTTTGGCGTTGAATTTCTTGATCGTCAAAAGATTCAAGATTTCCTTGGCTCTCTAAATCGACATACGCAAACATTGCGGCATCGCCCTTCGTTTTATAATCAGCATCCTTCTCATTTGCTGACGCTTCATTAGAGACCTCGCGTAAAGAAGCGAGTGTGCGGTAGAGAAAGGTGGTCTTTCCAACACCTACGTTGCCTACAACCAGAATTGGATATTTAACTGTTCCCGAAACATCGAGACTTTGAAGTTGATTGACAAAGGCTTTAGTATTGCCTTGATAAACAACGTCTTCACCTCCAATTTCAGTGCTTGAAAGAGTATCGTCTAGCAAGCGTTGAAGACTGTGATTAAAATCAGGGCGACCTCCTGGCTCCACGTAACATTTTGCAAGCATTTTAGTCCGATCGCTTCCATGAATCTGTGCGAAGAACTGTTGCCCGATGAATCGCCTCAGGTCAAGCAGGGCATCTGATGCAGATTTCCTTCTCAGAGTAAGCCTTTCCAGAGGAATAATAGAACGTGGAATTTCTTGTGTTGTTGGTCGTGCAAGTAGTCGAGGCAATTCTGACGAAGCAATCTTGTGAGGTGCTAAACATGCCAAAAACTGGTCAAAGTTGGCAACAATTGCCTCAGAGGAAGAAAATACAATAACACGCCCGTCATTCCAACTTTGTGCTTCACTGCTAAGACCACGAAAGAATAGCCACTGATAGCCGTTTGTGACACACGCATAGGGTACAGCTCTATCGTTGCAGTAGCCAGCCGCTTGTTTTAGTGCATCTTTCAGTGACTTTCCCCCAGTCCTTAAAAGTGTCGCTAGTGATCGGGTACGTCCAGTTTCAAGTTTGGTTTCGTCGAGTACAAACGATGCACCAGAACGTTTTGCCTCAACAACTAAAGTTGGATGGGTCGAACGAGGAAGTTCGTAGTCTACATAGTCGCCAGTTCCACTACCGACCTCACGAGCAAAACCACCAACCTCCCAGCCAATCGCTGCAAGGATTCGATCAATAAGTTCACATCGAGTTTCTGTTTCGTTTGGCTCAGAAATTCGTCGTGTATTACCAAATTTTTCAAAAGCTTCGATTACAGCCTTCTTTGCAAGATTGGGGTCTGTATTTCTGGTCATAGAGGAGAACTAGTTGGCTAGTATTTAGCGCATTTAATTACAGTGTGCTGAAGTTGTTCTTGCTAAACGGTGCTAGATTCTGGGGAAATTATGCCACGGATAACTCTCTTAACCTTCTCGTTGTGTTGCATTACACTGAATCTTCACTGAATGATGCTTACTTTAGGTAGCGATTGGGAACAGAATCAAGTGTTTCTTGAGTAACTTACTCTTCTTTTGAAGATTGCCTGTGCCCTCTGCAGAAGCGATTGTCTGAAATGTCAAGCCTGTTCGACGAGATTGGGTTGCCAGGGGGTGGCACTTTTAACCATCGCGTTGAGAATGATCAAGAGCTTATGCATACAGGCGGTCAATGCGACTTTCTTCGGCTTGCCTTTCTGACAGAGGCGTTCATAGAACGTCTTAATGACGGGATTGCACCGGGTTGCCATATACAACACGGCTCGAACCTGAGCACGTCCGCCCCAAATCACCTGTTTGCCTCGATGTTTGCCACTGGCGTGATTGAGCGGAGCTAGCCCGACTAAGCAACTAATTTGCTTGTGGCTGAGACTGCCCAACACTGGCAGGTTCACGAGGAGCGTACTCGAGGAGACGTCTCCCACACCCGGCACGCTTTTGAGCAGATTGACCCGCTCTAGCCACAACGGACTTTGCCGAATCGCCTGCTGAAGCTGGGCTTCTAGCTCTTCTAAGCGTTTCTCTAACCACTCCAAGTGGGCTTCGATGTCTTGCCGCACAGAACCACGAACCGTCCCTAAGCGATTCTTCTCGGCTGTCAGCATTTCTACAATTTGGCGACGACGGGCAACTAACTCAGCCATGCGCTGAGAGTCCTCGTCGGCGATCGAACTGACGGGCGGTTGAATCGCTTCGGCAAAATGAGCCAGCACTGCGGCATCTAGAGCATCGGTTTTGGCGCGTTTCCCCGTCGCTTTCGCAAAGTCTCGAACTTGACGTGGATTGACAATAGCAACGGGCAGTTGAGCCTGATTTAACGCGACGGCGGCTGGGAATTCTAATCCCCCAGTGGCTTCCAAAATGACTAACCTCGGCTGCAGCGGTTCAAGTCGTTGCACTAACTGGGCGATTCCCTCAGTCGTGTTCGGGACTTGAAACAGTTCAGCAGTCGGTCGGACATGAACATCCAAGTGAGCTTTGGCGACATCGATGCCAATCCAATAGGGTGGTTGATTCATTTGTTTTTTAGGGAGACGACCACTCTAGCTGAAGACTCAGACTTGCACGATGCGGAATCGAGGTTCCAGGCGCACACGCTGACGTGAGCCGAAGGCACTGTTCGAGTTAAGCAGTTAGAGGATGTGGCGACCCAGGCTTCTGCACGGTTTTTACAACCCAGTCCCAATCGGTCTACCACACTCTCTCAAGATACAAGTTCCTCGCAAAATCAAGGCTTTCAGCCCATCGCTTCTGCAAAGATTACGGGTGTAACATGAGCAAAAAAGTCCAGCCTTAGTCCAGACCTATGTAGTATGCCGTCAAAAGACATCAGTAGAAGTTATCGATTTGCTGCTGCAATACTCTTAAGGCAAAATCTGGTTCCATTACTACTGAGACCCCTGTTTCAAGTCCACCGGGAGGGAAACAGTATGTACGTTGATCGCATTGGTCCCTAAATCTCTGGTTTATCAAATGACCGAGGCAATCAGGCAAGAACTGAGGGTGACAGAGCCTAGAGACGAAGCGAGATGCGAATAAATCTAGTACACTTGCACCCTTCCCGCTCCTGCTCTACAATGGCGGCGTTGTGTCAAGGACAAAGGCGATGAATAAGGGTGAACTTGTGGATGCCATTGCTGAGAAGGCAGAGGTCAGCAAGAAAGATGCGGATGCAGTGTTGACGGCAATCCTTGACTCGATCGTCGAAGCTGTTTCCTCTGGGGATAAAGTGTCGCTGGTGGGATTCGGTTCGTTTGAGCCGCGAGATCGACAAGCCAGAGAGGGACGTAACCCCAAGACTGGGGACAAGATGACGATCGCGGCGACTCGGATTCCTGCCTTCTCTGCCGGGAAAGCCTTTAAAGAGAAAGTCGCACCCAACGACTAATGGAAACGGTGAGGCAGGGGATGCGAAAAATCATCCACATCGACATGGACGCTTTCTACGCTTCGGTGGAGCAGCGAGATCAGCCACGCTATCGGGGTAAACCTGTCGCTGTCGGTGCAACTCCCAATCAGCGAGGCGTGGTCTGTGCCGCCAGCTATGAAGCGAGAACGTTCGGCATCCATTCTGCTCTGTCTTCTAAAATTGCAATTCAGCGCTGTCCTCACCTGATCTTTGTCCCACCCCGCTTTGAGGTCTATCGAGCTATTTCTCAGCAAATACGCGCCATTTTTGAGCGTCACACTGACCTGATAGAACCTGTGGCACTCGATGAAGCCTACCTCGATGTGACTGAAAATAAGTTGAGGTTGCCCTATGCGACGACGATCGCACGAGAGATCAGAGCCTCCATTTTCAAGGAGACAGGCTTGACGGCTTCAGCGGGGGTGTCCTTCAACAAGTTTTTGGCGAAGATGGCATCAGGGCTGAATAAGCCGAATGGATTGACAGTGATTTTGCCTGAGCAAGCCGAGTCTTTTGTAGAATCGTTACCGATCGAGAAGTTTCACGGCATCGGCAAAGTGAGTGCCACCAAGATGCACGAGTTAAATATCCACACGGGAGCCGACTTAAAAGAGCGGTCTGAATCTGAACTGGTGCAGCACTTTGGTAAAGTTGGGCATCACTACTTTAAGATTGCCAGGGCACAAGATGATCGGTTGGTTGAAGCAAATCGAATTCGCAAATCTGTGGGTGCCGAGACTTCTTATGCTCAAGACTTGAGCGATCGAGCAGTGATGCTGCATGAACTGGAGACGATCGCTGAGACGGTCTATCAACGGCTGGAGCGTCACAAAACTGGAGGACGGACGATCACGTTGAAAGTGAAGTTTGCCAACTATCAGCAGATTACGCGCAGCCGGACGGTAATGAAGTCGATCAGGGAAGTGGCAACGATCGTTTCCCTGTCTCAGGAGTTGTTTGAGGCGGTTGAGTTGGAGGGGCGGAATGTGAGGCTGTTAGGGATTTCGTTGTCTAATTTGGGAGGGGAGGAGCGATCGGTTGGAGTGTCGCAAGTCGAATCGTCGGTTCAGTTGGTGTTGTTTTAGCTGTGGAGTCCTTGTAGTGTCAGACATTCCGCCTCAATTTACAGAACTGCACGCTGTCGAGACTGCGATTATGATTGTGTTGCGTCTAAACCAAAAGCATGGGTTTGTGCCAGTAAGCGTGTGGAAAGTATCGCCTGCTGGCAGTTTCCAGATGATTAACGTGGATCAATTGCAGGGGCACGATCAACAAGCCGAATTTGGTTCTGTTTCACGACGATTGTTCGTAGAGGCAAAGACCGTCGAGCGGGACCGTGAACGACCCGTCCTTGAGCATCATACTGTGAGCCATGACAGGGGCAAACAAAGCGCTTTTGATCAGGCTTCCAGTTCACCGTACAGCCGAGATGGGTACAAATCGGTTTAACTGCATAGGGGGCGATCGCGAGAGGCGTGGTGATGACTAGGTAAGTGATATCTGGGTTAGATAATCCTCTCACGGGCACGGGTTCGCCCGCTTTTCCCTTGGCTATGAGGGCATCCGCCTTGATCCCATTACCTTGCTCGTCCTGTGCTTGTACGCCGGGTAAGTAGTCCCGGCAACGGGAATTCAGAGGAGATGTCGAGCAGATTTCTTCCAAAGTTGCTTCGAGACTAGCACTGCGATTGGGAAACAGAAAGCCGATCGCGATTGTTCCAGTCGTGCTACCGAGGAAGAGGCGCAAAAAATGTCGTCGATTAAATGGGTGTGTGCGATCTCTGCCCTCAGATGAGGGTAGGCGATCAAGTTTAGGGGTTGTCATAGAGATACAGGGGAAACTAAAAGTAGATGCTTTTAAACTACTAAATCAGCGAAGAAGATGGTAGAGCGATTTACAGGGAGCGAATTATGGAATTTGAGAACCTCAAGCACTACCGAACCGGAATGGCAGCCTACGATCGTTGCCATTCACCGACAATTCGATCTCAATGGTCAGCATTCAGGGCAGAACTGGAGGAGTTCATCACCGAGCCGAGTTTCGAGGAAGCCTGGGACGTTTTGCACTCCTTTGGTCGGTTGGTCTGGAAACTGACCGGGATTCCGCTTCAATGGTTGGCTTATCCGACGGTGCGAAAGCATGGACAGCGCTACGCAGAAACGGGCTGTATTCGCAGCCGCCGCAACTGTGAGGGGCGTTGCTGTCTTCAGGGTGATGGTTGCCTGGTTAGGAAATAACGGGCATGATGACGTTCTCCCACTTGTCTTAGCTATCAATGTCCCCTCTATCTGTAAGTGAGCCGGAATTTCATCCTTGTCCTATCTGCTCAACTCCAGTGCCGCACTGGGCAAGATACCCCACAGCATTATGTAGCAGTTGTTTTGATAAAGCTTGTGATGCTCAGGGGCGGAAATTGAGCTTTTATAACGTTTCCATGAGTGGTGGATTCAAGGCAGTGGTGGATGAAATCCAAGAGGAGGGCGAAGACCATATTTGCTATATCGAAGGCGTGAAGTGCTGGGCTGACGAAGCTCGGTTTGGTGGAATCGTCATTGAGCCTTGTGGTCGTCTAGAGCCAGATACTTGAGCTGTATTAGAAGTTGCTGCTGCTGACTGATTTACGAGACAAAAGTGACGATCGCTCAACTCTGATCTCACGGTTCGCTCATTTTCAGGGAGGGTCGTCAGATTGCGGATCTAAGCGAGTATAAATTTCAATTGAGAAATTCATCAACTGCAACACTCGTTGCTGAAGCAGATTCAGACTGGAGAGATCAACATAGACCTCTCCTC
>JBBQYE010000129.1:0-8882 GCA_038208945.1 Leptolyngbyales cyanobacterium | reverse complement strand
GGCGGCGGTGATTCAAAAATTGGGGACGGATGGCATTAGTTATCTTCCAGCCAATCAGGTGCGCGGTCAGGCTGGGGTGAAAGCCGTCCCCATGCACGGAACGGCTCCGACCAATCCTAAATACCCCTTTTCGCAGCCGTGATCTTACGTTTATAATGGGGCACCGACTCCTGTGGTTCAGGCATTTTTGGGCTATGCGACGGCAAAAGCAGGACAGGACGCGATTAAAGCCTCTGGCGTTGAAGCGATCGCCCTTACGACTGCTGCAAAAGCGGTGCAAACCTCAAAAGCGGCGAATGGGAAGGTAAACTCGTCTGTTAATACGACGGCGAATGGTTCTGTTAACGCTGAAGGCAAAGATGCAAAAAGCCTTCCCGGAAGCAAGGCGGCTTCGCTCAATGCTCCATCCAGTCAAACGGGTGAGAATCCCAACAATCAAACCGCCCTCGCGCCTTCTTCGGGGGCAACGGCTGAGGCTGCGCCTGAAAGAGAGTTTTCTTGGTGGTGGCTGCTGCCCATCGGTTCGCTGGCTGCGCTTGTTTGGATGTTGAGCAAAGGGCGATCGCGTCCGTCTCCTCAAGCTTACAATCCACCTCCGGGATATGAAGACGATTTCCCTGGTGGGTTTGCTCCTCATCAATCTGATCAGGATTTAGCGGGAACTCGATCGCGGTTTGATTCTCCTTTAGATGGAGCAGGAGCCTATTTAGACCACGATCGAGATACGACAGGTCTTGACGCTGAGACAGGTCAAAACTTGGGATCGCCAAAATTTTTAGAAGGTGCCGCTAATCCCACGAGCGAGGCAGCCACGACAGCACGATCGCCACTGGCGACAGGTGCGGCGATCGCAGGAGGAGCAGGTGCCGCCGCGTGGTCATTTTTATCAGGAAATCGCGGTCAATCAGCGCCACCTCTGAATGGGGAACCAGCGGCTCCGGTCAGTGAGTTAGACTGTCTCCCGGTCGAGACTGAGGGGCAAATTAGCATTCTGCCGCGCAGCGCTGAGTGGGCGACCCTGCGATGGACTGTGCCCCGATCGCTGAGAGCTGATGTCCCGCGTCAAGGAGGAGAGCATCTGGTGGTAAGGCTCTATGATGTCACCGGGCTTGACCTTGCGACCCAAACCCCCGATCGCTTTGAGCAGTTTGACTGCAACGAGCTGGCTTTAAGCTGCAATGTGCCAATCTCGGCAAGCGATCGCACGTATATCGCTGAGATTGGCTATTTGAGCGCGGACGATCACTGGACACGGTTTGCTCGATCGACTCCGGTTTTTATCCCTTCAACAGAACGAATGGGCTAGAGCAGAACTCCCCGGTATCTCTGAAGAAATCGGGGATCTGACAATGGCTGAAGATTGTTTGCGTCTAAACAATCGATGTGTTATCTTAGTTCTAGAAAGTACGAATTAAGACATTCATAGCTCAAACAAATCGTACCGTGAATTTTCAGGAGGCAATGATGATCATGATTCGTAAGGCAAACGATCGGGGACACGCCAATCACGGTTGGCTAGACTCTTATCACACCTTTTCTTTCGCCGACTATTACGACCCGACGTTCATGGGGTTTCGTGACCTGCGGGTGATCAACGAAGATTGGGTAGCCGCTAAACAAGGTTTTGGCAAGCATCCTCACCGCGACATGGAGATCATTACTTATGTGTTAGACGGTGCGCTAGAACATCATGACAGCATGGGCAACAGTGCCGTGATGCGTCCGGGAGACGTGCAGCGCATGACCGCTGGAACCGGAGTCACCCACAGCGAATCTAACCACTCCGATCGAGACCCCGTTCATCTGCTGCAAATCTGGATTTTGCCCGACACAAAAGACCTAGAGCCTGGATATGAGCAAAAAGCCTATTCAGACGCAGAAAAACGTGGAAAGCTTCGCCTGATTGGGTCTCACGATGGTCGCGATGGCTCAGTCACGGTTCATCAAGATCTCAATCTATATGCCACGACCTTAGGAAATGGCGAACAGGTGAATCTTGCGGTGAACGGCGATCGTCACGTTTGGGTTCAGGTTACACGCGGCTCGATCGTGCTGAACGGTCAACGTCTAAACCAAGGCGATGCAGCAGCCGTCAGCCAAGAAGACGTGCTTGATTTAACGGGCAAAGAAGACGCTGAAGTGCTGCTGTTCGACCTTGCTTAACGATGTCAGCGAAACTATGAGGTTTGAGTAATGAGGTTTAACTCAGAAACGCCTACACTCAAAACTCAAAATTCAAACCTACTTCAGGAGACTGCAATGGCACTAGGAATGATGGTTGAAGGCAAATGGACGACCGACTGGACAGAGCGCGACGAAAAAGGGCAATTTAATCGAATGCCGACTCATTTTCGCGATCGCGTCACCGCCCATGGATCAAGTGGCTTTAAAGCGGAAGCAGGACGCTATCACCTCTATATCTCGCTGGCGTGTCCTTGGGCGCACCGGACTTTGATTATGCGCCAACTGAAGGGGCTGGATGATGCGATCGGGCTGTCGATCGTCGATGCCGTTTTGAGTGACAAAGGCTGGGCGTTTTCTGAAGAACTGGGGGCGATTCCTGACTCGGTGAATCACGCTCACTATTTGCAAGAGATTTATCTCAAAGCCGATCCAAAATACACCGGACGCATCACGGTGCCTGTGTTGTGGGATAAAGAAAAACAGACGATCGTCAACAACGAATCGCGCGAAATCATTCTGATGTTCGATGTGGAGTTTGGGGCGATCGCGAAGTCCGATAGCGATTTGTATCCTCAAGACTTATGCGAAACGATCGATCAGACGATTGACGCAATCTATATGCCGATTAACAACGGAGTCTATCGGTCTGGATTCGCAACGTCTCAATCAGCATATGAAGCAGCCGTAACAGAACTGTTTGAGAATCTCGATCGCTGGGAAACTGTTTTAGGAATGCAGCGATATCTGTGTGGAGATCGGTTAACCGAAGCCGATATCTGTCTGTTTACAACGCTGGTGCGATTCGATTCGGTCTATCACGGTCATTTCAAATGCAATCTCAAACGCATTGCTGATTATCCTAATCTTTGGAACTATCTCAAAGATTTATATCAACATCCAGCGATTAAAGAAACCTGTAATTTAGATCACATCAAGCGACACTATTATATGAGTCAGACGCAGATTAACCCCAATCGAATCGTGCCGAAAGGTCCGTTGATTGACTTTGATGAGGGGCACGATCGCGATCGGTTTTAATGTTCGTTTGGGTGCGATCGTTGGGAAGAGAGACGTTCTACCAGAACGTCTCTACGGGTTAATCTCGCCACAGCACGATTCCGCCTAATAGACCAGATACGTTGGGGACGATTTTGACGTTGGGTGGTAACTCGATCGTGACTTTGTTAGTGTTGCCGCCGCCAATGTAGAGGCGATCGTAGTTGAATAGATTTTTGAGAGACGCGATCGCCTTCTCTAATCGGCGATTCCATTTTTTCTGTCCGACGCGATCTAAGGCGGCTCGTCCTAATTGCTGTTCATAGGTTTCTTCGTTGCGAAATTCGTGATGTCCCATTTCTAAGTTGGATACGAGTCTGCCATTGAGAAACAAGGCAGATCCAAAGCCAGTGCCGAGAGTAATCACCAATTCAACCCCCTGCCCCGAAATCGCTCCCATTCCCTGCATATCAGCATCATTGACCACTCGAACAGGTTTACCCAAGCGATCACTCAAAGCTCTTGCAAAATCGAACCCAATCCACTCACGGTCAAGATTCACGGCGGTTTCGGTAACGCCCGCACGGACTACGCCCGGAAACCCCGCCGAAGCTCGATCGAACTCTCCCTGCTGGTTTGCGAGAGACACGATCGCGTCAATCACCACATCAGGGTTAGCGGGTTGAGGTGTCTCTACACGATTGCGCTCTGTTTGAGGGTGCCCCGATTCGTCTAGCACCAGAGTCTTGATACCGCTTCCGCCAATGTCGATCGACAGGGTTCTCATCATTTCTTTTATCCTTCGTCACTGCTTTCATTGTGCAACTGACGGGTGACAATTGATGCGATTTAGTCAAACCAGCCGATATCTTGATCTGAGAAGCCATTTGACATCGGTCCATTCGGGAAAACCGGATGAGCCAGCGTCGCCGCCTGCTGTCTGCGGAAACTATCATCCCTACTTTCAATCGCAGGTTTTGCTGGAGCAGGTTGCACTGTAAGCTGTGCCGATTTTGCTTTGGTTTTGAGTTCTGTTGTCAGAGTTTGCTGTGCCTGCTTAAGGGCTTTGTTTTCGTCGATCAGCGCTTGATTAGACTCAGCTAATTTCAGCGCTTCTTTTTGAGTTTTATCTAACTCAGATTGAATTTTACTGGCAAATTTTGCCCGGGTCGCGAGGTCTGCTGTCAGAGTTTGCTGTTCCTGTTTGAAGACCTTACTTTCGTCAATCAGTGCTTGATTAGACTCAGCTAATTTCAGCGCTTCTTTTTGAGTTTTATCTAGCTCTGATTGAATTTTGTTGGCAGATTTTGCCTGGGTCGCGAGGTCTGCTTTCAACGTGTGCTGTTCCTGCTTGAAGACTTTACTTTCGTCAATCAGTGCTTGATTAGACTCAGCTAATTTCAGCGCTTCTTTTTGAGTTTTATCTAGCTCTGATTGAATCCTGTTAACCTTTTCTAGGTCGGTTTGCAGCTTTTGTACCAGTGTTTTTTGCTCGACAAGCTGCGATCGCAGGTCTTCAACGCTTTTTTGAAGAAGCTGCTCTTTTTGATTTGACTGCTCTAAAGACTCTCTGAGCGCCATCAAATTCACTTCTAGCGCCGGAACGGCGGCGGTTTCAAGCTCAGGTTCGGCTGGGGTCGAGGAGGCTGGCTGAGATTTGGCAACTACAGTGACTTCAGCATCAACTGGCGCGATCGCCCACTCATCTTTTAATTCCAGCTCGTCTGGCTTGGCACTTTTCTCCGCTCCTTTGGGCAGCAGTTCTGCGTCTGCCGCAGGAGCATGGGGCGGTTTGCGGGGGGTTGATTTGTTGGAATTAGCGGGGGGTTGTCTTCTGACCATTACTCTCTCCTAAACGGTTGCCCAGTAGAAACTGCGAGGCAAACGCCTCTGTCGTGACTATACCGTGTTGGCTCACCCAAAACGTCGATTTGTTACGGTTCGTTTGCCAATGTCTGTCGAAAGTGAGAGCAGCCCATGGGCAAGTCAAACATGTGTAACTCAAATTCACGCGCCAAGTCTTCACAGACTTTAATACCGCGCACGCTATTGCCGTGAGAGTCTAACGGGGGCGAGAAAACCGCGATTCCTACTTGGTTGGGAACCACTGCAATGATGCCACCTGAGACTCCACTCTTGGCAGGAATTCCGACCTTATATGCCCACTCGCCCGCGAAGTTGTACATTCCGCACGTATACATCACTGACAGCACATCTCGAATGTAGTGAGACGGAATCGCTCGATCGCCCGTGATCGGGTTCACTCCTTTATTGGCTAAAGTTGCCGCCATCACTGCTAGATCGCGACAGTTGACCATCAGCGAACATTGCTGAAAATAGAGATCTAGCGCTTCGTCGATGTTCTCGTCGATCATGCCAAAGTGTCGCATCAAGTGTGCCATTGCCCGATTGCGGTGCCCCGTCGATCGCTCCGACATAAACACTGACATATCGATATAGACATCTCGCCCAATATAGCGACGAAACATATTGAGCATTTGGTTTAAGCGCTCGGTGGCTCCGGTGCCTTTGATCAAACTGGTGGTGGCGATCGCGCCCGCATTCACCATCGGGTTATCAGGTCGCTTTGACGATTCATCCAGCCGAATCAGGGAGTTAAACGGGTCGCCTGTTGGCTCAACACCCACTTTAGTCAGCACTTTGTCGCGTCCGTGTTCTGCCAGCGCCATGCCATAGACAAACACCTTCGAGATCGACTGAATCGTGAATAGCTGATGCGCGTCTCCGACCTCAAAGAGCCGCCCGTCCACAGTGACGACACAAATGCTAAAGCAGTTGGGATCGACCTTCGCCAATTCAGGAATATAGCTGGCGAGGGTGCCGTCGGTCAAAGGCTTATATTTGAGATGGAGATCGTTGAGAAACGACTGAAAGGGGTGCTCTAAATCTCCCATGCTGGTGTGTAGGTGCGGATGAATGAGTCAACTCTAAGCGAACTGCCGCTAAAATAAACAATACTGTTCAAGGAATCGACCGATCGTATGGATACTTTAGAACTAAAGCGCGATGTTGAAGGGTTATCTAATCGCCTGGGTAAAACTCAGGAGTATCTTTGACGTTCCTGCTTTGACCGCCAAAATTCAAGATTTAGAGCAAGTCGCTGCTCAACCCGAACTGTGGGAAGACCAGACCAAAGCTCAACAGATTTTGCAAGAACTCAACGACTATAAATCTCACCTTCAGCAGTTTGAGCAGTGGCGATCGTCTCTTGCAGATTCTCGAGCGATTCTAGAATTGCTCGAGCTAGAAATGGACGACTCGCTGCTGGAAGAAGGACAGCAAAAGACCTATCAACTCAAGCAAGAACTCGACCAGTGGGAACTTCAGCAAATGCTGTCAGGCACCTACGACACCAAGGGAGCGATTCTCACGATCAACGCGGGGGCGGGTGGTACCGATGCTCAAGATTGGGCAGAGATGCTGCTGAGAATGTATACGCGCTGGGGCGAAGCTCACGGTTATAAAGTCCATCTCACCGACGAGTCAGAGGGCGACGAAGCGGGGATTAAGTCTGCCACGCTAGAGATTGATGGCAAATATGCCTACGGCTATCTCAAGGTCGAAAAGGGCACCCATCGCCTCGTGCGAATTTCGCCGTTCAACGCCAACGACAAGCGACAAACGAGCTTCGCTGGGGTGGAAGTGATGCCGATGATTGACACGTCGGTTAAGTTAGACATTCCCGATAAAGACTTAGAGATTACGACTTCTCGTGCGGGGGGCAAAGGGGGGCAAAACGTCAACAAAGTTGAAACCGCCGTGAGAATTACGCACCTGCCGACCGGAATTGCGGTGAGATGCACTGAGGAGCGATCGCAGCTTCAAAACAAAGAAAAAGCCCTGGTGATTCTCAAAGCAAAACTGCTGATCATCGCTCAAGAGCAGAAAGCAAAAGAAGTCGCTGACATCCGAGGCGATATCGTCGAAGCGGCTTGGGGCAATCAGATTCGCAACTATGTGTTTCACCCTTATCAAATGGTGAAAGATCTCCGCACTGGGGTAGAAACGACTGCCATTCAAGATGTCATGAATGGCGAATTAGACGGCTTCATCGAAGCGTGTTTGCGGCAAGACAATCAGCTTGTTGAAGCTTAGAAGGGCGTTACTGAATCGAAGCGATTGACCGTTTGTGTGCACGCGGTAGCTCCTGCGCGAGAGGGAAGCTAGGAATCTTGTTCCCTCTCCTGCGGGAGAGGGCTAGGGTGAGGGTAAATTTCTCGGTTCATGCCTGAAGTCATCAACGCCGCTTAGATCCAGTTAACGAATCGAGAAAAACTCTTCACCAGAGGATGGATGAATCCCGATCGCCCGATCCAGTTCCTGCTTTGTAAGTCCCTGTTTCATTGCCAGTGCAAATCCTTGTAGGATTTCTGCTGCGTGATCGCCGACGATGTGAATGCCAATCACTCGATCGTTCTCTCCGTTGACAACGAGCTTAATTAAAGCTTTTTCATTCTGACCACTCAAGCTGTAGAATAGCGGCTGAAACTCGCTTTGATAACCGCGAACAGCATCGCCTAATTGAATCTGTGCCTGTTGCTCTGTCATGCCTACAGCAGCAGCTTCGGGGCGACAGCAAATCGCCGATGGCACGCTGTCATAGTCCACCGTCCAGGCATAGTCACCGAAAGTCGTATCAGCAAACGCTCGACCTTCTGATAGCGCGACGGGCGTTAATTGTTTGCGATCGGTGCAGTCTCCAACGGCGAAGATGTTGGGTTGACGGGTGCGACTGTGAGCATCGACCGAGATCGCCCCTCGATCGACTTCAACGCCGACCTGTTCTAAGCCGAGATTTTCTAAATTGGGAGTGCGTCCGATCGCGCATAGCACCAGATCAACCGTGATATCTGCGGGGTCGCCCGATAAGATTAGCTGCAATCCTCGATCGGTCTGAATAATTTCTTCAGCGGTGGTGTTGCAGGCGACCTGGATACCTCGCTGAGTCAACCCTTTGTGAATAGCGGTACTGATTATGGGGTCAAATTCACTCAGGATGCAGTGTTCGTGGTTCATCAAAAACACCTCTGTCCCGAAGGCATGGAGCGCACTCGCAAACTCAACGCCGATATATCCACCGCCGATGATGGCAATTCGATTGGGCAACTGTGGCAGGTGAAACATCTCATCAGACGTAACTGTGTGTTCAATGCCGGGAATGTCGGGCTTGCTGGCGTGACCTCCCACAGCAATCAAGACATGATCGGCAGTGATTTTTTGCTCACCGACTTCTAGGGTATGGGCATCAATGAACTGTGCTCGATCGTGAATCAAATGAATTCCTAATTTAGTCAGCGATCGCTCATGAGAGTGCCGAAATTGCTCGATCGTCTGATCTCTCGCTTTAACAAATTTTGCCCAACTAAAATGAGGCTGTTCTCCGCTCCAGCCATAGCCTTTAGAGGCTTCTGCCAAATGACCAAAATCAGCCGCATACACCATCAGTTTTTTGGGAATGCAGCCCAGATTTGCACAAGTGCCGCCGAGGTGATTGGCTTCGGCGATCGCGACTCGTGCGCCATAGTGTGCAGCTTGTTTTGCGGCTGCTAACCCTCCCGGACCTGCCCCAATTACAAATAAATCATAGTCAGAGATCATGGTGGGCTTATCGTAGAGTGCTCATCTTTTGTGACTCTAGAAAGTGAGTGTTATTCATGACACCTACCTAGAGGAGGAGACGA
>JBBQYE010000128.1:0-8902 GCA_038208945.1 Leptolyngbyales cyanobacterium | reverse complement strand
AGTCGAAGATTTTCTCAACACGTTTGCAATTCAGCTTCCGTTTTCTGCGTCGGGTGAGGTTCAAGCCAACACCAAATTGACGGGGACGATCGACAAGCCAATCCTGAACGTAACTGCAACCAATACAAAAGTTGCCAAGATCGATCGAGTCAATCTCATCAAAGCCAGCGCAGATTTCAAACTCGATGCCAGTGCGCTTAAATTGGCGATCACAAATATTCAAGCAACGCCTACAGTCGGGGGTCAGGTCGTTGGTCAAGGACAAATTGATCTGAATGAACCCCGATCGCTCGATCTCAGGTTTCGGGCGACCAACGTACCGGGAGATACGATCGCTCGACTCTATAACAATGGTACCGCTCCGCCTATCACCGTCGGACGGGTCAACGCCCAAGCTCGGATTTCTGGAGCGATCGAGAACGTTCAGACCGTTGCCCAGTTTCAAGCACCCGACGCGACCTATCCCACGACTGGAGAAGTGGCACTCGTCGGCAGCAATGGCTTTCTAAGAAATGTGGTGGCTCAAGTTGCTGGAGGCACCGTGATTGCAAATGCTCGTAGCGTCGGCGATCGCTGGCAAGGAACCGTCCAGGCTGCTGGAGTTCAAGCCAGTCGATTTGCGCCACAGGTGCAAGGATTGGTGAGCGGCAACTTTAATCTGTCGGGCACGACGAGTTCGTTTCAGTTAGCGGATATTCAAGCAAGTGGACGGGCGCAACTCACCAAAGGCAATGGCATCGTCAACGCTCAGATCGCTTCAAATGCAGGACTTTGGACAGCCCAAGTGCGGGGAGATGGCGTTCAACTCAACCGCTTCTCGCCCGATCTGCGCGGCTTATTGAGCGGTGATATTGCCCTCGCTGGCAACGTGAATGCCTTAACCCCCTCTGCGATTCGAGCCGATGGACAGGTGCGATTGTCAGAAGGCATCTCGCTGATTGAGCAGCCGATCGTCGCTCAAATTCAATGGGATGGGCGTAAAGTCAACGTTCAACGCGCCACGGCTCCCGGTTTTAGCGCCAAGGGCTCAATTTTGGCAAACCTGGATGGAACACCCACCATCACAGCCCTCGATCTCAACATCAAAGCCACCGATTACGCCCTCGCTTCCCTGCCGCTTCCTCGTCCTCCAGTGACTGACTTAACGGGACGCGTCGATCTGACAGGCAGACTTACGGGCACTCCCGCATCGCCGAGTGTAGTCGGAACTGTGGCAGTGCGCGGACTCTCGCTCAACGGCATCACGTTTGATCCGGTTCTCAACGGCAATTTGAGGCTAGTCCCCAGTCAGGGCTTTGGCCTCAACGTGACGGGACAGCGCGATCGTATTGCCCTCGCTCTCAATCCTAACTACAAACCCATCTCCCTTAACGTGAGACGAGGAGACGCAACGCTCATCGGCAGCGCTCAGGGCAATATTTTCCGCCTTGTGGCGAAGCAGTTTCCGCTCGACGGGTTGACCATTCCCGGCGTGCCATTGGCGCGGATAGGCACGCTGGGCGGTCAACTCTCTGGCACCCTCAACATCGACACCGATCGCCTTCAGGTGATTGATGGAGCGTTAGCCGTTGACAATCCTCGCATCGGCGCATTTCAGGGAGAGCGGATTAGTACCCGATTTGTGAACAATGGCAATGTGATTCGCCTTGCAGAGACGAGTTTGCAGAGAGGCAACAGTCGCTACACGCTAGCAGGCAACTTAGATCTGCGTGCCAGCCCCCGCTTTGAAGGAAACGTGGCGATCGTGCAAGGCAAACTTGAAGATGTGCTGCAAACCCTGCAAGTGTTTCGTTTAGACGATTTTTCACGGGGGATTCAGGCTCCTACTTATGGAAAAGCGGCAGACGTAGCCCCGATCGCGGTGGGGTTGCCTCAATCCCCGCTTCTGAATCAACTGCGGCGGTTTTCTGAAATCAACGCCCTACTGCGTCAGGTGGGGAATCAACGCCAAAACCTGACGATTCCAGAATTAGCAGACGTGCGCGGCACCTTTAGCGGCACCATCAGCTTTGCGGCATCTCTACAAACCGGAGTCAGCGCCGAGTTTGACTTGCAGGGGCAAAATATCGAGTGGCGACCTTATCCTGCTTTTGCAGAAGTGTCACAAAATCAGGTGATACAAAACCCCAATCGAGTTTTGCGCGCCGAGCAGGTGATCGCCAGAGGCAGCTTTGCAAATGGAGTCGTCAATCTGCTGCCGTTGCGCCTCCAGTCAGGGCAGTCGTTTATCAGTTTCTCTGGCAATGTAGGCGGCGCAAACCAATCAGGGCAGCTTCAAGTCGCCAGCGTGCCGATCGAAGAAATCAATAATCTCTATCCGCTCCCGCTTGGTGTGAGCGGCAAACTCAACGCCACCGCCACGCTGTCAGGCACTCGCGATAACCCCTTTGCGATCGGAGAAATCACTCTTGCAGACGGCGATCTCAACGGCACTCCGATTCAGTCGGCAACGGGCAGTTTTAACTATGCCAACGCTCGGCTAAACTTTGGCAGCGACATTACTGTCTCAGGACCCGAACCGATTCGCATCGCTGGAGACATTCCCCTCAAACTGCCTTTTTCCTCGGTCTTTCCTAACAGCAATCAGATTAGTTTGACGCTAGATGTCAAAAATGAAGGGCTGGCGCTGTTAAATCTGCTGACTCCACAAGTCGCGTGGCAAGGCGGAACCGGGCAGGTCGATCTGCAAGTGAGCGGCACCTTATTACAGCCCAATGTGACTGGCTCTGCGGTGATTTCTAACGCCAAAATCGCGGCTCAAGCACTTCCCGAACCGCTGACGGGCGTGAATGGCACGATTCGATTTTTGCGCGATCGCATCAATGTTGAATCGCTGCAAGGGCAGTTCAGCAAGGGTCAGGTCTCGGCTCAAGGCGTGTTGCCAATTTTCTCGACGCTAGAAGCCACCGATCCTGATCTCAACAAACCGCTAGCGGTCTCGCTCAATCAGATCTCTCTCAACCTCAAAGGCATCTATCAGGGCGGCGTAAACGGCAACGTCGCGGTGACGGGAACTGCCCTCAGTCCTCAAATCGGCGGCGAGATTCGCTTAACGGATGGACAGGTGCTGCTCTCAGATGAAACAACGGCAGCAAGCGGCGCAACACCAGCACCGAGCGGCGGTCAAGCCGGAAATGAGCCAGCGATCGAGTTTAGGAATTTGAAGTTAGAACTGGGCGATCGAGTCCGGGTGACGCGTGCCCCGATCATCAACTTCCTCGCCAAAGGCAGCTTAGATGTTAACGGAACGCTCAACAATCTCGAACCCGAAGGCATCATTAGTCTGACTTCAGGGCAGGTCAATCTCTTCACCACTCAGTTTGTCTTAGCACGAGGCTATCGTCAGACTGCACGATTTACACGAGAGCAAGGACTTGATCCCACGCTCAATATTCGTCTCATTGCCTCAGTGCCCGAAGTCACCCGCAACCGCATCTCAACCGGAAGCGAATCGGGCGAGGTTCGCGATGATTCTCTATTGGCAACGAGTTTGGGTTCCCTGCAAACGGTTCGCGTTCAGGCAAGAGTGACGGGACCTGCCAGCCAGTTGTTTGACAATTTAGAACTGACCAGCAGCCCTAGTCGCAGTCAAAATGAGATTATCGGGCTGATCGGCGGCGGCTTTGTCAACACCCTCGGTCGCGGCGGCAGCACCCTCGGCATCGCTAATCTAGCAGGATCTGCCCTGCTGACTAATGTTCAAGGGTTTATCGGCAATGCTTTAGGATTTGGTGAGTTTCGTCTCTTCCCCAGTGTGTTGAACAGTGAGCGGAGAGGCAACTCTACTTTGGGTCTCGCCGCCGAGCTAGGAGTAGACATCACTCCTCGTCTGTCTACTTCTATTCTGCGAGTGTTGACATCAGAGCAGCCCACCCAAATTAGCATCCTATACCGGATCAACAGTCGGTTGATTCTGCGCGGTGCGACTGATTTCTCTGGAGACAGCCGCGCAGTGTTTGAATATGAGGCGAGATTTTAGAACGATTAGATGATCGCCTGCAATTGTTGAACGAGTTGTTGCGATTTCACAACGCCCTCAATCTTCTGCACAGGTTGTCCTTGCTTGAAAACCACAAGGGTTGGCAAGGCATTAATCTGATATTGAGTCGCCAAATCAGGATAATTATCGACGTTGATCTTGATGATTTTGATTTGCTGCTTCATCTCATCGTTGACCTGCTCTAAAATTGATGCCATCAGTTGACAAGGACCACACCAAGGAGCATAAAAGTCAACCACTAGCGGCACTTCAGACGTGGAGAGTAATTCTTGAAAACTGCCAAATTCCTGTTTAGCTGCCATTTTGATACCTTATGTTGCAAGGATCATTTAAGTCTAACGCTTGGATGAAACTTCGGAATCAACCGTTAGAAAGTTTTGGGTTTCGAGACTCGGTTGGTGGAAGCAAAGTTGGGGAGAGGTGGAGCGATCGAGCTATTTCATCCATCCGCTGCCATTCTATGAAAATCTTGAGCCAGGGCTACGAATCGAAAAGTGTACGAACTCTGTAAAGATAATCTTCATTATATTTGATCTACCGTTGATGAGACTCAATCAGCATTGAAGCGATATCGTGGAAGCTACTTTCTTCTGCTTCGTAAAGCTCATCAAACACCGTGATGTAAAATGAAGACGTTTCACCGCTTGGATCAACAATGACTGGCTCCCAGTTTGCTCCGTTGTTTTGTTTGATTAGCCACTCTCCATTAATAGCTGTTTTGATTACCTCTCCGACGTATGCTATCAGTGAACCTAGAATTCTTTTGTTACTATTGTCGATGTAATTTTGTCTATTCTTGCTCTCAATCGCTTGATCAATAATCAACAGACTCTCTAAAGTGTTATCAAGTTCAGAAAGATCTACTTCAAACTCTTTAGCTAACCTAGAAATCAAACGTGGAATTTCCTGGATAAATCGTTCTCGACTGGGAATTTGGTTGTAAAGAATATGAACTGGTTCAAGTTTTCTAAGTTCGGATAATTCATCAAGCTCAGTTTGCCAGTCGTTGATAGAGTCGTAAAGATTTCCAGTGCCGTCTCCACTGACTGCTAAAATTTTGCCGTCAGCGCATTGGTAAGTTTTGCTAAAAACAAATAATAAGTGGTTTGGCGTTTGAGAGTTTAGCGATGGGTCGAGCGAACAATCATTATCTCGAATATAGGTACGAACTTGTCGCTTGTTAAGTCGCTTTAGTGGAGTATCTCTAGCCACTAGTATTCTCCCTCCGCATCTTCTAAATATGTAAGAAGTGATTACATAGGATGCAAAGACTTTCTACGTCCAAGTTTCCCATTTTCTGAATGTGATGAATTATAGGTTGTGGCAAAATCGGCGGAGACGTTCCACCGGAACGTCTCTACAGCGTTGGGGAAATTTATCGTCGATCGCAGTATGTTAATTAACCTTCCACATTCCGCAGTTCACCAATGAGTTGGGTTAATTGATTGCTATCAGCTTTATAGACTTCGCCGCAGAAATGACAGATCGCTTCTGCACCTTCGTCTTTCTCGATCATGTCTTGCAGTTCTGCCTCACCCAACAGTTTTAAGGCTCCCAACACGCGATCGAACGAGCATCCACAGTGAAACCGCACCATCTGCGTTTCGGGCAAGATCTCCAACCCTAAGTCGCCTAACAAATCTTCAAAGATCATCGGCAGAGTTTTGCCCGCTTGCAGCAGAGGCGTAAACCCTTGCAGTGATTCAATTCGAGATTCGAGGAGGGCGACTAGCTCGTCATCAGTGGCCGCTTTTGGCATCACCTGAATCAAAATGCCCCCCGCAGCCGTTACGCCATCTGCCCCGACAAACACGCCCAACACCAGCGCAGAAGGCGTTTGCTCAGAGCTTGCTAAATAATTTGTGAGGTCGTCGCCAATCTCACCCGATACTAATTCAACGGTGCTGGAATAGGGATAGCCGTAGCCCACATCTCGCACGACATAAACATAGCCATCTTGCCCGATCGCGCCGCCGACATCGAGTTTGCCTTTGTCATTGGGCGGCAACTCAACCTCTGGGTGATCGACATAGCCGCGCACGGTGCCATCTAATCCTGCGTCTGCCAAAACGCCCCCCAGCGGACCATCGCCTCGGACTCGAATATTTACCCGCGATTCTGCCCGCTTCATGCTCGACGCTAACAGCAGCCCGCCCGCCATCGTGCGACCCAGAGCCGCCGTCGCCACATACGAGAGCTTGTGTCGCTGCCGCGCTTCTTCGGTGAGTCGAGTCGTAATCACACCTACAGCCCGGATGCCCCCGTCAGACGCAGTTGCCCGTATTAACTGATCAGCCATGAAAAAACCTTACATTTCTTAACGAGTTCCGTCTCTATTCTAGAATGTTCCTCTTGCCATCGTAGGGTAAGACGGACGATCGCCACCCATCTACACGGAGGCGGTAACAAAGCGCTATCATAACGTTTGTCACAACAGGTTTTAGTATGGCAAGGCAACGTTCATTACTACTGTTCATCCTGGCTTTGGTTGCCATCGCGATCTTCGTCATCGTCAAGGTTCCCATGCGGCTAGGATTGGACTTGCAAGGGGGTTCACAGTTAACGATTCAGGTGAAGCCCACGGCAGAAATTAAAAAAATTACCGCGCGTGAACTCGAAGCTGTTCAGCGCGTGATTGAAGGGCGAATTAATGGCTTAGGCGTGTCTGAGCCTGTTGTGCAAACCGTCGGAGATGACCAGATTTTGGTGCAGTTGCCCGGAGTCAGCGATCCGCAGCAAGCCGAGCGGGTTCTGGGAGGAACTGCTCAACTTGAATTTAAAGCGCAAAAGGTAGGAACCGAAGCAGGATTACAAATCGAGCAGCAATATCGTCAAGAATTAGTTGCCAAACAACCCGAGCTGAGAAAAGCAGGCGATCAGGGAGCGATCGACGACAACCAATCCAAACTAAAAGCAACGGATCAAAAGATCAGTGCACTCTTTGAGTCGGCTGGCATCACCGGGAAAAACCTCAAAGATGCGTTCCCAGAAACGTCAACAAACTCAAGCAGTTGGAGTGTGGCGATTCGGTTTGATCAAGAGGGCGGCGAGAAGTTTGCAACCCTGACCAAAAAATTAGCAGGCACCGGACGCAGCTTAGGCATCT
The DNA here is from genome assembly GCA_038208945.1 of Leptolyngbyales cyanobacterium. GTDB lineage: Bacteria > Cyanobacteriota > Cyanobacteriia > Leptolyngbyales > Leptolyngbyaceae > Phormidesmis_A. The sequence continues at coordinate 1,796 of JBBQYE010000128.1, read as the reverse complement.
TTCTCGACAATGGGCTGATTAGCGCTCCCAATGTAGGCGTAGAGTTTGCTCAAACAGGCATCGCAGGCGGTGGCGCAACTATCACAGGGCGATTCACCGCCGAACAAGCCAATGACCTCGCCGTGCAGCTTCGAGGAGGTGCCTTACCGATTCCGGTCGAGATTATTGAGAACCGCACCGTTGGCGCAACCTTGGGACGAGACAGCATTCAGCGTAGCATTTATGCAGGCATTGGCGGTTTAACGTTAGTGCTGTTGTTCATGGTGCTTTATTATCGATTGCCCGGAGTGATTGCCTCGATCGCCCTAGTTATTTACTCACTTCTCACCTTTGCGGCGTTTGATTTGCTAGGGGTGACGTTGACCCTGCCGGGACTCGCCGGATTCATTCTCAGCATTGGGATGGCAGTCGATGCCAACGTGCTGATTTTTGAGCGCACTCGTGAAGAACTACGCGCTGGAAAAACGCTGTATCGATCGGTCGAGGCTGGCTTTTTCCGCGCTTTCTCTAGCATTCTCGATAGCAACGTCACGACCTTAATCGCGTGTGGGGCCCTGTTTTGGCTCGGTGCCGGATTGGTGAGAGGATTTGCCCTGACGCTGGCGCTAGGAGTCGTGGTGAGTATGTTTACCGCCCTCACCTGTAGCCGCACCTTGCTGTTAGCCGTTTTGGGAGTTCAGGGACTTCGCAAACCAGAATTGTTTTGCCCCAATCTACCCACAAAAACTTCTGAGGTCGCGTCATGAAACTGCAAGTGATTCGCCAACGGGCAATTTGGTGGACGATTTCTTCAACAATTATCATTGCAGGCATCATCTCGATGCTGATCTCATGGAAGCAAATTGGGGCACCGCTGCGTCCGAGTTTAGATTTTGTGGGAGGCACTCGCCTGCAAATCGAACTCGATTGCACTCAGCCTAATAATTGCGACAAGCCGATCAATTTAGATGCAGTGCGATCGGTGCTTGACGCTCAAGGTTTAGGCAGCAGCAGCGTTCAAGTTGTAGGATCAGAACAGCGTGCGGTTTCGATTCGTACGGTGACGTTGAATGTGGATCAACGATCGAAGCTCCAAGCCGATTTAGCCGAAAAAGTCGGCAAATTTAATCCCAAGACGACCCAAATTGATACGGTCGGTCCAACCTTAGGAAAGCAGCTTTTCTCATCGGGTCTGCTGGCGTTAATCGTCTCATTTGCAGGTATCGCGGTCTATCTCAGTTTTCGATTTCAGCTTGACTATGCGGTGTTTGCGATCGTCGCTCTGCTGCACGACATTCTGATCACGGTCGGCATTTTTTCCATTTTTGGATTGGTGCTGAATGTGGAAGTAGATAGTTTATTTATCGTGGCACTGCTGACGATCGTCGGATTCTCAGTCAACGACACCGTGGTGATTTATGACCGAGTGCGCGAAACGATCGTCCTGAATCCTGGTCGCCATATCGATGATGTTGTAGACGATGCAGTCAATCAAACGTTGACGCGATCGATCAATACAACGCTAACGGTGTTGCTAACGCTATTCGCCCTTTTCTTTTTTGGCGGAGAGACGTTGAAAACGTTTGCTCTAGCATTGATTATCGGTTTCACGATGGGGGCTTATTCCAGCATCTTTATTGCAAGTACGCTGCTGGCGCTGTGGCGAGAACGCAGCGGAAATGCGGTAGTGGGATCACCAGAGCAGGTGAATAGCTAAATTTATGAGCGAGCGACCTTCGGAGGTGCCTGAAAAAGATCCGACGTTTCAGGCGGCAGTGCAAAGACTCCATGAGCTAACAGTTTATGGCAGATGGCTG
>JBBQYE010000127.1:0-8905 GCA_038208945.1 Leptolyngbyales cyanobacterium | reverse complement strand
GTGATTACCCTCCGGGAGGGCGTTGAGGCGGCTCTGGTAGTCGGCATCGTGTTGGCTTATCTCAAAAAAGCAAAGCAAAGCGATTTAAACTCGTGGGTTTATGGCGGAGTTGCGGTCGGTCTGTTTGTCAGTGCCATAATTGGTCAGCTTTTTGGCTGGGTAATTGCAAATTTAGGAACCGTCAATCAGCAATATTCCCCGGTTATAGAACCCCTGTTAGAGGCTGTCTTTAGCGTCATGGCGATCGGGTTTCTAAGCTGGATGCTGGTGTGGATGACGCAAAATGCCCGGATGATGAAGAAAAACGTCGAGGGCGCGATCGGGTCTGCCCTCAGCAATCGAGCCGGGGCAGGGTGGGGCATTTTCGCCCTGATTTTTTTTGCGGTCTTGCGCGAAGGGTTTGAAACAGTGCTGTTTATCGCGGCAAAATTTCAACAGGGTTTAGTTCCTGCGGCGGGCGCATTGAGCGGAATTGCAGTCGCGGCAGGTATCGGAGCTTTGCTGTTTAAGTGGGGCGTTAAGCTCAATCTGCGACTGTTTTTTATGGTGATGGGAGCCTTGCTGCTGCTGATTGTGTCAGGCTTAGTCGTCACTTCATTAGGGCACTTCGACACGGCAGTGCAAACGCTGTCACAATTAGATCGAAAATCTGCGGGGCTGTGCTTCTTTCAAGAGCGGTTTGCCAAGCCTCAAGATCGCGACTGCATTTTAGGTCCGATGGTGTGGAACTTCAGTAAAGTCTTGCCCGACGATCGCTTTCCCGGAGTCATCCTCAATGCTTTATTTGGCTACACCCAGCGCTTATATTTAGTTCAAGCAATTGGCTATGGCGTATTTTTGATCACGATCGGCAGCATTTACTTCCACAGTCTGGCAGGTCGCGCGATCTTTCCGATCCGCAAAGCTCGATCGTCGGTAACTGACTAATGTCTAACGCGCTTTTTATGATGAGAACTGATGCAGCGTAATTTCAGTTCCGGGCATTGCTGAATGCACATATGAAATGCCCTCCTCCCCAACTCTTCTCCCTAGGAGAAGGAAGTCAGAATTCTGGTCCCCTCTCCTTCTGGGAGAGGGCTAGGGTGAGGGTAAAATCTGTGCTTCATGAATCGATCTAGCAACGCCAGAAAATCTAACTCGCACGATCGAGTACTTGACAACTCATACTCATTACGAGTACGCTCTATTGATAACCGTCGAGGAGCTAATTGTATGTTGCCTAATCGAGAAGGACAGCGCGTTCCTAATGTCACCTTTCGTACTCGCGACCATAACCACTGGGTTGATGTCACCACCGATGCTTTGTTTACTGATAAAACGGTCGTTGTTTTTTCGTTGCCGGGTGCGTTTACACCGACCTGCTCATCGACTCACTTACCGGGCTATAACGAGTTGGCAAAAGTGTTTAAAGAGAATGGGGTCGATGATATCCTTTGCGTCTCGGTTAACGATACCTTTGTGATGAATGAGTGGGCAAAAAGCCAAGAAGCCGACAACCTGACGCTCATCCCCGATGGCAACGGGGAGTTTAGTGAAGGGATGGGAATGTTGGTAGAAAAGACAGATTTGGGCTTTGGCAAGCGATCGTGGCGCTATTCAATGCTGGTAAAAAATGGTGTGATCGAGAAGATGTTTATCGAGCCAGAAGAACCCGGCGACCCGTTTAAGGTATCAGATGCCGAAACGATGCTTGACTACATCAACGCACAAGCTGAAAAGCCCAAAGTCGTGTCTCTATTTGTGAAAGTGGGATGCCCCTTCTGCGCCCGTGCCAAAGGAATGCTGACCGACCACGGCATGGATTATGAAGAAATCGTCTTGGGTCGCGATGCTAACCTCCGCACATTGCGCGCTGTCACCGGAGCCGTCACTGCCCCTCAGGTATTTATTGATGGCAAACTAATTGGCGGATCTGATGCGTTAGCTGACTATTTTGGCATAGTGTCGTAATTCTGATAGAATCCCCCAACTTTAAAACTCTACTTCGCTGCTGTTCCTCCCTGAACTGAAGTTTGGGCAGGCACAATCGCAGCGAGAGAGTTTTTAAACACGCCCTAGTGCCCCTGATCCTTTCCTCTAGGCATCTGCATTAGATTAAACAAAGGATGAGCGAGTAGAGCCGCTTGAGTACGATCGCGCAAGTTCAGCCGACTTAATATATTGGTCACATAGTTCTTCACCGTATTTTCTGACAGAAACAGTGCCTGAGCAATCTCTCGGTTATTTGCACCAGAAGCGATTAAACGCAAAACTTCTAATTCTCTAGGCGTGAGTTGCGCGAGTTCGGGTGGGGAAACAGTCACTGGAGCCGAGGTAGGCATCGTTAGGGCTTTTTCAAATAATCCGGGACCAAATTGTGTATGTCCTTTATTGACGGAACGAATCGCTAACGCCAGCTCATCGGGTTCTGTGTCTTTGAGCAAATACCCTTTTGCACCCAGCCGCATTGCCTGCGAAACATACTCATCATCATCAAACGTGGTTAAAACCAAAACTTTAACATTGGGATAGTGTTGAACGATCGCGCCTGTTGCCGCCACCCCATCCATCACGGGCATCCGAATATCCATTAGCACAATGTCAGGCTGTAGGGATGAAATTTGCTCGATCGCGCGCTGTCCATTTTCGGCTTCACCGACCACCTGCATATCTGCATTAGACTCCAGCATACTCTTGAGTCCTTGGCGAATAATGTGCTGGTCATCGACAAGCAGAATCCGAATCATGGCAGTTGTTTTGAAAGGGGCAACGCAACCGAGACGCGGCAGCCATTTTCAGGTTGACTATCAATTGTGAACTGCCCGCCCAATGCGATCGCTCGTTCTCGCATTCCCTGAAGCCCAAACCCAGTTGTGTTTTGAGCCGGATTAAAGCCTGTGCCGTTGTCGTCGATCGACAGATAGATTAGCCCCGCCTGTTGATGCAATCCTACACTAACCTGCGTTGCTTGAGCGTGCTTATAAATGTTGGTAAGGGACTCTTGCACAATGCGATACAGCGTTGTATTCACGTCTGAAGAGAGCGGCATTGGGAGGTGAATTGTATTAGAGACGATGATTCCCGTCATGTGCTCAAAGTTTTGCAGGAGCGTGTTGATTGCGGTTTCGAGCGATCGCCCTTGTAAGGGGTTCGATCTCAAGACAGAAACAGATTTGCGAATCTCTAGTAATGCGTCTGATCCAAGCTGCTTTGCTTGTTTGAGAAATGCCAGTGCTTTGTCAGCGTCAGATTTCCAAAACAATAGCGCATTGTTCATTTGAATCGTTTGTGCTACGAGAGTGTGTCCGAGTCCGTCATGAATTTCGCGGGCGATGCGGTTGCGTTCTTGTAGAGTGGCTTGATCTTCAACTCGTAGAGCATAGTGCCGCAATTGTTCAAGCGTAGTCGCTAACTGATCATGAGTCGTTTCTAGCTGCTCTCGGCTTTGGCGTTCAGCAATTAACGCATTGATCAACAGCAAAGCAAATACTAACGTCAAGCTAAACAACAATACATTGCTGACTCGCGATTCCCAAACCATTGAAACAAATTTTTCGGGCACGATCGGTCTTAACAGCAACAGCGACCCATAAGAAAGCATCGCTAAAACTAGAACAATCACCTGCCCTATCTGCCCAAATATCAAGCAACTGCGTAACAGCAGCACCAGAAATAGTAAAAAATTGGAGCGGCTCGACAACCCTTCTTGAACCACGGGAAGCAGAATTAAGCCAAACTCTAGCGCCGTAAATAGAATCTTTGAGCGAAGCCGAACCGTTGGTAACCGCAGCCCAAGTAGACCAAAAATTGCGATCGCGATCAGGCGCAGCAGCAGCGACGAAGGCGAGCGATACAAATGCAGCACTTCCATCACAACCGACGTTCCTAGCAGCAACCATTCTAGGTACAGCAGTAGACGAAACGATGGGTAGGTCAAGCGGATCATAGAACTCTTTCCCATCAAAAGATGGAGCGGGGCATCGAAAGACGCTGACCTAATTTTGGAGGGAGTGAAGGAGTCAAACAACACAGTAGCCCCCTTTGGGTGAGCGCGCAATAGCGGCTAGAAGCACACTTCCGTGGCTTAAATTCACCCCAACCTTCTCCTATCAGCAGAGGATGATTGATCTCTCTAGTCTTTAAGATACGAGAGTTTAGGAGATGAGGGTGAATCGAGGTGCGATCGTCGAGGTCATTAAACTTCTTACAAAAGTCCGAAGATGCCCTCACCCCCCAACCCCTTCTCCCAAGTTTGGGAGAAGGGGAGCCAGGTTTCAAAGTCCCTCTCCCACATGTGGGAGAGGGACTTAGGGTGAGGGCAGGGACTTTTGCAAGAGGTCTACTTATTCCAGGTCTCTGTAATGGTTTAGCAGACTTGTTTCTCGTCTCAGTAGAACCAATCTAACTACATTCAACTATTCAGACTAGGAAAAAAGTCACAACATTCAAGTAGGTTTTGACGGGTCAAGTTAGGAGCCTGGTGTCATGCGTCAATTGGGTTCACCCTTTAAGATTTATGAGTAAAACCGGATTTAGGACGTGGTGAATCTCATGAAGAAGCAACCGATCGCAGCCACATTTCTAATCGGCGCACTAATGATGGGGCTGTCTGCTTGTGGTCAATCCAATTCTGCTCAAACGCCGCAATCTGATCCAACGGTAAGTCCAGCAAATTCAGCGCAATCGAGTAGTCCGTCTGCGCCCGATCAGACCCAAAAAGCAGACCGGGCACAAAAACGTGAGGCAGTTCGCAAACAAGTTCTAGCCGTTTTAACGCAAGAGCAGGCGCAGCAGTTTCAAACTAAAGTGCAGAGTGGTGAAAAAATGCGGCAAGCGCTGAGAGAAGTAAATCTTACAGCCGAGCAAAAAGCCAAAATTCAGGACATTCTTAAGGCTGCGTATCCTCGTCAGCAAGGATCTCAAAAGAGCTAACACTCATCTATTGCAGCAGGTTTCAGTCCGCGTCTGAGACATTACATTTATGCCCCGCTTTCGGCAAACATAGAGGATTTTATGGTCAACGAAGGTCACAATAAAAAGCCGAATGACGCTCCGATCGAAGTGTCTGACGAACCGATCGAGAGCAGCGAAGCAACGCCAACCGTTCTATCAAAGCGACGGATTGGATTATTTCTGGGAGGCGTGCTGTTGCTAGGCGGATTGGGATTTTTGGGACTGCGATCGATGGCTGCCAAACCCGATAAACCAGCCGGACGCAGTGCCAGACAGCAAGTCACCCCTGTGACGGTCGTGGCTGCGAGCCAGAGAACGGTTCCTGTGCAACTGAAGGCGATCGGCAATGTGCAGGCTAATTCAACGGTGTCGGTCACGCCGCAAGCGAGTGGACGGATTACAGGCGTATTTTTCCAGAAAGGGCAAGAGGTGCATAAAGGGCAACTGCTGTTTACGCTTGACGATCGCTCTCAAACTGCCTCAATTCAGCAGGCGCAGGGAACCGTAGCCAAAAGTCAGGCGCAAGTGCAGCAAGCTAGAGCAACCCTTGCCAAAGACCAAGGACTCGTTGAACAAGCTAGAGCAACCCTTGCCAAAGACCAAGGTGCTGTCAAACAAGCGATCGCTACCCTGGAAAAGGATCAGGCACAAGCACAGTTTGCTCAAGCACAGAGTCAACGCTACGAAAATCTCTATAAGCAAGGGGGTGTTAGTCAGGATCAAGCGCAGCAATATGCAACCAACAGCCGATCAATTGCAGCAACGCTACAGGTTGATCAAGAAGCGATCCTGAATGCTCAGGCCGTGGTGAGAAGTGATGAAGTGGCAATTAAAAATGCTCAGGCAGTGGTGCTGGGCGATCAAGCCGCGATCGAAAACGCTCAGGCAGGCGTGAGCGCTGACAGTGGCGCGTTGAACAGCGTGCGAGTGGAATCGTCGTATACCAAAATTTATGCTCCGATCGACGGTCGGGCGGGCAATATTCTAGTGACGGAAGGGAATATCGTACAAGCGGGTGGCTCAAATCCGCTGGTGACGATCGCCAAAATTCACCCAATTCAGGTTGCATTCTCGGTGCCCGAATCGAATTTGCCGGACGTGCAAAAGCACATGGATAACGGCAAGCTGAAAGTATCGGTCACGTTTGCGGGTAATAATACTCCGATTCGGGGGTTGCTCTCGTTTGTAAATAACACGGTTGATACGAATACGGGAACAATTCAACTGATTGGTGATTTTGATAATGCGGATGCCAGACTCTTTCCGGGGCAATTTGTGAACACGACGCTGACGCTGACTCAAGAGCCAAATGCTACCGTTGTTCCATCGCAAGCGGTTCAAAATGGTCCAAATGGTCAGTTTGTGTTTGTCTTCAACCCTGATGACAACACGGTAGACAATGTTCCGGTTGTGGCGAGTAGCACGATCGACGGACTCGACGTGATTCAAAAAGGAGTGCAACCCGGCGATCAGGTCGTTACGGATGGACAAGCGAACCTAGTGGATGGGAGTCAAGTTCGAGTAAAGACCGCTTCAGAGCAGGGCAACGGCGGTAACGGAACTGCATCGGGAGGTGATACAAGCGGCAACAATTCTCAGCCCAACCGCAAGACTGCAAAGCCTGCCTCCGGGAATGCTCCAAATGCCGGGAATGCTCCAAATGCGGGGAATGCGCCCCGATCGAGTAGACAACCTAAACCAGGCAATGGGTCGCAGCGTGCAGGAGATAACTAATTTATGAATCTCTCACAACTGTTTATTCGCCGCCCGATCATGACGACGCTCGTGATGGTGGGAATCTTGATCTTCGGCGTTATGAGTTACCGCTTGTTGCCAATCAGTGACCTACCAAGCGTAGATTATCCCACGATTCAAATCACGGCATCTCGCCCCGGTGCAAGCCCTGAAACGATGGCAGCATCGGTTGCCCGCCCGCTAGAAAAGCAATTTTCGAGTATTGCCGGGGTTGATACGCTTAACTCAACCAGTACGCTTGGCTCGACGCAAATCACGCTGCAATTCGACCTTAGCCGCAACATTGATGACGCAGCGCAAGATGTCGAAGCAGCCATTTCATCATCATCAGGTCAAATTCCCAATGATCTACCAAATCCGCCGACCTATAGCAAAGTCAATCCCGCAGATCAGCCGATTTTATACCTGTATCTCAAGTCTCCGACGCTGCCTTTGTCTGAAGTAGATAACTACGCTGAGACTTATGTGGCGCAAAAGCTATCTACGATCGGCGGCGTGGCACAGGTGCAAGTATATGGATCGCAAAAATATGCGGCTCGGATTCAGCTTGACCCGCAGCAGTTAGCCACTCGGCAACTCGGACTCGATCAAGTGCAAACGGCAATTCAGCAGGGCAACGTAAACTTACCAACTGGTAGCCTTTCGGGTGCAAATAAAAGCTATACCGTGCAAACAAACGGGCAGCTTGAGGACGCAGCCGCTTATCAATCACTGATCGTTGCCTACAAAGATGGCTCTCCAGTTTATCTACAACAACTCGGTCGCATTATCGACAGCGTTGAAAATGATAATATTGCGAGTTGGTACAATGATACTCGCGCTATTATTCTCAGCATTCAACGTCAACCGGGGACAAACACCGTACAAGTTGTTGATACGATTAAAAGCCTATTACCAAAACTAGGAGATCAAATTCCAAAATCGGTTGAAGTTGGTATTCTTTATGATGCGTCTCAAGCGATTCGAGATTCTGTAAATGATGTGCGATTTACGCTAGTGCTGACGATCGCGCTGGTTGTCTTAGTCATTTTCTTATTTCTACGCAATCTATCTGCAACCGTTATTCCTAGCTTGGCGCTACCTGTTTCGCTAATCGGCACCTTTGCCGTGATGCAGCAGCTTCATTTCTCGTTAGATAACTTATCGCTAATGGCGCTGACGCTTTCAGTCGGATTTGTGGTCGATGATGCGATCGTCATGCTCGAAAATATCGTGCGGCACCTAGAAATGGGTGAAGCACCTCTTGAAGCCGCGCTTAATGGCTCACGCGAGATCAGTTTCACCATTTTATCGATGACGCTTTCGTTGGTCGCCGTATTTATCCCAATGCTATTTATGAGTGGGCTATTGGGGCGACTATTTCATGAATTTGCGGTGACAATCGCCGTTTCAATTTTAGTATCTGGTTTCGTTTCGTTGACCCTTACACCGATGTTGTGTAGTCGATTTTTGCGTCCAATAAATCACTCGCGTCAAAGTCGGCTGTATCGCTCGTCTGAGCGAGTATTCGACTGGTTTTTAGCCCAATATGAGTGGAGCCTGAAGCAAGCCTTAAAGTTTCATCGCACTACTATGATTTTGTCCATTGCGATGTTCTTTGTCACCGTTGCCTTGCTAGTGGTGATTCCAAAAGGCTTTATTCCTAGTGAGGACACCGGAAAAATCACGGGCGTGACGCAAGCAGCACAAGATGCTTCATTTGATGCGTTGGTAAAACATCAGCAAGAAGTAGTGAATGTGATTCGTCAAGATCCAAACGTGGATGCAGTCAACTCAAACATTGGCGGCGGTGCGAGTGCAACGGGCAGTGGTGGTGGAACGCCAAGCAATACAGGCAGCTTGTTTATTCGACTCAAACCCCGCGATCAGCGTCATTTAAACGCGGATGAGATTGTGCAGGCTTTACGCCCAAAACTTGCTGCTATTCCGGGCATCCAGGTATTTTTACAAAATCCGCCTGCGATTCCGATCGGCACTCAGCAGTCTACAGGACTCTATCAATTAGGACTGCAAAGCAGCGATGTTCAACCCTTGCAGCAATATGTGCCGCAGCTCGTGGACAAAATGAAGAACTTGTCGCAAATCCAAGATGTCAACAGCGATTTGCAAACGACATCACAAGTAAGGCTGAACATCGATCGAGACAAAGCTTCGGCGTTGGGCATTACTGCTCAACAGATTGAAAACACGCTCAGAAATGCTTATGGAGGATATCAAG
>JBBQYE010000126.1:0-8931 GCA_038208945.1 Leptolyngbyales cyanobacterium | reverse complement strand
ACTCCAGAGATAACATCGGTCTGTTGCCGTTAGGGGCACCAGTCTTGGCAGACAGATATGGGTTGAAGGGTTGACGCGAGGTGCGGTTCTGAAGACTGGTGGCGGAATGCCGACTTTTGTATTCTATAGCAATTGTAGGTGTGATCGAGTTGGGTGAGTGGGTAATGACTGCGACCGGATGTCAATTTATTCGATCCTAATCGAGAAGGTCTATCAAACGGTTGGATGTAGATCAGTGAATCGGTTAATTGTAGGTGATATAGAATGCATTCATTCTCTCTGCCGATACTGAAACAGGCGGTCAGTGGGTCAGATTTCTAATGAGGCTGGGCATGACATCACACTCTGGAATTCGGGACAATCACAGCCGAGGGACAGTTGGAGACTTTTTGCAAACTAAGATTCGATCGGGGTCTAAACTCGCGATCGTGTCGGCTTATTTCACGATTTATGCGTTTGAGGCGCTGAAAGACCAACTGGCGGCGATCGATGAACTCCAATTTCTATTTGGTGAGCCGCGTTTTGTACGATCGCTAGACCCCGATCGAGTGGATAAGAAGGCGTTCAAGATCGAAGATGAAGGGCTGACGTTGAGCAATCGGCTTCAGCAAAAGCGAGTGGCGAGAGAGTGTGCTGATTGGATGCGTCAGAAGGTGCAGATCCGATCGGTTAAGCAGGTCAATTTGCTGCACGGCAAGATGTATTACATTGCGCCGCACGGTGACAGACCCGATGCAATTTTGGGCAGTTCTAACTTTACGGTGCGGGGGTTGGGGCTGGGCACTTCGGGCAATAATATTGAGCTTAATTTAGAGGTGCAAGATAAGCGCGATTTGTCTGATTTGCAGGCGTGGTTTGAAGAGATTTGGGGCGATGACACGCTGGTTGAAGATGTTAAAGATCAGGTCTTGCAGTATTTAGAACAGCTTTATCAAACTCATTCGCCACAGTTTATCTATTACAAAACGCTGTTTCATATTTTTGAGCAATTTTTGGCAGAGCAAGATCTGAGTGGACTGCTGAGTGAGAAAAGTCAACTGATCGACACGGCGATTTGGGAGGCGTTGTTTGAGTTTCAAAAAGATGGGGCGCGGGGTGCGGTTAACAAGATTTTGACTCACAATGGCTGCATTATTGCCGATAGCGTCGGGTTAGGCAAAACCTATGAAGCGCTGGCAGTGATCAAATATTTTGAGCTGCTCAATTATCGGGTGCTGGTGCTGTGCCCTAAAAAGCTGCGGGAAAATTGGACGGTCTATCAAGCTCAAACGAATAGTGAGTTGAATCCGTTTGGGCGCGATCGCTTTAGTTACACGGTGCTGTCTCACACAGATTTGAGTCGTGATTCGGGGCGGGTGGGCGATATTAATCTAGAGACATTTAACTGGGGTGCCTATGATTTGGTAGTGATCGATGAGTCGCATAACTTTCGCAACAACACTAAGGGGCGGCGCGATGAAGACGGGAATGTGATTCGGCAGAGTCGCTACGATCGCTTGATGCAGGAGATTATTCAGCGTGGCGTGAGAACGAAGGTGCTGTTGCTGTCGGCAACGCCAGTGAATAATGATTTGAAAGATCTGCGAAATCAGCTTTATTTGTTGACTGAGGGGCAAGATGGGGCGTTTCAGGAGTCGATTGGAATTCGCAGTCTGCAAGAGACGCTTAAAGTAGCGCAACGAACATTTAGTAGTTGGGCAAAGGTTTCGGGAGAGCGCAAGACGAGTGAGCTATTGGCGAAACTGAGTTCTTCGTTCTTTAAACTCTTGGATGAATTAACGATCGCGCGATCGCGCAAACATATTCAGACCTATTACAAAGATACGATCGAGCAGTTGGGAGGATTTCCTGAACGGCAAAAACCAATTTCTATCTATGTCGAGGAGATTGATCTAAAAGGGAGATTTCTGTCATTCGACAAAATTAATGACGAGATTTCTGACTATCAGCTATCGCTGTTTAATCCCTTTAAATATGTTTTAGAACCGTATCGAGACCGCTATGAAGATCAGTCTGCGTTTGGGCAGGGCGATCGTGAGTTTTATCTGATTGCGATGATGAAAGTGAACTTTCTCAAGCGATTGGAAAGCTCGGTCAAATCGTTTGCGATCACGATGGAGAACACGATCGCCAAAATTGAAGCACTACAAACTCAATTAAAAGAGCATCAACAAACTGCCCAGGGCGCGATCGAAGTTCCGCCGCTCAATTTGGAGGCGGTTGATGATGAAGAGTTTCAAGCAGCGACTCGCATTGGTAAACGAGCCTATGAGATTGCCCATCTGGATGTGAGTGCGTGGCTCAAAGATTTGCAACGCGATAAAGATCAGCTTGTGGGGTTGCTGAGTCCGGCGGAGGCAGTCACGCCCGATCGAGATGCTAAACTCGCTCAGTTAAAGCGCTTGATTGACGAGAAGGTAACCAACCCGACCACCAATAAACAGGGAAAACTGAATCGTAAGGTGATCGTGTTTACGGCGTTTGCAGATACGGCGGTTTATCTTTATGAATCGCTTCAGCCGTGGGCAATGGAATTAGGCATTCACTCGGCATTGGTGACGGGCAACTCTGCCAATAATAAAACGACGCTGGGAAAGGTCGATTTCAATCACATTCTGACAAACTTTTCTCCGATCGCTAAAAAGCGCGATCGCATTAACTCAATGCCGCAAGACATGGAGATTGATTTGCTGATTGCGACCGATTGCATCTCTGAAGGGCAAAATTTGCAAGACTGCGACTATTTGGTGAACTACGACATTCACTGGAATCCGGTGCGGCTGATTCAGCGATTTGGGCGCATTGACCGGATTGGTAGCCAAAATCTGACGGTGCAGATGGTCAATTTTTGGGCAACTGAAGACTTAAACAAATATATCAATCTCAAAAATCGGGTTGAGTCGCGAATGGCGCTGGTAGATGTGACAGCAACGCAAGAAGACAACCCATTTGCAGATGTAGAACTGATTAGCGAAGAGTTGAAGTATCGCGATCGCCAGCTTCTGCGGCTCAAAGATGAAGTCTTAGAGCTAGAGGATTTGAACGAAAGTGTGGCGCTGACTGACTTTACGCTCGATGATTTTAGGATTGAGTTGAGCAAATATATCGAGAGCAATCGTCAACTGCTGCAAGACGCGCCACTCGGACTTTATAGCGTGGTGCCGACCCATGCAGATTATCCAGTGATTCAGCCGGGGGTGATTTTTTGTTTGCGTCAAAAAGGAGATGTGGTTGCTAATCAGGTGAATCCGCTTCAGCCTCATTTTTTGGTTTATCTCCGTGATGACCAGGTGGTGCGGTTTAGTTTTGTGCAGCCGAAGCAGATTTTAGAGGTTTATCGGCTGCTATGTGCTGATCAGACGGTTGCTTATGAGAAGCTGTGTGATTGGTTTGATGAACGCACTCAGCAGGGCAGCGATATGAGTGCGTATGATGAGTTGCTTAAGTCGGCTGTGAGTTCGATCGTGGGCACCTTTAAGAAACGATCGCTGTCTCAGCTTCAGTTAAGTCGCAGTGCGGTGTTGACTGACACGAAACAGCAGGTGCAAGACCTAACAGATTTTGAGTTAATAACGTGGCTGGTGATTCAACATGAGCAGTGAACACAAGTCCTTCTGCTTCATTGTGAGCCGCTTGTGCCCCCTAAATCCCCCATTCTGGGGGACTTTGAGACTGAATATACCTTTGGAGAAGATGGGCACTCTTACAGCAGCTTCTAACGCATCAGTTTTATGGATTCTCAGCGCATTCGTAGCACCACTCCTGACATTATTTCTGCGGCTCGACAACTCCGACAGAATCTCACACCCGCTAAAAAAAGGCTGTGGCAGGCTCTCAGAAATCGCCAACTGAACGGCTGGAAGTTTCGCATTCAGCATCCGATCGAGTCTTTTATCGTCGATTTCTACTGTCCTCACCATCGATTGGTCATTGAACTTGATGGCGCAACTCATGATCAACAGGTGGAGTATGATGCCGCCCGAACTGAGAAGCTGAATCATCTGGGCTATCAAGTCATCCGGTTTTGTAAACAAGAAGTGATGTCAGATTTAAGGAGTGTTCTCCAGCAGATCGTCTCCGCGATCGAACGCTAGCTCGTTCAAAGTCCCCCAGAATGGGGGATTTAGGGGGCGAAAATCTCGGCAATGACAGGTCAGGGGCACATATTTCTAAAGTGACGACCACCGCAAATTTTACTCATACAGGAAGTCTATTCAACATGAGCAGTGAAAAACAGTTGAAAGAGCGCATTCTGCGGGATCTCAAGCAGTTTGAGCGGGGTGACTTGGTAGAGCGCGCGATCGCGCTTTTTCAGACGTTGGGCTATGGCACTGATAAGCGAGTCAGCTTAGATGAGCCAACGGCGGCGGGCTTTTTAGAGAGTTTTAATGGCGATGGCATTCTCAACCCAGATAAAGCACTGGTGGATGAGTGGCAGTGTGTAGATCTACTGTTTCAACTGACGAAGGATGAGATTGTTGGGAGCGATCAGCTTGGCATTAAGTTTGATGATGGGAAGGTTGATAATGCAATCTTTGAGTCTTATTTGTTTTTTGCAATTCGGCTGCGGGGTGAGTCATATTCTCGGTCTAAGTTGGCTGATATCACTCGCGAGGTGAATAAACTATTTTTGATGCCTGTGATGCTAGTGTTTCAGCATGGGCAGACAGTGACGTTTTCGGTGATTAATCGGCGGTTGAGTCAGCGCGATCGCTCGCTCGATGTGTTAGAAAAAGTGACGCTGATTAAAGATATTGCGATCGCAAATCCGCATCGTGCCCATGTTGAAATTTTGGCTGATCTGTCGCTAGAGCAGCTTTATAAGACGCATCAGGTGAGCAATTTTGTGGAGCTGCATCGATCGTGGCAAAAAACCCTCGATAGCTCAGAACTCAATAAGCGATTTTTTAAAGAAGTGTCGAATTGGTATTTTTGGGCGATCGAGCAGGTGACGTTTCCGGATGGTGTGGATAAGGATGAAAAAGTCCGCAATGCAACAAGTGTAATTCGGTTAATTACGCGGCTGATTTTTGTGTGGTTTCTCAAAGAAAAAGGGCTGGTGCCGGATGAGTTATTTGCTCGATCGCAGGTGGCAAAATTAATTCAGGTCGAGGATGATCTGTCGAGTAGTTACTATAAAGCAATTTTGCAAAATCTGTTTTTTGCGACGCTCAATCAAGAGATGAATTCGCCTCAAAAGCCTGATAATCGGAAGTTTCGGCACAAGGGAAAGACTCGCGATCCTCATTATATGACCCATAATTTGTATCGCTATGAAGATTTATTTTTGCAGCCACAAGCCGCGATCGCGATGTTTGAGACGGTTCCGTTTCTCAATGGTGGTTTGTTTGAGTGTTTAGATAAATCACAAGAGCGACCGAAGAAAGATATTCGGATTGATGGCTTTAGCGATCGTGATGATAATGTGCTTTCTGTGCCCAATTTTTTGTTTTTCTCAGATGAACGAGAGATCGATCTGAATGAGAAGTATGGAACGAAAAATAAACGCTATAAGACACGCGGGCTGATTGATATTTTTAATCGGTATAAGTTTACGATCGCTGAAAACACGCCGATCGAGGAGGAAATTGCCCTCGACCCAGAGCTATTGGGTAAGGTGTTTGAGAATTTATTGGCGGCATATAATCCTGAGACTGAGGCGACGGCACGAAAGCAAACGGGATCGTTTTATACGCCGCGTGAGGTGGTCGATTATATGGTCGATGAGTCGCTGCTGGTGTATTTATCAAGAGCTTTCTCCCCAATTTTGGAGAAAACTAAAGTTCAAAGTCCCCCAATTTTGGGGGATTTAGGGGGCGAAGATCTCAGCGATGAGGGCAGTATCAGTCCTTCGTCGCTCCGTTCCAGTCAGCTTGTGCCCCCTAAATCCCCCATTCTGGGGGACTTTGAAACTGGAGACGTGGCTCAAAGTCCCCTACTGGTGGGGGATTTAGGGGGCGAAGATCTCAACAACGAAGCCAGCCTCTCTCAACGATTACGCCATTTACTTTCCTACAACAGCGAGACGCATCAGTTTACAGACTCAGAAGTGACGGAACTGATTAACGCGATCGACACTCTAAAAGTGATCGATCCGGCGGTGGGTTCGGGGGCGTTTCCGATGGGGATTTTGCAAAAGCTGGTGTTTATTTTGCGGAAGCTTGACCCGAATAATGAATGCTGGAAGCAACAGCAGCGAGAACGGGAAATTAAACCTGTTTTAGAGGATATTCAACAGGCGAAGCGAATTAATTATGACGCTGCGAGAGAAGAGGCGATTAAACAGCTAGAGGAGGAGTTGCAGAAAATCGAAACCAATTTTACGAGCAATGAAATGGACTATCCGCGTAAGTTGTTTTTGATTGAGAATTGCATTTATGGAGTCGATATTCAGCCTGTTGCAGTTCAGATTTCTAAGCTGCGGTTTTTTATCTCGCTGATTGTTGAGCAAACGGTTGACGATAATGCTTCCAATCGGGGGATTTTGCCGTTGCCAAACTTAGAGACAAAATTTATTGCAGCTAATACGCTGATGGGGATTGAGCGCCCTGTTCAGATCTCGATCGGGGCGTTTCAAATTCAGCCTAAGCAAGACGAGTTGACAAAGGTGCGTCATGAGATTTTTAAGGCACGAACGCCTGCTACTAAACAAAAATATCGCGATCGCGATCACGGGTTGCGTCTAGAAATCAGCGAGTTTCTCAAGACCGAAGGCTGGATCGCTGAGACGGCGGATCTGCTGGCTAAATGGAACCCCTATGATCAAAATGCGGTGGCAGACTTTTTTGATCCTGAGTGGATGTTTGGCGTGTCGGATGGGTTTGATGTGGCGATCGCTAACCCGCCCTATGTCAGACAAGAGTCGATTAAGGAACTGAAACCCGCATTCAAGAAGCGATACGAATGTTTTACGGGCACGGCGGATTTGTATGTCTATTTTTATGAGCGGGCGATTAATCTGCTCAAAGACAAGGGTGTGTTGACTTATATTTCGTCAAACAAATATTTTAGGGCGGCGTACGGTGAAAAGCTGCGGCAGTTTTTGACGAGTCAAACTACGATTTGTCAGGTGATTGATTTTGGCGATGCGCCTGTGTTTACTGCGATTGCTTACCCGACGATTGTGACGGCGATGAAGAATGTGCCCGCGTCTGATCATCAGTTTCAGGCGGTGAATTGGCAGATGGGGCAACCTGTGGAGGCGTTTGCGGCGGTGGTCGAGTCGGGGCGGTTTGGCATGGCGCAAAAGGAGCTTTTAAAAGGCGGCTGGCAGTTTGCCAAAGATGATGCGCTGCGATTGATGGAGCGATTGCGAAAAGTGGGAACGCCGCTCGGTGACTATGTAAAGGGACGATTTTATCGCGGTGTTGTGACTGGGTTGAATGAGGCGTTTGTGGTGAATCGAGAGACGCGCGATCGACTCATTGCCGAACATCCTTCGTCTGCTGAGGTTCTCAAGCCTTTCCTACGCGGTCGCGACGTAAAACGTTGGAGAGTTGAATATCAAGATCTCTGGCTCATCTTTACAAGACGCGGAGTTGATATTAATAACTATCCTGCAATTCATAACTATCTATTGCAATACAAAGATCGATTAATGCCGGGTGTTGAAGGTGGTAGAAAAGCTGGAAGCTACAGGTGGTACGAAATTCAGGACAATATCGCTTACTGGAAAGAGTTTGAAGAACCTAAAATTATTATCCCGTCGATCGAGCAAGAAGCAAGCTATTCGATAGATAACGACGGCTATTTTACGAATGATAAAACATCAATTTGTTGTCCTGATTCTGCGCATTATCTACTCGGAATTCTAAACTCAAGGCTTCTCTTTTGGTTTATTGAGCAAACAGCAGCTACGCGACAAGGCGGTTTTTATGAATTTAAGCCGATGTATGTTTCAAAACTCCCGATCGCTAAATCTTCTAATCCACAACCGATCGAGACACTCGTCAGTTATATTCTTCAACTTCACCAAAAATCTCTAGATTCAGCCCAAGATAAACGGATGCTGAGTTACTTTGAGCAAATCATCAACGGCTTAGTCTACGGGCTTTATTTACCCCAAGACCTCCACGCCGCCGGGTGCTCGATCGCTGCTCATCTGCCAACTTTAGTCCCGATCGATAGCCTTGAATCGCTGCGATCGCTCTTCGATCGTCTTTCCCACCCTGATCATCCACTCCAACGCAACTTGATGCAATTACAAACCCTAGACCTCATCAAACTAATCGAAGGCAACTAAAAGCAGCCCTCACCCTAGCCCTCTCCCCAAAGAGCTACCGTGTACACACAAGTCCTCGTGGATTCGTTTGAGTCGGCTTATGCCCCCTAAATCCCCCAAAATTGGGGGACTTTGACCTGGCAAACTGTACGGCTTTCCTCTCAAAGTCCCCCAGAATGGGGGATTTAGGGGGCTGGAGGACTGGAACGTAGCAACCAAGAAATGCAAAGTTGCCCATCTCCTCGATCGGGATGCTGTTATGATTAGCTGCGATCGATTTAAACAAATTTGGTATGCCACAGCGCTACTTTAGACTTCGCCCCACAAACGCAGTCGTCCTCAAATCTCTCAGCTATCTTCTATCAGGCGGATTGCTCGTTTCCAGCATTGTGACATTGCCCAATGTTCAGGCAAATCCAGTGCTGATGGCGCAAACCAATGGGCAAGCCGCAGAAGAAAAAGTTAGTCAAGGATTGCAGTTCATCCAGCAGGGCAGACTTAAGGACGCGATCGAGTCTTTCAAGACAGCAACTCGGCTCAACCCCAACATGGCAGCCGCTCACTACAACTTAGGATTGGCACTTCGACAACAGGGGCAATTGCAAGCCTCGGCGACCGCATTTCATCAAGCCACCCAAGCCGATCCCAATTTTGCCCTGGCGTATGCAAATCTAGGAGCCGCTTTGCTTGAGGGAAACAACTTAAATCAG
>JBBQYE010000125.1:0-8980 GCA_038208945.1 Leptolyngbyales cyanobacterium | reverse complement strand
TTAGTCATTTTTGCTCGTTGGAATCCGATTCAGTGTCTTTGGGCATCGCTGCTGTTTGGGGGGGCACAATCGATCGGACCTGCGCTGCAAGCTGTCGGCATTGAGGGCGGTTATTATCTCTTCAACGCGTCGCCCTATATTTTGACTCTGTTGATTATGATCATCACCTGTTCTCCTAAAAAGACGCTGACTGGCGCACCGGGCGCGTTAGGAACCTTGACCTAAGTTTGCATCGGTATCATTCTAAATGTGGTGAACCCTATGAAGCCAGCCGTCGAAACGATCGAGATGAAAGAACTCACTTTGCCTCCCGAACTCGAAGTCGTCAATATGACCAAGCAATTTGGTCAACTGGTCGCGTTAGATAATGTCTCATTGACCTTAAAACCCGGAACGTTTCACGCTCTGTTGGGGGAAAATGGAGCCGGAAAAAGCACGCTCGTAAAGTGCGTCATGGGCTTTTATAAACCGACCTCTGGGGAGGTGCGATTTAATCAGCAGGTGCAGGCGATCGACAGTCCTCGTGATGCTCAAAACACGGGATCGGGATGGTCTATCAGCACTTCACCTCTGTTCCGGCGATGACGGTGGCAGAAAATCTCGTCCTCTGCCGTTATGAAAGTGCCGCGCTGATTGACTGGAAAACTGAATATGAAGTGCTAAACGCGTTTATGGCAACGGCTCCATTTAAACTGCCGTTAAGTGTGCCCGTGGCGCAGCTCGCGGCTGGAGAAAAGCAGAAACTAGAGATTCTCAAACAGCTTTATCTCAAAAGTAAAATCTTGATTCTAGATGAGCCAACCTCAGTGCTAACGCCTGGTGAAGCGGATGAAGTGCTCGGCTTGATTCGTGAAGAAGTCGTCGCGGGGCATTTAAGCGTGCTGCTGATCAGCCACAAATTCCGTGAGGTGACGGCTTTTGTAGACGAGATCACCATTCTGCGGAAAGGTAAATTTGCTGGTAGCGGCAGAGTCAAAGATCTGACGATCGCCGATATGGCAGAGATGATGATGGGCGAAAAGCGCGCTCCGCAAATCGTCCAAAAGACGCTGCATCCCAATCCCGTCCCAGTGCTGCAAGTTCAAGCGATTCACGCTAACAAAGACAACGGGTTAGAAGCGGTTTCGGGCGTAGACCTGACCGTCAACAGTGGCGAAATTGTCGGCATCGCGGGCATCTCTGGCAACGGTCAGCGCGAATTAGTCGAAGTGTTAGCAGGTCAGCGCACCGCCACCGCCGGACAGGTGTTGGTCAATGGCGCAGTCTATCGTGCCAGCCGCACCGAAATGTTTCGACATCAAGTCTTTGTGCTGCCAGAAGAGCCGCTCAAAAATGCCTGCGTTCCTCATATGAGTGTGGCGGAAAACTTGGCACTACGGACGTTCGATCGTCCTCCCCAATCCAAAGGTTGGGTGCTGCTGTTTAAACCGATTCGAGAGGCGGCTCAGAGTTTGATCAAAACCTTCAACATCAAAACGCCTTCTCCCGAAACTCCGATCAGCAATCTCTCTGGGGGCAACGTCCAGCGCACGGTTCTGGCACGAGAGCTTTCCTCGGATCATATCAACCTTCTGATTGCCGCAAATCCCTGTTTTGGTCTAGACTTTGCCGCTGTCGATTATATTCACGGCGAAATCTTAGAAGCTCGAAACCGAGGGGTTGCTGTGCTGTTAGTCAGCGAAGACTTAGACGAGTTGCTGAAATTATCCGATCGCATCCTCGTAATCAGTGAAGGCAAATTTGCCTATGAAAGCCCGATCGCCGACGCTGATTTTGCCTCGATCGGACGCTGCATGGCAGGACATTAACCCTATGACGGTTATCTCTGCACAGCCCTATGACTACGAATTGCCTGAAGACAGCAACATTGCGCTAATCGTCATTGATATGCAGCGCGACTTTATGGAAGTGGGCGGATTTGGCGACATTTTGGGAAACGATGTCAGCCTGTTACAGGCGATCGTGCCGACTCTCAAGCGGTTATTAGACGGCTGTCGATCGCGGCATCTTCCCATTTTTCACACGACTGAAGGACACCAACCCGATTTGTCAGACTGTCCCGTCTCAAAGCGCAAACGGGGGAAGGGAAAACTGACGATCGGAGATGCAGCACCGATGGGACGCATTCTCGTCTTGGGCGAGCCGGGGAACGGCATCATTCCCGAATTGGCTCCCCTTCCCGGTGAGATTGTGATTCCCAAACCTGGCAAAGGCGCATTCTACAACACCAACTTAGAACCTTTGTTAAAAGAGCGCAACGTGACTCACCTGCTGATCACCGGAGTAACGACCGAAGTCTGTGTGCAAACAACCATGCGAGAAGCCAACGATCGCGGCTATGAGTGTCTCTTAGTCGAAGATGCCACCGAGAGCTACTTTCCAGAATTCAAGCAAGCGACGTTAGAGATGGTACGCGCTCAAGGCGGCATTATTGGCTGGACTGCCACCACCGATCGAGTTCTGCAAGGCTTGCAAACCTGGACTGCACCAGCAATAGGTTAGAATTTCTGTAAAAACTGAGCAGCTAGTTCGCTGAAATTGTTATGACATTAACCTCTCGTGTGATTCATAGCGATCCCGATATTCTGGGAGGAACCCCTGTTTTTGTAGGAACGCGCGTTCCTATGACAACTCTACTGGATTATCTTGAAGCGGGTGATTCATTAGAGGTATTTCTAGACCATTTCCCTAGCGTCACTCGTGAACAAGCGATCGCAGCCCTTGAATTAGCAAAGGAAATGCTAACAGTCTATGCGAATCCTGCTTGATGAATGTACCCCACGACCTCTAAGGCGTGAACTTGCTGAGTACGAGATACGCACAGTTGTTGAGATGGGATAGTCAGGTAAAAAGAATGGTGAGTTGCTGCGACTCATGAGTCAAGAAGGCTTCACAATTCTACTCACCACAGATCAGAATTTGCGCTATCAACAAAACTTGCAGCAAACCGGAGTAGCAGTCGTCGTTCTTGTGGCTCCCAGCAATAAATTGCCTGACCTAGTTCCTCTCATACCAGATGCTCGTAGCGTTCTAAATACCATCGCTCCGGGAGAAGTTATTGAAGTTGGAACTTCAAATTAAGGATTTCGAGGGAAGACGATACTTTGATATCGTCTGTGAGATGTGCGACATTAAGCTGGGTATTCTGTAATGGAGTTATAGGAATAGCCTCAGTAGGCTGTTAATGCTGCAATGTTCTCAGCTAAGGTATCAGGATGATTGTAGATTTATTAGTTGAGCTATTCGAGTGGATTTGGAAGCTATGGAGTAAGCTAGACGAGAAAACGAAGCATCAGATTATTGACTCAATAGTCAGTTCATTTCAAGATTTGCTACGTGGTTTTTACAGACAGTGGAAGGATAGTAAAGGGGAAGGGGAAAGTGAACAACTTTAAAGACTTTATGGATGAGGCTCAGAAATCTCCCGATCAAGCTTTAGTAGCATCTAGTGTGACGTTAGCTAACATTCAAAATTCACTTATGTCAACGATTGGAGGAATTTTGTCTCCAATTGCAGCGGCTGATGATGATAAACAGAAGTTTTCTCAAGAGGTATCGAATTTAGTCAAGGATGGGACGTTTCTATCTGAGTTTAGCGAGAAAATTGGTGTTCCGATAGAAACTGAGTCAGAGGAAGAGTTTGTGAATCGTGGTAGTGATGTATTGAGAAAAATGCTTTACAAGAAATTTGGTATTAAATGATTGCGGCGCAACAAAGCCCATGCACCTGATCGAACAGGGCTTGTTGTTGAGAGCGAGAGTTTTCTATGGTGAGGAATTGGTAACGTTCAGCTCCAGCAATCACGCCTCATAGACCTGCGGTGACGGCACTCGGCTTAGAGACAATCGCCTCGATCGTGTGAGATTCTTCGGCTAGCTTTAGCGCTTCGATCTCTGCCACTTCATCCTGATAAACCGCCAAATCAAACCAGAATGTCGTTCCGACTCCAACTTCGCTAACGAGACAAACCCGACTGCGGTGACGTTGAATAATATTGCGGACGATCGAGAGTCCTAAGCCCGTTCCTTCTAGCGTGTGAACGCGATTTTCAACTCGGAAAAAGCGCTCAAAAATCGCGTTTTGGTCTTCCTGATCAATGCCGAGACCTGTATCCGTGATCTCGATCCGCACGATTTCGGGAGCCTGTAGATGAGCACGAATCATTACCTTGCCGCCCGTTTCGGTAAACTTGAGGGCATTGCCCACCAGATTGGCAAACACCTGCAACAGCAAATCGTAATGTCCTAAAACAGGGGGCAAATCGACCTCGACTTCTTGCAGCAACTCGATGCCTTTATCTCTAGCATTGAGCCGATAAGTACGAAGAATTTGCTCGATCGGCTGTGCCAAATCGACCGCTTCGAGGTGGTAAATCTTGCACGACTCTAGACGCGACAGATCCAGCACATCATTGACGAGGCGAGTCAAGCGATCGGTCTCTCGATTTGCTGTCTCTAAAAACTCTTGCCGTTCTGCCTCGGTCAAGTCTTCGCCATATTCATACAGCGTTTCGATAAATGACTTGATGTTAAACAAGGGCGTTCTCAACTCGTGAGATACATTGCTAATAAACTGACTTTTCGCCTCATTTAGCTCTGCTTCGCGAGTCACATCTGGCACCGTCACCGCTACACCCTTGACGTTTTCCTTAGCAGCATCTAGAACGGTGTTTAACAAAATTCTCAGCGTCCGGCTGACGGGTTCAGTTAGCGTAATGCGAAACTCCACTTCTTCACGCAGTTCACCTCGTGCAATTTGATAGAGCGGACGAGTTAGCTCGACCTGCACCGGAACAGGGAAACAATACAGAGCATTCGTGCCTTCAACGGGCTTGCCTTCCCAGCCAAAAATGCGCCGAGCCGTTGGGTTCACTAACACCACTTGCAGATTGGTATCGAGCAACACGGCACCATCGGCGATCGTTGCTACTAACGTCTCCAATTTCGCCTTTTCTGCCGTCAGTTCTTCAATATTTTGTTCTTCATAGCGTTCTAACTTTTCTGCCATCTCGTTAAAGCTAGCAATCAGCTCACTCAGCTCAACGCCTCCCCCAACGGGCAGATCAACCCGTTGTTGAAAGTTGCCCTTGGCGATATTTTTAACGCCCACGACCAGTTCTTTAATCGGCTTTGTGATTTGCAGAGCGTTAAACACCGCGCCTAAAATCACCATCACCCAAATCGAGACAAAAACCGCCACCGTCACGTCTCGCGTCAGGTGAGACGACGCTGCTACCGTTGGGTTGGGATTGGTGCCGATCGCCAACACGCCCAGATACTTCCCTTCATAGACCAATGGCACAAACACATCGGTCACTTCACCGTCGGGGGTTAAGTGTTGACGCACCATCGGTAAATCTGAAGTCTCGGCAAAATTATCGGGAAGCTGAATGCGGCGGCGAATGGTGAGCGAATTTTGCACCTCAGAATCTGAGAAGGGAATCCCAAAGAAAATTTCGCCATTCATATCGGCATACAGCATATAGCGCACGCTGGACGTGCTGCCATAAAAGCGGCGAGAAAAGCGTGCCAACTCCGTGCGGTTGTCTTCTCCGACGAGCGGAGCCACGTTTGCCGCTAACAGCAGCCCTAAATCACTGCCAAACCGGGTATCGTTAACACGCGCATCTTGCTGAATGGTGTTGACTGCCCAAAAGGTGAGACCGCTCATAATCAGCGACACGACCAATGTTGCAGCCGCCATCAGCTTAGTCTGGAGCGTAAACTCCGACCACCAGCGCACCAAAACTTCTCGAACAGATTTTAAGGAGGAATCCAAGGTCAAGACCAGAGATGAAGGACTAGAGCGCGCTGACCGTTTCGCAGTTCTTAGACAGTTGCCTAATGCTAGACAATTAAGCCCACCTTCTCAGGTTGAAGAACGGCTGCAAACGCTTATCTTTTCTGATCTTAAATATAAGTCAATTTTGAGTTGAGCTAACCGTTCTGACTCGGTAGCCGATATCTCGACGGTAATACATCCCCTCAAATTGGATTGACTTGATCGCTTCATAAGCCTGAGCGATCGCTTGCTCAAGATTCTCTCCAACAGCGGTCACTCCGAGCACCCGCCCGCCATCGCTGACCAGAATTTGATGTTTGCGCTGAGTCCCAGCGTGAAAAACTACCGCTCCTGTCATCTCAGCTTGCTCAATGCCTGTAATCGGCAACCCTTTCTTAAAGCTGCCTGGATAGCCCTCTGAGGCAATCACCACGCAGGCAGCGGCTCCAGATTTCCACGCAAGGGGAGGAAACTGCTCTAGTTTCTGTTGAGTGCAGGCAAACAGCAGTTTTTCTAGGGGCGTTTCGAGCAGGGGCAAAATCGCCTGAGCTTCAGGATCGCCAAATCGGCAGTTAAACTCAATCACTTTCGGGTCGCCTTCGGGCGTAATCATCAAGCCTGCATAGAGAACGCCGCGATAGTCAATAGCACGATCGCGCAAAGTGGCGATCGTCGGGTCTAAAATCTCGGTCTGAATGCGTGCCATCAGAGCCGGGGTGACGATCGCAGCCGGAGCGTATGCCCCCATTCCGCCCGTGTTTTCTCCGGTGTCGCCGTCGCCGATGCGCTTATGATCTTGGGCAGGCAGCAGTGGGCGGATCGTCAACCCGTCGGTGACTGCCAAAATCGAGACTTCTTGCCCTATCAGGCATTCTTCAACAACAACCCGATAGCCAGCAGAGCCAAACTGCCCCTCGAAGCAGTCGTCGATCGCGGCTTCTGCGGCTTCTACGGTTGATGCAACGGTGACTCCTTTGCCAGCAGCGAGTCCGTCTGCTTTGATCACGATCGGGGCACCTTGATGGCGAACATACGCTTTGGCAGCCTCCGCACTTGTAAAAACCTCTGCCTGAGCAGTCGGAATTCCGGCTTCCTGCATCAGCGCTTTTGCCCATGCCTTGCTCGACTCAATTTGAGCACCCTCACGAGTCGGACCAAACACCGCTAACGTCTGCTCAGTCAGGAAGTCGGTGATCCCTTGAGACAGCGGAACTTCGGGACCGACTACCACTAATGAAATATTGTTCACTAAAGCAAATCGCGCAATGCCTTCAAAGTCGTCTAAAGACAGGGCTAAATTGCTACAGCGATCGAGCGTAGCGGTGCCTCCATTGCCCGGAACACACACCACCTGCTGAACCTGCGGCGACTGCAATAGCTTCCAAGCCAGGGCATGTTCACGACCCCCGTTGCCGACAATCAAAACCCTCACATTACCCTCGCTCAGACCTTACTAAATGGTGTTTGACAGCCCAGCCTATCGGTGGTTTAAATCTCAATGGGGTTTCCTGAATCGGTGTTTCTAATTCGGTAGAATATTAAGCCTATCGAGTAATCTTACTGACCTGCCAAATAGCATCTCATTATGTCATGGGAATGCAGAGTTTTGAAGCAGCTTGTCATGAATTAGGGCAGGTGTCAGCTTGAACCCTGAAACCTTCTAGGCTCAATTGAGTCACTCACCATAGTTAAGGATCGCTAACATTTGTCTCATGACTGCCAATTTTCTTCGACAGCGCTGCCTGGAAACGATCGTCTTTATCTGCCTAATCGGGACGCTTCCCGGACAGGCGGCGACTTCGCCAACCCCCCAACCGACTCCTGCTCAAACTCCTCAAAAGAAACCGCCTCAACCCGATCAGTTTCCGCCTAGCCCTTTAGAGTTGACGGCACCTGACCCGTTATTGCCCGGAGGCTTACAGCGTCTTTTAAGCGAATCGGAGCGTCAGACGTTGGGCACTGCCCTTGATGACCTCAACGCCCAGGCGATCGCCCAGTATCGATCGGGCGACATTCTCAACGCTTTTGAGATTTGGAACCGCGAGTTGCGCCTGCGTCGAGCGTTGGGCTTCTTAAACGAAGTCACCGCGCTGGGCAGAGTCGGCGATAGCGCTTGGAAGCAAAATCAGCCCAATGAAGTGAATCTGATTACGAGGCGGCTGCAAGCGATTCAGAAACAGGTGCAGAATTCGACAACGAATGGAATGAACCTGTCACGTCCTCAAACCATGCAAGCGTTGGGGACAGCCTATCAGCTTGTGCGATCGCCCGGATTAGCCATCGCCATTTACGAGCAACTGTTGGCAGAAGCCCGTCAGCGCAACGATGCCACCGAAGAAGTGAGTTTATTGAATACGATCGGGCAACTGCATCTCAGTTGGTTTGACTATTCCAACGCCGCCGCGACTTATACAGAGTTGCTGAAACTAGCTCAGACCAACAGCGATCCATCCAGTCAAGCCTTCTATCTGACTCAACTGGCTTATGGCTACGAACAAGCCAAGCAACCTGCTCAAGCCGCTCAATATCAGCAGCAACTCGTAGATCTTTATCAAAAAAATTCTCAGCCTGAGTTGATCCCTGCCCTCAAAATTAGAATTGCTGACAACTATGCGGCAAGCGGGCAGGTAAATCTAGCCGAGCAAAATTATCAGGAAGCCTTTAAGCTGGCACAACCTGTCTTTCAACTCGCCTATGCCAGTGATGCGTTGCAAAAGCTGGGAGTGCTGTATCGATCTCACGATCGCTTAGATGCCGCATTGCAGGTCTACGAATATCTCGCAGAAGTTCAGCAGCAGACCTACGACACCTATGGGCTGATGGAAGCCTATGACCAGATGGGGCAGATCCATCTCGCGCGCAATGCCTATCCTCAAGCGTTAACGGCGTTTAATCAAGGGTTAGTCGCTGCCAAACAACTCAACTATCGAACCGATTATTTCACCCGTCAGATTCAACAAGTGTCTCAAAAGACGGGGCGATCGCTTCAGCCAAGAACGCCCTAAACGCTGAGAGGGACGCTCTATAGAACGTCCCTCTTACAGAGCGAAATGAGTGGGTCGCTAATAACTACGCCATGCCGTTTTCGATTGCCCACCGAGCTAGCTCAGTGCGATTGTGTAGCCCCGTTTTGCCGAGCATATTGCTGACGTGACTCTCGATCGTGCGTTGACTGACCTTTAACTCTTCAGCAATTTC
>JBBQYE010000124.1:0-9019 GCA_038208945.1 Leptolyngbyales cyanobacterium | reverse complement strand
AGGTCTTTCAGCCCCCTAAATCCCCCAATCTGGGGGACTTCAAGCTAAGATTCCGGGTTCAAAGTCCCCCAAAATTGGGGGATTTAGGGGGCGAGGATCTCAGCAATGACTGATCGAAAGACTTGTGTGTACACGGTAGCTATAAAACCTGGGTCAGTCAGAGTGATCCAGGTTTGTTTTCGTCTGTTAGCATTCATCCATCCCCTTTATTTACTGCGGGGATGATCTAAAATTTAGTAAACAATTTTGTAAAGCCTTTGGAAACTGCTTAATGAATAAAACCCTTTTAACACCGTTTAAGGCAGTGGTTGTCGCGTCAGTTGCCGCCCCCGAAAAGACGAGTCAGACGGTTCGTAAGACTAGCCCTAACTATAAAGTGGTTGTGTTGAATGACGACTTCAACACCTTTGAGCATGTGTCAGAATGTTTGCTCAAATATATTCCCAATATGACAGGCGATCGTGCCTGGAAGCTCACCAATCAAGTGCATTTTGATGGGCAGGCAACCGTGTGGGTCGGTCAATTAGAGCAGGCAGAGCTTTATCACATGCAGCTTGGCATGGAAGGGTTGACGCTAGCACCGCTTGAGGCGGCGTAAGCGTTAAAATTCAGAGGAGATTAGGCTAAGTACACGATGGGCAATTCTAGCGGCAGGGTAGTGCTCAATCATTCCACTCACATTCCTGGCTTGATTTCCCGATTAGAGAAGTTGACCAAACACGATGGCATCACGACCATTACTCCGGGTGTGATTGCGTCTGTGCGGTCTCATTCGCCCCACTTTAAGTTAAAGGTGTCAGTGCCGATTCGCGGCGGGTTTAAGCTGATTGCTCGTCAAGGCAAGACTGTGCAAGAAGTTTTTATCTTAACAACGTTAGTACAGGAATTATTAGAAGCCGCGATCGCTCAGGTGTTGAAGAAATAAGGGACGATCGCGGCTTTTATCGCACTATTCAGTCTGTTTCGATCGAATCGAAATCCGGTGAAGCGGCAAACTAACGGCACAAGAAAACGTCAGTAGGTAGGAAAAAGCAGCCGTAAATTTCAGGCTCAAAGTTGCAATTTCCCACTCAGGCGAAATCCAACTCTGGGCAGCTAGTGAGAGACAGTGAACCAGCCAGTAAGAAAAGCTCATGGAGAACAACACATGGTTTGTGTTGTCGGAATCATCACTCTCGTCTTTGCTATTAAATAAGATGTAAAGACCTGCAACGCTTGCAAAGTAGGAAAGAAGTTGCAAATACTCGTGCAAAACCAGATGGGTCATGGGTATCTTGTCAAAACTTACACTACAGATCAGTCTAAAGGATGAGAGATTTTCTTCTAAGAAATTCTTATAAACAGCAATATTTGATGATATTTAGTTACAAAACTAAAGACACTTTTGAGACGAATAACTGAATGGATTTACCGCTAATCTATCACCCTGGCTATGTTGCGCCGTTGCCCCCCGATCATCGGTTTCCAATGACAAAATTTAAGAAACTTTACGAGATGCTGTTGGCGGATGGAGTGGCAGTAACATCCCAGTTCTTTTCTCCAGAGCACGCCCCTCAAAAGTGGATTGAATTAGTTCACACGTCTGACTATGTGCAGGCATATTGTGATGGCACGTTGGATGCTAAAGCTCAACGGCGCATCGGGCTACCCTGGAGCGTTGAGTTGGTAACCCGCACCTGCACAGCCGTTGGCGGCACGATTCTTACGGCTGAGTTGGCATTGCAGCACGGGTTGGCGTGTAACACGGCAGGCGGCACTCATCATGCGTTTCCGGGCTATGGGTCGGGGTTTTGCATTTTTAACGATTTGGCGATCGCCGCTCGTCATCTACAACAAACTACGCGGGTTAAAAAAGTCCTGATTGTGGATCTTGATGTGCATCAGGGTGACGGCACCGCATTCATTTTTCGCGACGATGCCAGTGTGTTTACGTTTTCAATGCACTGCGAGGTGAATTTCCCTAGCAGCAAGCAGCAGAGCGATTTAGATGTGCCGCTACCGCAAGGGATGGAAGACGATGACTATCTGCAAACGCTGGCGAGTTATTTGCCCGATTTGCTCTCTCAAGTCAAGCCTGATCTAGTGTTCTACGACGCAGGAGTTGACCCGCACATGTGCGATCGGTTGGGCAAACTGTCTCTCACCGATACAGGCTTGTTTCGTCGTGAGATGCAGGTGTTGACCACGTGTGTCTCGTTGGGGTATCCCGTGGCGTGTGTGATTGGCGGCGGCTACACAGATGATATGAACGCACTGGTATATCGACATTCGCTGCTGCATCGGGCGGCGAGTGATATCTATCGTCACTATCGACTTTAGGGTTTGTAGGCTGTATCGCGTGATAATTTTGTCGTTCTGGTAACCAAATAAAACGCTATGACGATCTCGATCGACCTCTGGCAAGCGAATCAAGATCTCGCGATCGCTTCCCTTCAGGGTGCTTTTGTTCAAGGAATCACCGATGGCACTTTGCCCAAATCGAAGTTTGCTTACTACGTCGGACAGGATGCCTTTTTTCTCGAAGCCTTTGCCCGTGCCTACAGTCTTGCTGCTGCAAAGGCTCCCGACTGGTCAGGATTTGAAGCATTTCAGAGTCTGGTGAACGGGGTACTTGAAGAATTGCGGCTTCATCAAAGCTATGCAGCCAAGTGGGGCGTTGACCTCAAGCAGGTTGAACCCGGAACCGCAACCCGTCGCTATACAGACTTTTTGTCTGCAACTGCCTGGAGCCAAGAAATCGGATTAACGGCGATCGCCATGTCTCCTTGTATGCGCCTCTATGCCTTTTTGGGTCAAGAACTTGCCCGGGGTGGTATTCCCGATCATCCTTACTCTGACTGGATTCGGACCTATAGCAGTGCCGATTTTGAACCGTTGGCGCAGACTCTAGAAGGGTTGGTCGATCGCTATGCCACCCTCACTCCTGCTGCTCAATCGACCTACCGCTATGCCATGCTCTGCGAACGCGATTTTTTTGAGGCGGCGTGGAACGTTTGAGGAACATGACCGCCGCGATTCAAGCCAGCGGGTTCTGCGACTCTTCAAAGCCAGGGTTCCTTTACGGTATTTGCTCCCACTGATCAGGCGTTTGCGTTAGTGGCAAAGGAGATTGGCGTTTCCTCATCAATGCCAATCACACGTTCAGCTACGCTGCACATTGTTCAAGCGCTCAACCTTGGAGGAGGGTTTCCCTCCGTAGAGGAATGGCGTGATTCACGTCATCGATCGCATCATCGTGCCGCCTGACATTAAAGCTGTAACTAAGAGAATTAGGGTGTAGTATCCCTAACGCTCGCTCATCTCAAAACCCGTTCTTGAGAGCGTTGAGGCATTTCGATCGTCTGCTCTAACTGACGCAGCGAACTCAGTGAGAGAAACCCAAACCCAACCTTAGCCGCTAAATCTAAAAGGGTGTAAGACATTGTCTCTAGCCCGCTATCGATCACGCTATAGCCAGTTTTAGCCAGAATCCACACGATCGGATAAGCCGTCCATAACAGCAAATGCACTGTCAGCAGTCGATAAAATACTCTTCTGCCTCTCGGATTTTGCTGTTCTGCCTCCTTTCGATAATGGTGCAGCAATAGATAAACCAGACCTAAATAAGCACCCCAACTTACAGCGTACCAAATATAACTGGTGGGCTTCGGCGATATCGCAGCGACAAATCCCGTTGCGATCATATAAATATCAGCACCAACCATGCTGGCAGCGATCGGAAGACTAGTGCTTCCAAGAAAGCTAAGAAGTACCAGCGTTAGCGGTGTAGATAACGACCATGTAACATAGCGAACCCAATAAGTCGGACGACCATAGATTACATTAAAGCCTTGACCTAAGACCATTGCAAGATACAAGCTAGCTGCGATCGCCGCAATAAAAAAATTAATGGTGTAAACAATTCGCCACGCCTCGTTTTTGGCGTTATTTGCACCAAAGCCAAACGCAATCGCGCCCAGAGTCATGCCAACACATCCGATCGTGAGCCAAGTTTGAGTCATGGGAGATTCCTATATGAGTCGCTCTCAACAAAAGCTCTTTGAAATAGCCTAAAGAGTCACCCATCGAAATCCATCTGACCAATGGAATAAGTTGATGAACTTGGGTTTATAACTCTCGATCGACAGACTGTGAGAGATTTGGCTACACTTGGCAGTAGGTGATGGTAAACTCAAAACCTTGGCTCAGTCAAGCGTTACCAGAGGATCTAGAAGCCGTCATCTTGCCAGTCAAACAAGATAGCTTCGCAGCGCAACCCGTGGCAATCGGCGATTGCTTTCGCCATAAAGACGGCAGTGTGAGATGAATTTCAGCAAGCTTAACGTCATGACGAGATGGGTCAACCGATTGCTGGATAGTGACATCATTAGATATGGATATCACCGATCGTAACCACACAGAAGCAGATCTGCACACGCTCAATGCTCGTTTAGAGCAACAGGTGCAAGAACGTACGGCTGAACTTCTCCGCGTCAATCAAGAACTAGCAAACGAAGTTCTTCAGCATCAGTTGCAGATTCAGCGTAGCAAAGCGCTCAATCGAGTGATTCAGACTATCCGCAGCTCGCTCGATTTAGAAACAGTGTTTGCGACTGCGACCGCCGAATTTGTGCAGTTGCTGCAAGCCGATCGCGTCAGCATTATGCGATATTCGCCCGGTCGACAGACCTGGCAAAGTGTGTCTTATCACACCGCCGACGACTCACCAGGGCTGCTGGGCATAATCGTGCCAGATCAGGGAAACGCGATCGCAGATCGTCTTAAACAATCAGAGTTTCTCCGCCTCGACGAGCATCAGCCGGATGCTAACCCAATCGATCGTGCGTTTGCTGATGTAATAGCTGGGTCGTGGCTGATTGTGCCACTTCAGATTGATTGCGCCCTGTGGGGCAGCTTAAATTTGCTGCGTGACTCTTCGTTGTCCTGGCGAGAGTCAGACGTTGAAGTGGTGTGTAATGTCGTAGATCAGTTGGCGATCGCCATTCACCAAGCAGAATTGCACCTTCAGGTTCAACAACTCAACGTAAATTTAGAGCGACAGGTGCAAACGCGCACGGCTCAACTGCGACTTGCCTATGATTTTGAGTCTACGTTAAAGCAAATCACCGATAAAGTCCGTGATTCTTTAGATGAAAATCAAATTCTTGAGAGTGCAGTCAAAGCGTTGGCAAAACGGCTTGGGGTCGGCTGCTGTAATGCGGCAATTTTTGACATCGATCAGGGCACTTCAACGATTCGTTATGAATATGCTGCTACGATTCCGCCTTCGAGGGGAAAAGTCTCTCAACTAGCAGATTTCCCAGAGATTTATGAGCAACTCTTAAAAGGTCATCATTTTCAATTTTGCTCTCTATTGGCTCACCCAGAGCGGGGAAATGTGTCGATGTTTGCCTGTCCGATCTCAGATGACAAGGGAGTTTTAGGCGATTTATGGCTGGTCAATCAATCGTTTTATGAGTTTGGTGATCCAGACATTCGCCTAGTGCAGCAAGTTGCCAATCAGTGTGCGATCGCGATTCGTCAAGCACGTCTTTATCAAGCTGCTCAACAGCAGGTCAGAGAGCTAGAGCAGCTAAATCGCCTCAAAGATGATTTCCTCAGCACGGTGTCTCACGAACTGCGGACTCCGATGGCAAACATCAAAATGGCGATTCAGATGTTAGACATCGTTCTGCGCGACTTGGGGATGTTTAAGAGTCGGACAAATCCGCTCGATCGCTATTTTCAAGTCCTTAAAGATGAGTGTCAGCGCGAGATTAATTTGATTGATGACTTGTTAGATCTCGCCCGACTCGATTCACAACAGATATCTCTAAATCTGAGCGAGATTTCTCTACAGTCCTGGCTGCCTAAAATTGTGGAGCCATTTTTAGCGCGTGCCCACAATCACCAGCAAAGGTTAGAGTTGGAGATTGCTGCCAGCTTGCCGATCGTAAAAACTGACCTCTCGTGTTTAGAGCGTGCCTTAGGGGAGTTGCTGAACAACGCTTGCAAATATACACCCGCAGGAGAGCAAATTTCAATCTCCGCAGCGATGCAAACTCAACCCAACTGGAAGGCGATTTCTGATGAAGTAGCCGTTTGTTCTAGCAATCATCAAACCCTGACGCTTGCAGCACCGAGTTGTATTCTGTCGCAATCCAATCATTTTGTCGTTCGCGTTTGCAATTCGGGGGTCGAGATTCCGGTAAGTCAGCACGATCGGATTTTTGACAAATTTTATCGCATTCCTAATAGCGACCCTTGGAAGCATGGCGGCACTGGATTAGGATTGGCGCTGGTGAAAAAGCTGGTCGAACGATTAGAAGGACCGATTCACGTCGAGAGCGCTTCGGGAAAGACTACATTTGTAGTGCGGTTTCCGATCGAGGTGGTTGATTCTCTACCAGACAATCCGGATTCAGATCCGCTTCATTAAACTGCGGTCAAGCGCACTCCTAGCCAGTTCTGAAAGTTTTGTTGTTGTGTGGAAGAAGGGTCCTCGATCGCGATCACTTGATATTGGCTGGGGCGAGGCTCTGATAAGGTGACAGACCGAACTTGCAGTTCGTCCTGATCAAAAAATGCAGCTTCAATCACATCATCCGCTTGATAGTCTTTTAGCCGATCGTTGAGTTGATCGCCGCTCACTCGCAGCCCGTCGATCGCCAATAGCTCATTCCCGGCATTCATTCCGGCTCGTTGGGCTGGAGAATCAACCTCGACGAATTTGATCATCTCGCGCCCATGTTCGGTTTTAACCGTCACGCCAAGATGAGGAGGACGATCGCCATTTTTGTCATTTGACTGCAAGCGCAATCCAAATCCAGCTAGATATTCATCAAAGGGAAGTTCTTCCGTTCCGCCATCAATGTAGCGATCGAAGAAATCGGTCAGATCAAATCCTGCGACCGACTCGATCGTGGCTTTGAGTTGCTCAGGGGTAAACCCAATCTCATCTTTGCCAAACTGCTTCCACATTTGACGCATCACATCATCAAACGATCGTTGATTGCCATGCCTGATCCGAATTCCTAGATCTAGTAACAGCGTCACCATTTCTCCCTTTAGATAATAGGAAATTTGAGAATTAGCACTGTTGGCATCAGGGCGGTAAAGCTTAATCCACGCATCAAAGCTAGACTCGCTCAACGGCTGCACCAGCCGCCCCGGAGTCATGAGATAGCGCGTAATTTCTTGACTCAGCGATTTGAGATACGTCTTCGCATCATAAATTCCCGCTCGATAGGGAAGAATCAGATCGTAAAAGCTCGTCGTCCCTTCACTAAACCAGAGAGACGGCGTGTAATTTTCGCCTTCATAGTTAAACACTTCCAACCCTTTCGGGCGAATCCGCTTCACATTCCACAGGTGAAAAAACTCGTGAGCGACAAGCTGCATAAAGCGATCGTACTTATCCTTCGCTCGAAATCCCGTTCGTGAATAAATTAGCGAACAGCTATTTTTATGCTCCAATCCGCCAAAGCCATTCGATGTGAGGTGCAGGAGGAAAAGATAGCGATCGTAGGGCAACCCACCAAACAGATCCGCTTCGACTTGAATAATCTTTTGCGTATCGTGAATCAAGCGATCGGGGTCAACATTTCCCTGTCCCCAAATCGCTAATTCGTGAGGTTTTCCGATCGCCTCAAAGGGATAAATCTCGTGATGTCCAATCTCAAACGGACTATCGACCAGCGTGTCGAGATCCGTTGCCTCAAACGTGTTTTCTTTTCCAGGAACGGATGGCAGGGTCGTTAAGGTGTGCCAGTCCGATCTCGGCGGCACAATCTTAATTTGGATCGGCTGTTTTTCAAATCCTGGCACATACAGAAATAGAGCCGCACCGTTAAAATAACCGTGAGTTTTATCCAAATGATTGGTTCGCACCGTTAGCTCGTTGGCAAAAATGCGATAGCGCACAACGATTTTACTTTGCCCTTGAGTGTCAATCTGCCAGTGATTTTTCCTCACTTTACGCCACGGCAGCGCCTTCTTTTCTCCAGAAGCTGCAAAATCCTGCAAATGTCTGGAATATTCCCGCACCAGATACGAGCCGGGAGTCCAAACGGGCATTCTCAACTCTAAAGTCGGCTGCGCCCAACCACGCACCTGAAGTGTGACTTCAAACAGGTGCGACTCTGGCTGAGCCATCGCAACCTGATAAGCAAGCGTGATGGGTGAAGAGTGATAAGGCTGGAGTGACTCGATCGACGTTTCTATAAAAGGGCTAACGGGTGAGGTTATGAGTTCTAAGTCCTCTTGATTCATCCTTTTATTGGCTCCGATCGACGTTCAGCTTACCTCCCTATCATGCCTCATCGAAACCGTTTGCACTCATCGTTTACCCGCCAGATTGATCAACTGCTTGAGATTCACAAGATGAATGACTTGCTGACTCTGGTTGATTTTAATCCAGCCCTTGGCATCAAGCTTTTCGAGAATTTTTGTCGTCTCATCAACACTGATATCTGCAACATCCGCTAGGTCTTTTGCCGGGACGTTAAAAATATCGGTGCTGTTGCTCGACTCTAGACCATAATTTTCAGCTAGAGACACCAACGTATTGACCAGTTTGACCGCAGGAGGTTGATTGCGGAGTTGAAACCGAATATTAGTTTGGCGGAGTCGTCTGACCATAAGTTGCAGCATTCGATGGTGCAACTGCGGATCTTTGAATAGAGTTTGAATGAATCGTTGAGCCGAAATGCTCATCAGACGGACCTTTGAGAGAGCGATCACATCCGTCGATCGTGGCGATTCATCTAAAATCGCCATCTCGCCAAAGAAATCACCTCGCCCCAAAATCGCCAGCGTCGAGACATTCTCGCCCGTGCCAGAGTGACGACGGACTTTGACCCAGCCAGACACCACAAAATAAACCGCATTGCCCCAAGCGTCTTCCATTAAAACGGCTCTGTCAGCCGGATACTCGTGCTCAGTTGCGACCGACAACAACCAGTCAAGTGTTTCTGGATTCGCCGCCGCCAGTAAAGGAAAAAGCTCACTGAAAACTTCAGTCTGCATGAAAAGATCTTCA
>JBBQYE010000123.1:0-9077 GCA_038208945.1 Leptolyngbyales cyanobacterium | reverse complement strand
ATTCAAAGACTAGCTTTCCTTCTTTTTTGACTTCATCTTTTGTTTGCGCCGACTTGTTGCAACCGTTGCGTGATCGACCGGAAACCCAACGACGGGAATCACCTGATATTTACGATCGTCTTCTAGCTGCTTCAAGTTTGTGTAGTCAACCCAATGAATGCAGTCAACTGGGCATGTCTCTATCGCTTCTTGAACTAAGTCTTCCGAATCTCCATTCTGACTAATGACGCGAGAACGCCCGTAGTCAGGCTCTATGTAGAAGGTATTGCGCGCCACATGAGCACAATGCTTGCAGCCGATGCAGATTAGCTCATCTACATAGACACCCTTCTGTCTAAACACACCGCCTAGTTCCGGTTCAAAACCCGATCGGGCTTCTGCATCGCGCAAAAAGCCACCTAATTCGGGTTCAAACCCTGTCCTATCCGCGGGCAAAAGATCACCTGACAAATCAGGCACTTGCGACGAAGACATTACGCACTCCAGCGTTGCAAAACTAGACGAATGGAGCCATCTTGACTCCGCTTCTGCTCGGTGAGTTGAAACCCTTTCTGAGAGCTTTCGCTGACGATCGTGTGATAGGCATAACGCTGAGTCACTTTACTCAGAAAGCGATCGACTGTGCTGTCTTGTTTCCAAAATTGCAGATCAGAGACGAGTTCGTAGGATTGACCATTCCAAGCAAACCCGATGTCGTAACCGTTGTCTTGCTCGATCACAACTTCAGCGGTTTGAGTTAGACCTTTATAGCCTCGAACTTCACAAGGACCCGATCTCCAATCAATGCCAAGGTCGTTTAAAGCAGACTGCAACGAGGACAGATTACGGATTTGAGTTTTGATTTGGCTAAAGTGTGACATGGTGATTGTTAACGCATCTAGAACTTTACAAAGTGAAAAAGCTTACCAATTGCTAGAAGTCGCTTGAGTCGTGACTGTTGCAGATTGCTGGACGGCTTGCGCGAAATATTCAGATGTTTGCTCTTGGGTTAGGACTTGACCGAGTTGTGCCTCGATCGCGGCTGTTACCTCTGCACAAGAAGCTCCAACGATGCCTGTAACCTTCTCTTGCACTCGACCGTCTGGGTATATCACAAACTCTAGCGTTTCCATGCTCTCGATTCTACAAAGGGTTGATATGAAAGACTCAATTGCTGACGTAAACAGGGCGAAGCACATCTTTACCCTGGCTTTCTCACACTCTACTAAACCTTCAGCAATCGACTCACTGTGAGTTAAAACGCCACAGACGTTAACAACTTTATGAGAGAAATCGAGAGTGTAATACTAAGTCTCGCTTAACTTCCTGTTGCAGTCAAGGGAGCAAACTCATCAATCATCTTTACAAGAATTTATACTTGACCCGTGTTTAAGAATTCTTCTGTCTGGAGAGTGATTTAAGGGGGTGAAGCGATCTACAGTTCCTTTGAAAGGTTGTTAAATACTAACTCTGTTTACTGAACCAGCCTTCTTGCTTACAAAAACCAAGTGTGAATGAGCCTTCCAGGATGTAAAACTTTGAGTCATCCAGGTCACAAGATAGAATTTTCTCACACCAAAGGCTTCTCAAGAGGTAAGAGTGAACCCGATAAGGGGTCATGCCCCGTATGTATTTAGAGGACTCTTGAGTGACAATCGCTACAGGAGGCGCTCCCTCTACGCTCTTTTTGTTCTCCGAAGCTATGCAAACCGAAAAGGTCTCTTCTATCTCTCTGGGAACCTTGCTCCGACAGCGATATCTAATCAAGCAAGTCTTGGGTCAAGGTGGTTTTGGGCGAACCTACTTGGCAATCGACCAAGAACGCTTTAACGAACCGTGTGTTTTGAAGGAGTTCACAGTTCCCTACCAAGATGATGCGTTGGTTGAGAAAGCCAAAACCTTGTTTCAACGCGAAGCTAGTACGCTCTACCAGATTCAGCATCCTCAAATTCCTCGGTTTTGGGCAGCGTTTGAAGATGAGCAACGCTTATTTTTGGTGCAAGACTTTGTGAAAGGGCAGACCTACCGGAGTTTGCTGCAAGCACGGAAACAAAAAGAACAAGCGTTTTCTGAGACAGAAGTGCTGTATTTTCTCAATCACTTGCTCCCTGTCCTCAGCTATCTCCACGATCGCGACATTGTGCATCGCGACATCTCTCCCGAAAATATTATTCTCGGAAGTTCAGATCAAGGGTTAGAGCAACTGTTTGGTCAACCTATTAGTGAAACCCCATCAGCAGAACTGCCTTTCTTAATTGACTTTGGAGCCGTGAAAGAAGCGGCAAGTCATTGGCCTATCGTGTCGAATATTACTCGTGTCGGCAAAGTAGGCTACGCGCCTCCCGAACAGTTGCAAACCGGAAATGTTTCCCCTCACAGTGACCTTTATGCGCTGGGTGCCACCGCTTTAGTGATGCTGACAGGTCGTGAGCCTCAAGTGCTGCTAGATTGCCAAACCTTAGCGTGGCAGTGGCAACCTTACGCCAAAATTAGTGAGTTGCTGGCTCTAGTTTTGCAGAAAATGGTGGCGTTGCAGCCGGGCGATCGCTATCAATCAGCACGGGAAGCGTGGGCAGACTTGCAGCCTTTGATGGAAAAGGCAATGCAAAGCACACTTCTCAACCCGATGGTGGCTTCGCTGACTCAACTGGGCGATCGAGAAATTGCCCCTGCTGCACGCGATAACGCTACCTCACCAACAAACACCACTATCAAAACTCAGTTGTATGGGGCGGCTAATCATCAGGAAGATGCCTGTCCTCCGCAACTGCCAGAGAAAAGAACATCCTCTCAACTTAGACGACCTCAAGTAAAAAAAATTGGGGTAAAGTCAGCGCTCGCAGCCAGTCTTTTAGTAATTGCAGGCATTGGAGCGCATCTGTTTAAGGTCAACCCACCCCTAGGCTCAACTCAGCAGGCTATCAGCACAGAGGCAAGCAAGACCAGCAGCGAGATGTCGATTAATAACACCCAGCCTCAGCGACTTGAGTTTCTTGCTGGCGGAGTCTCGACTCTAGTATCTGGTAGTCTACAGGGTGACTCAAAGCCCTACACTTTAGAAGCCTCTCAAGGGCAGATCATGACAGCTACGCTAGAGGGATCATCTGGAGTTGTGATGAACGTGTTGCGAGCAGACCAACAGGGCATCGACACATCTGCTTATCAGACCCGCAATTGGATAGGGCAACTTCCGGCAACTGAGCAATATACGATTCAGGTGATGGGGAATGGAACCTATTCTCTAGATATTTCTATCACGCCACTCAGTCAATCTGACTATTCAGACGTGCAGCGAGTCAAGTTTGATCGTGGCAAATCAGGAACGACTGTAACAGGCGAGGTTCGAGCGAATCACAAGCGTCAATATTTGCTAAAAGCGAAAAGTCGGCAGATCATAGCGGTGAAAGTAGCAGAAGGAGACGTGAACTTTAGCGCGATCGCTCCCAATGGTCAGCGCATTGGCGGTAGTAGCCAGTCACGCGACTGGCAAGGAAGACTGCGAATGGACGGAGACTACGTGCTCGAAGTGTCATCCGCCAAGGCAGCGAACTTTGTGCTTTCTGTGGAAGTTTACTAGCAGTAGTTAGGGGTTGGTGAGTTCGAGGCGTTTACAACGCGTCTCGAATTTTTTATTGACCACTGCCCGACTGTAGGAAGGTTTGAACCGTTCCATCTGGGCTAAGGACGACTCGAATCACAGCGCTATTTCTGCCCTTAAGCGGTGAAACAAACGGTTCACTCCAAGGAGGCATTCCGGTGCGATCGATATAGTCGCCAGCCGCCTGATTAAGCGCGTCCATAGTGCGGATCGAGCCATCAGCGTTAAGCGTAATGATGTACTGTAGCTTCTCCGTTAGCTCTGGGCGAGGTTGCCAACGTTTCTGAAAAAATTGCCTAACTTCAGCGACTTGAGGGATCTTGTCAAAGGCAGTGCTGTCTCTATCAAGAGAACGGCTTGAGTCAGCACGACCCGTGCCGTTTGTGCTGCTGGACGCGATCGCGGTCCGTTCTTCAACAGCACTTTGACTCGCCGCAGACGGATTTTGAGCACTGCGTTTAGAATTGTCTGCTCTGAGGCTGTTGGGCACAGGAGACACAGGATATGAACGATCGCCCGATGGTGCAGGCTGAATTGTAAGTCCGGGGGGTGGCTCTACGGGGACAGAGTTAGCAGGAGGAGCAGGCAGGACTGTAATTTTGGGCAAAGTTCCAGTCGCTGAAGGGTTTGTCGTAGAGAGAGCAGGGGGATTTAACGAAATGAGCGGAGGGGGAGCCGTCGGTAAAAGGGCAGACGGGCTAGGACTGGGACTGCTAGGCAACGGTTGAACAGCGAGACGCTGATCGCTGCTGCTGGCTCCTTGGCTGCTGGTGGCAGCGGTTTGGGAGGGGCGATCGAGCATCCGCAAGACCGAGGCAGTCAGCCCAACTGTGATCAGAGCGGCGGCAGCGAGACTCGTCCACTGAGGAGATTTTGACCAAGCGGGACGATTGAGATTTGGGAGTGCCGTCACATCAGCAGCATACTCATCTAAGGCGCTTGCCAGATCTGCGAGCTGCACGGCACTTAAGCGAATCGATGCTCCCGACCCTTCGGTTGCCAAAGTTCCTAAAAATAGCTCGTGAAACAGGATACCGCTTGGCTGAATGGAAATTCGAGCGGGGTTTGTCTCAGCGGGGTGTGCGTCGTGTGAAGCGGGACGAGACATCAGGCTCAACGTTGAAGTGGTGGCTGACTGACTCAGATTTGAGGGAGTGCCGTTTCCTAAGTGAGCCGCGTTGAGGAGAGCGGTGGATTGACTGAGAAATTGCTGAACGTAGGTTGTGACAACTTGGGAGAGAGACTCTATCTGAGTGCGATCGCCCCGCACCGTGATCCAACGATCGTTACTGACTCGCGGGTCGTCAAAGCTGAGTTTAAAGCGCAGATGCTTTAACGCCGAGCGCCCCATCCAGCGGGTAAGGGGCGAGTCCTGCGCGGAGATTTCAAGCGTACAGGTGGGCGGCGTGTAGCGTCGGGTCACTGAGTTAGAGAAGGACATGGGTTCAAAAGGGGAATACGTCAGAGAGAATTAGGCGTGAGCAGGTTGGGAATGAATCGATCGCTCCAACAATGTCAGCCAGAGCCGCCGAACTCCATTCTGACTGCCGTAAAACAGAAGGTCGATCAAAAGCTTGAGTGCCAGATGGGTGAGAATGTCGGTTGGAACCGTTTCGCCGTCTTCCATACGCTCTTGATAGGTGTTGTGAAAGGCATCTAAATAATTTCCTAATAGAGAAGCTTGATGAGGCTCTTTGTTCTGTTCGGCAAGCTGTTCTAACAGAGCGACCGATCGACGAACTAACTCGTTGTGCTGCTTTGCCAGGTGACAGACAATTAGGGAGAGCGCTCGTGCTTCGTCAACATCAAGTTTTTTGC
The DNA here is from genome assembly GCA_038208945.1 of Leptolyngbyales cyanobacterium. Lineage (GTDB taxonomy): Bacteria > Cyanobacteriota > Cyanobacteriia > Leptolyngbyales > Leptolyngbyaceae > Phormidesmis_A. The sequence goes on along the minus strand of JBBQYE010000123.1, from coordinate 3,682 downwards.
GTCCGCCTTGACCCTTTCTTAATGGACTGGATTGACGTAACCGCCAGAGAGAAACTCGATCGGCAACGACCGATTCTAGACCCAGATCAGCCGCCGCTTGCAGCATTGCCTCAGAACTGATGCCCGAGATCGCTTCTAGTGCCAGCAAGATGAGATCCAACTGGGCTTTGATATTGTCCAATTGATCAGGTCCTGGCTGAGAAGTTAGAGATAGGTCTTCCCAATGAGGGGCTGGGCTGGGAGGCTTCACGATAGAGGTCATAGGTACAGAATAAGAGGCGATTTGAGCTTGAGGGGAATGGTTTCAAGTCTTGAAACAAGCGACTTCTGTGACGAAGATAAAGTTTCCTTAAAGAATGGCGAACTTTTTCAGTCTATCGGTAGTGGTGCGGTCAGTCTCTCACCCTTTGGGCGTATCGAGTTTAAGGGAGTAACTGTTGACTCAGGAAGAAGGCGATCGCGGCACTGCCGATCGGAACCGTTAAATTATCGATCCCAAATTTTGAAAAGGCTTCTAGTCCAGTCGCCACCAGAGAAACGGCTAGAGAAATGAGCCAAATTTGCCAGACGTTGCCCACCGTTCCGAGCAAGATGGAGAAACTGACGGCATAGCTGACCAATGCCATTGTTCCTGAGCCTTCCCAGCTTTTTTGCATATCCCAAAGTTTGTAGGTGTGGCGACCGAAGCGCCTGCCAATGAGAGCCGCTAACCCATCGCCCCACGTCATCACCAAAATTCCTAACGCTGCATACTGCGGCAGATTGATTGACCAAAACCAGGCAACTAACACACCGATGCTGACCGCGTAAAAGAACGTGCCGAAGCTTTTGCGCCCAATGCTGTTGATGTTGGGGAGAATCGGCACATAGTAGGATATGAGCGCGATCGCGCTAAACAAAATCGATGCCGAAACCCCCACCCACGAAGGGATTTTTAGCCACCACGCAATCAAAATCACGTTTCCGGTGCCCATGTGAACCACTTTGCGAATCACTTCCGCCCCAGCATTGCCAAAGCGATTGGCTCCTTCTGCAAGTAAGCCAACGATCGCTAACCAGACTAAAACGACTCCAATTTGGTAGCCCAACGTCTGGAGAGAACTGCCTGTTAGGTTAGAAAGCAAGCTGGGAATCACGGTAGACGATGAACCAATTACGTGGAACGGGACTTTACCTATTGTAGAGACTGTTGCTTTCTTCTTTAGTCTTTAAATCTAAGGATGCAAAAAATTGACGTTTACGGAGAGTTGAGCGATCGGGCAACTCAGCCATTTTCAGTAAAGATTTCGTGAAGAACGATCCGCAGAGAGAGAAACTTTGGCGTAATTAATGTGATTATCCGAGCTATTTGAAGCCCACAGGAGAAAATCTGTGTCTCTATTCAACGTTTCTTTGGAGCGATCGGTCGTTCTTTCACTAGCGGCATTGCCGATCGTCGTTCTGACTACGTTACCCAAAGCAGCTAATGCAGCCAGTTTCAGTAAGGTGTATGCGTTCGGGGACAGCCTTTCTGACAATGGCAATGTGTTTGCTGCTACTGGAGGGCAGTTTCCTCCGTCTCCTTACCAGCAGCGCTTCTCGAATGGTCCCGTTTGGGTAGAATATTTGGCTTCTAAGCTGAATTTGTCTCTCAGCGACTTTGCCTTTGGTGGCGCAACTACAGGGAGTCAAAACACGATCGAGCTAACTCCCAATCAGCCCTCTTCGCTTCCTGGATTGCAACAACAGATTCAGGGATTCACTACTAATCCGCTGAACTCTGATGCTAATGGCTTGTATGTCTTGTGGGCTGGAGCCAACGACTATTTACCAACACAAAGCAAATTCTTGACACCTTCAACGGAGCCATCTACAGCGGTTAGTAACCTATCTTCGTCTGTCACCTCGCTCTTTAGCTTTGGTGCCCGAAATATTTTGGTTGCCAATCTACCTGATTTAGGCAAACTCCCACTAATCAGAGGCATCGATCAGCAACTTCCCGGTACTGCCGATTCTTTAAACAGTCTAACCAAAACTCACAATGCGAGTCTAGCAACGACGCTGGCTGATTTGAACCAATCTTTGAAGGGGGTCAACCTGACTTCTTTCGATGTCAATTCTGCCTTTACAACCGTTCTCAACAATCCAGGGCAGTTTGGCTTTACCAATACGACGACTCCTTGCCTTCAGCAGAGTCCTCCTTCCCTGTGTTCTTTCGATCCCAACAAACAAAACAGATTCTTTTTCTGGGATAACATCCATCCCACAACGGCGGCTCACAGGCTAATTGGAGACTTTGCGTTTGAAGCGATCGCCGCTAAGTCTGTCCCTGAATCCTCAACCGTGGTGGGTGTATTAGCGTTTGGTGCCTTTTTGGGTAGCCAATCGCTGCGTCGCAAATCCATCAGAAAGGAGCGAGCAAAAGTTCTTGTGGAGGCTGAGTAAATTGCTCGATCGCCGTCCCCAAATGTTTTTGCAACGTGGCTTGCGGTAACGGTCCTTGCAGATGACTCCAGGGTAAAACCTGCTCCAGTGACCAAGTATCGTAGACGTAGAAGCTCATTTCAGGAAGCTGTCCCCGCAGTTCTTTAAAAGCGCGGCGATAGCTACCCAACGAATCGCCATAGTGTCGGGTCAGTTCTAGCAGGTGGGAGAGGCGGCGATCGCCCCGCGATAACAATGCCTGAATCACAGACCAGTTATAGCTCTCAGGACGAAAATCAATGCCTTGAGGACGCAGTTGCTTTTGCAGAAATTGGAGGCGCTTTTCGGCTTGAGTGTTGACCCCAAACCACTGAAAAGGCGTGTGGGCTTTAGGGACAAACGTACTGCATCCCAAGGTAAGCCGCAGACCAGGAGCCGCCTTTTTGACCTCGCGCATCATGGCGACAGTTTGTTCGAGATCCTCTGATTCCTCGCCCGGAACACCTGCCATTCCGTAGAGCTTGATGGCGCTCAGTCCACCCGCTTTGGCATTGATGGCAGCTTGAATAATTTCGTCGTTGGTCAGCTTTTTGTTAATGATTTGCCGCAGACGATCGGAACCACTTTCAACGGCGATCGTGATTGATTTGGTGTCATGGCTCGTCAATGTCCGCGCCAATTTTTCAGTCACCGTGTTTGTCCGAACTGAGGCAATAGTGACTCTTACAGCATCGTTTTGAGGTTTGTTGAGATAGTCTAGCAAGCTCTCAAATTCTGGATGTTGCGTCACGGATGCACCGAGTAAACCTAGACGATCGGTGACTTGCAGACCCCGCTCGATCGCGGGAATTAGCGACTCCTCAACGTCCGCAATCCGAAAGGGCAGCGTCAGATAACTGGCGAGGCAAAAGCGGCACATTTCGGGGCAGCTTCGCACCACCTCAACCATATAAATATTTTCCCAAGCGGCTTTTTCAGTCACGACCGTAGATGCTGAAAGCGTATTGCCGCGATAGGTTTGTTTTTCGATACGGGCGGGAATCGTGGAGTCGATCGGCTCAATTTTCTCAATCGCGCCATCGGGACTTTTATAAGTCACCGCATACAAACTGGGGACCTAGACACCAGGGACTTGCGCTAAATGTCTCAACTGAGTTGGGCGATCGGCGTGTCGAACTTCTTGATATGCATCAATAAAAGCATCCAGCAGGATTTCGCCATCGCCTAGCAGCATCACATCAAAGAAATCTGCATAGGGTTCGGGGTTAGCGGTGAGAAC
>JBBQYE010000122.1:0-9089 GCA_038208945.1 Leptolyngbyales cyanobacterium | reverse complement strand
CTCCTCCTCCACCACCGAAAATACGCTGATAAACAGCCGTAACGTCTCCTCAAACATCCAGATACTAGCACAGCAACATTAAGTATGAAGAATTTCAAAGATTCAGCGAAGTTCCCATAAATCCTATGTTTTTCAATTTTGGGTTTTTATGCTATGAGAAGGAATGTTTCTACTTAGAAGGAACGATGTTCTACACAGTTCTTTTATTTCTTGATAGTTCAATAATCTCGAACGACTGAACTAGCGAGGACTGTATGACATAATGCAGACATGAGATTGTTTTATCACCCGGAGATCACAAAAGTCTCGCTAGCAGGGGTTTTGTATGCACTAGGCGACCCTGTGCGATTAGAAATTGTGAAGCGATTGGCAGATCAGGAAGAATTGCCCTGTGCAGCGCTGTGCATTCCGATCGCCAAATCCACGCTGTCCCATCATTTCAAAATTCTGCGCGATGCTGGGGTTTTGCACTGCCGCAAGGAAGGGACGCAGCACATCAATTCACTTCGCCGTCAGGAATTAGACGATCGGTTTCCTGGCTTGCTCGATGCCGTCTTAGAATGCTCTGAAGCTGATGAATCAGACTGCTAAAAAGCGCTGGACGACTTCGTTGCTTAACTCGCTGGTAGACCCTGATGCCACGATGCCGCCTTTTTGCATGGCGTAATACCAGTCTGCCTGACGGACGAAATGTAGATGTTGCTCGACGAGTAAAACTGAAATACCTGTGGTCGCGACGATACGACGGACTGCCGCCTCGATTTCGAGAATAATCGATGGCTGAATGCCTTCGGTCGGTTCATCAAGCACGAGCAGACGGGGACGACCCATCAACGCACGGGCGATCGCGAGTTGCTGCTGTTGTCCGCCGCTTAAGTCGCCGCCTAATCGCCATAGCATCGTCTTGAGCACGGGGAAGAGGTCAAAAATCTCATCGGGGATGTCCTGAGTTTTAGACTTGTGATCTGGCAATGCTTCCATGCCCAAAATCAGGTTTTCTTTGACCGTCAATCGCGGAATCACTTCGCGTCCTTGAGGCACATAGCCGATGCCTGATCGGGCGCGTTGATCGGTCGATTTGCCGAGAATCGGGATTCCGGCTAGCTCGATCGAGCCACTGCGCGGTTTGAGCAAGCCCATAATGCTTTTGAGCAGAGTAGTTTTGCCTACGCCATTGCGTCCAATTAAGCAGACCATCTTGCCGGGATGCACCGTTAGATCGACGTTTCGCAGAATGTGACTTTCGCCGTAATAGACATTGAGATCCGAGACTTGCAGCATAGGAGTTGCGGTGGTCGAATCGGTGAAAGATGCGGTTGCGCCGTTTGTCAAACTCATATCATCTGGGATTTTAGAGGGCTAGTTGTTTAAGTTAAATCGCTAGAGCTTGTCTGCGAACTCGATTGGCTTCGTTGAGATGGTCTGAGATCCCCCCTCAATTCCCCTAAAAAGGGGGACTTTGAAAGTATTTCTCCCCCTTTTTAAGGGGGCTGGGGGGGTCTCCGAGAATCTGCAAATAGGCTCTAGGCTGCTTCGTCTTCGTCTTGATGTCCCAAATAGACTTCGATGACACGGGGATCGTTTTGCACCTCGTTCATGGTGCCTTCGCAGAGGACGGTGCCCTCATGCAGGACAGTGACCTGTCGAGCGATTTGCCGGACAAATTCCATGTCGTGCTCGATGACGATAATCGAGTGACTTTCGGCAAGCGCCATCAGCAAATCACCAACTTTTTCGGTTTCTTCATCGGTGAGACCTGCGACAGGTTCATCGACGAGCAGCAGATCGGGAGACTGGGCAACCAGCATTCCGATTTCTAATCGCTGCTTTTCACCGTGGGATAAGAGCGCGGCTTGCAGGTCAGCTTTGTGGGTTAGCCCGATCGTCTCAAGCAGTCCGCCGACGGTGCGCCGTTCAGCCGTCGTGGGTTTACCAAACACGGCTCCAATAATGTTTTTGCGTCGGTTGCACGATAGCTCTAAATTCTCGCGGGGCGTGAGGTTTAAATAGACGCGAGGGGTTTGAAACTTGCGACCGATGCCCATTCTCGCAATTTGGTATTCTTTGAAGCCACGCAGGTCACGACCTTTGAAAATGACTCGCCCGATCGTCGGCTGAGTTTTGCCTGTGATCGTGTCGAGAAAGGTGGTTTTACCTGCGCCATTGGGTCCGATAATCACGCGCAATTCGCCTGGATCGAGGCTGAAATTGAGATTTTTGATCGCTTTGAAGCCGTCAAAACTAACCGTCAGATTTTCGATTTGTAAGATCTTGTCGCTCATATTCCACATCCGGATCTTCTTCAAGACTTGGGTAGGTTGTTACACGCTGTTTGCCTCTGAAGAGCGTTCGTGAGTAGTCGAGTCCTTGTGATCGCACCCAGCCGACCAATCCACCTGGCAAAACCGTGACCACAATCAGGAACAATGCTCCTTGAAAAAACAGCCAAACTTCGGGAAACTTCTCGCTCAAAAAGCTTTTGGCAAAGTTGACAATCAGGGTTCCTAAAATCGCACCAACGAGACTGGCGCGTCCGCCCACCGCGACCCAGATCACCATCTCGATCGAGAAGGCGATATCCATTGCTTTAGGGGTGATGATGCCAGACTGCACGGTGTAAAGCGCGCCCGACATCCCAGCTAACCCGGCTGATGCAGCAAACACTAGCACTTTGAATGCCGTGGGGTCATAGCCCGTAAACCGAACTCGCGGTTCATCATCTCGAATCGCGATTAACAGCCGCCCTAATCGTCCACTGGTGAGCCATCGACACAGCGCGTATGCCACCGCCAACAGCACCACTGTCAGCATATAGAACGACCACTGCACGGTAGACGATCCGACCGTTTGACCAAAGATCGTCGCGGTGTCGGTCTTGAGACCGTTGGTGCCGTTAATTAGTTTTTGCTGACCGTTAAAGAAGTTGAAAAAGACGATCAAAGCCGCTTGTGTCAAGATGGCGAAATAAACGCCCCGAATGCGGTTGCGAAACACGAGATATCCCAAGATAGCCGCGACGACGGTTGGGATGATAATCGCTGCAAAAACTGTAAAGGGCAACGATCTAAACGGCTGCCAAAATATAGGTAATGATTCCACTCCGTAGAGCGAAAAGAAATCGGGCAACTGTCCGTCTGGCTGCAATTGGAGATACATGGCGAGGGCATAGCCGCCGAGGGCAAAAAACAGCCCATGACCCAGGCTGAGAATGCCCGTGTAGCCCCAGATGATATCGATGCCAAGCGCCACGATCGCCAGTGCTAGATATCGCCCTAGCAAGTTGACGCGAAACGCCTGACCAATGCTAACCAGAAACGGTGGAATCACAAAAATCAACAGCAAAATGATCGCTAACACGATCGAGCCTTCGATCAGCAAGAATCGTCGTTTACGCCAATCAAACCCTGGTTTTGTCGCGGTTATATCCACTGCGATCTCCCTTCACAAAATTTCAGTTCGGTTTTGGACTTTAGATGAGACGGAATTAGTCTCTGAAATCCAACGTTCATCAGGCATCAACAGTTCGTCCTTTCTGCGGAAATAATCCTGCGGGACGAAACTGTAGAAATACGACAATCAACGCAAACACCATCACTTTTGCCATGCTGGTAGTGGCAAAGAAGGTAAAGAAGTCTGCGAGTGGTTTGATTGGCTCTAGCAAGTTGGCTAAGGTTCCAGATCCCACCAGATAAGTAGCTATGCCAATCACCATTGCCGCCACGATGCTGCCCACCAGTTTGCCAACTCCACCCACGACGACCACCATAAAGGTGTCAACGATGTAGTTCTGTCCGGTGTTGGGTCCGACCGAGCCGAGCAAGCTTACCGCACATCCTGCGATGCCTGCGAGACCCGAACCGAGGGCAAAGGTCAGCGCATCTACTTTTTGAGTCGGAATTCCGAGACAGGCACTCATGCTGCGATTTTGAGTCACCGATCGGATCCGCAACCCCCACGCCGATCGATTCAGAAACAGATAGACTGCAACGACGCAGGTGATCGTCAGCACAATAATAAAGATCCGAGCGTAGGAGAGTTGAAAGTCTCCGATCGGAAGCCCTCCGCGTAGCCATCTGGGCGCAGTCACGTCAACGTTTTGGGCACCAAACCAGGGTTTAGTTGCGGTAAGTTTGTAGGTCTGTCCGACCACAATTCCGGTCACGATCGCGATCGCTGCTGACAATGGCAGCATGATCGTGATTACCCAATTGCGAATGCGATCGAAATCAGGACGACGCGACAAAAGTTTTAATGCACCAAAGAATAGGATACAAAATAAAACGATTCCAATCACTAAAACCCAGCTAACGCTGCGCACAAACTGCTGCAAAATTAGGCTTACGCCCCATGTTGCCAGCAATGTTTCGAGCGGTCTGCCATAGAGATAGCGAATTACACCCCGCTCTAACACTAAGCCAAACAGAGCCGTGACAATAAAGGCAGCGATTAGCGCAAAGAAAATGTAGAGATCAAACCACACGCCGCCAAAGCCTTTAAACACGTTCTGAACCACAAACGTCGTGTAGGCTCCGAGCATCATTATCTCACCGTGCGCCATATTGATCACACCCATGAGTCCGAAGACGATCGCGAGTCCCAACGCTGCTAGCAGCAAAACGGAACCGATGCTGATTCCGCTAAAGATACCGTCTAATAATCCTGATAGCATTTAAATTTCGAGTAATGGGTTACGCGAACGGAATCTAGAGTCTCACAGCGCAAATTTGAAAAATGTGCTTTGAGATGCAAGGTGAATTCAAGCAGAATGTTTAGGCAATCGCTTTAGAGTATGTTTCAAGAGCGATGTCCTTAACTGGTGGGTTAGAGAATCTCTTCTAGGAGTGGGTGCGATCGTCTTCTGCAAAGGTGCAAACTATGCACGTTTTACTAAACCTGAATCAGAAGGTTTGGGGATTAAGTTTATGTGAGAAAGCACGACTTCACGATCGAAACTCAACCCTTCTCATCCAAAATTGCTCAGTGAATGCGATAGATAATGGCTCTATCGCATTCAAAAATATGGCATCGGTCGGCTCTGACCAACTCAGAGTTAAGTCGTCTTATATTTGCCGCCTTTTGCAGGATCAGACCAATCGCAGGCATAGCCTTTGGTGTCGGTCACAAACTGGTTCCAAGGAATGGGCTTCACCGCGTCTTTGGTTGCGTAGACGATCTTAAATAAGCCATCATCTGCGACTTCACCAATCCGCACAAATTTAGACAGGTGATGGTTAGTGTTCATTGTCACCACACCTTCAGGGGCATCAAAGGTCTGTCCATAAGCTGCCATTTTCACCTTGTCGAGATCGTCTGCCGTTTTCGCTTTCTCGACCGCTTGCTTCCACAGATAGACCATGATGTAAGACGCTTCCATCGGGTCATTGACAACCCGATCGGCGCCATATTTTGCTTTGAATGCATCGACAAACTTCTTACTCGCAGGAGTATCCACCGTTTGGAAGTAGTTCCACGCTGCGTAGTGACCTTTGAGATATTCCACCCCGATCGCTTTCACTTCTTCTTCGGCAATGCTCACCGACATCGACGGATATTTGTCAGGACCCATTCCAGACGCTTGCAGTTCTTTAAAGAAAGCAACGTTGCTGTCCCCGTTCAAGCTGTTGTAAATCACGCCACCATTGGGCAGCGCTTGCTTGATTTTGGCAATGACTGCCTTGACTTCAGTGCTGCCGAGAGGAATGTAGTCTTCACCCAGGGTTTTGCCGCCTTTTGCTGCGAGTTGGGCTTTGATAATCGTGTTTGCCGTGCGAGGGAACACATAGTCTGACCCGACAAGGAAGAAGTCTTTGCCTTTGTTGTCGAGCAACCACTGCACCGAAGGCTCGATTTGCTGGTTAGGCGCAGCTCCCGTGTAGAAGACGTTGTTAGAACATTCTTGCCCTTCATACTGCACCGGATACCAGAGCAAGCTCTTCTTCGACTCAAACACGGGCAACACGGCTTTGCGGCTGGCAGAAGTCCAGCAGCCAAAGACGGTTGCCACCTTATCTTGGTCAATTAATTTCTTGGCTTTCTCAGCAAAGGTAGGCCAATCAGAGTTGCCATCTTCCACGATCGCTTCAATCTGTTTGCCTAAAACGCCGCCTGATTTATTGATTTCTTCAATCGCTAGTTGCTCGGCATCGACGACACTCTTTTCAGAGATCGCCATCGTGCCACTCAGCGAGTGCAAAATGCCCACTTTAATGGTGTTGCCCGACGCAGCAGACGTGGCGGCGGTAGTGGCTGCCGGAGATGTCGAACTGCCTGCGATCGGGGGTGCACTAGAACACGCCTTTAATAAAATACTGCCCGTTGCAGCCGAGCCAAAAATCAGGAATTCACGCCGACGAAATCGCTTTGTCATATTCAGCTACTTTGCTCCCCACGAGCGAATCGAAACAATGAGGTCAAACCAAGTCTAAAGTCACTGTGGTCTAGAGATTCAGGTCATAAATCTCTAGGGTCTATCGTCTAAAATCCCTTGTTCAAACGACTGGACTCACAGACTCAGCCGTGACTTTGTGATATTAAGACTGGCTTTGAGGAGTGATTGTATAGCAGATTACAAAAAATGGACTAAGTTGTTACGTTTGTCTCCAAAGTCAGCCCTACGCGGGATTGAATGAAGTCTACGATCGCTCCTAATCCATCTTGAGTTTTGAGATTTGTGAACACAAATGGCTTGTGTCCTCGCATCTTTTGGGCATCTCGCTCCATCACGCCCAAATCTGCTCCAACATAGGGAGCGAGGTCGATTTTGTTGATAATCAGCAGATCGGATTTTGTGATGCCCGGTCCTCCTTTACGCGGGATTTTGTCACCTCCTGCTACGTCAATGACATAGACATTTAAATCCACAAGTTCGGGGCTGAAAGTAGCCGCTAGATTATCACCGCCACTCTCGACAAAAATCAGATTCAAGTTGAGAAAGCGCTGTTCGAGTTCTTCGATCGCTGCCAAATTCATCGAGGCATCTTCGCGAATTGCTGTATGTGGACAGCCGCCCGTCTCGACACCGAGGATGCGATCGCGCTCTAGTGCCTGACTTCGCACCAAAAACTGGGCATCTTCTTGGGTATAAATATCATTCGTCACGACCGCAATATTGAACGTCTGCCGCATTGCTTTGCAGAGCGCATCAACTAACGCGGTTTTACCTGACCCTACGGGACCTGCGATTCCGACTCGAAAAGCATTCATATAATCTCACTCAATATTCAGTATTGTTTAACTGCGAAACAGGCGACTATAAAGCGTTTCGTGTGCCATGCTTGCCAATGATAAACCCCAGCCGCAGCTACTCAAATCGTCATCTTGCAACGTTAGAATCTCCTGAGTTGCCCGATCGAGTTCCTCATCTAGTTCTAAAAGCAGCCGTTGCCCTGCCGTTTGCCCTAGCGGAATCAGCTTGATGCCTGCACCAATTAGATTGGTTGCCCAACTGTGAAGATAGCCGATAGTGGCAGATTGTTCGTCGATTTGCCATCGAGCCGCGACGGTGCCAAAGGCGATCGCAAAGTTGCAATCTTGCTTTAAAAGTAGCGTTGTGGTCTCGTTCTCCTGTAAGCCCTGAATGAGTCGCAGCAGCGATCGCCCCATTTGCCAGCTTTGCGATCGTAGCTCCTCGGTTTCTCGCGTGGCTGACAGCCAGCGATTCCAATCAGTCAATGCCAAAAAATCTTGAGCGAGGCTCGATCGATAGGCGCGAATCATCACCGCTGCCTCTAGTCTGATGGCTCCATAGCGCAATTCTTGCCTCAGCCAATGGTCGAGACTGGCTGCACTCGTAATTGTATCTGCCAGCGCTTCGAGTCCCTCAGAATAGCTGTAGGCACCAACGGGCAAAGTCGGACTGGCAAGCTGTAGCAAACTTCGCAACGCAGAATTAGTGGGCATGGTGTCCATAGGCTCCGGTTTCTGGCTGAAACGGGGCAATTTCTTCGATCACAGTTAACCCGCGATGGTTGAGCAAATCTTGCAGCACCGAATCGGGTGAAAGGCGCAAGTAAGTCTCGGTGATTTCGAGCGAAACGTGACGATTGCCCAGATGATAAGCCGCTTGCAGCAAGTCGATCGCCCTCTCAGCCGTGACGGTGAGCACAGGTTCGGAGTTGGCACGCACCTGAGCGAGTTCCCCCGATTCAGCTTGAAGCCAATCGCCCTCTCGCAGCGTTGTGCCTCTGGGAAGATGCAAATAAACCGCTTCCCCAGCGTCAGTTTGAACGGGATGACGCGATCGCGATCGTTCTTCTGCGGTCAGGGATAAAACGTGGTGAACGGAGTCGCGATCAACTGCCGACAGACGTTGCGTAAATGTTAGAGTCATTGCCAAACTCCCGAAAAAATGCTTTTTACGGCGGCAGCGATGCGATCGAGGTCTTCGTCCAATAAAGGTGGACAGTCAGAATTTTGTTTGAGTCCAGCTTCAAAGAGTCGTCTGCCTTCACTGGCGATTAGATAGAGCGCGTAAGAGAGGTCACGATCGAGCGTCGTCTCTCCTTTTAGTGCCTCAAACAAAACTTTGAGCGACAGCAAAATCGACGTGACCTGACCCGGAATCGGCGGTTGCCCTTGCTGCAATCGCACGACAAAGCTATCAGTACCCAGGTTTTCGCTGCTTTGGTCGATCAATAAGCGACGAGCCGTTTCATAATCCACGATCGAGACGCTCTCAAACTATCAACTGTTAGACTTTAGCCTACTCTTTTAACGGGTTGCGGTATTTTTTTCAAAAAATAAGGGAGAGAACTGAATATGTTCTCTCCCTGTTTAACTCCAGGCTCAAAGCCTTCTTGGAGCTTTTTGCGAAGCATTTGAGTTTGCTTTTTGAGTTGTCGTTGACGAGCAGAGCTGCCTTTGCCTTTGTGGTTGCGTCCCTCACGGCGAGGAGACTCCCAGCGTTTGAGCAGTCGAGCCATAGTGACCCTCCTTCGTTGAGATGGGCGGAGGGAGAATCGAACTCCCATACCTTTCGGTGCCACATTTTGAGTGTGGTGCGTCTACCAGTTTCGCCATCCGCCCTTAGATTTCGCTTCACTATCATAGCCTACTGTCTGCGTTTGCAGCAAGGACTGATAACTTTGGCT
>JBBQYE010000121.1:0-9158 GCA_038208945.1 Leptolyngbyales cyanobacterium | reverse complement strand
CGGGTAATCAAATAACCTCATGGACGTTAAAGCTTTTCTCACGGTTGACGAACAATCAATTACGTTAAGGGAATGTCTGAAATATCTTCAGACTGCTGGAAAACTTCAGGGATTTTTGGGCGACATTCTACGCCAATATGTATTAGAACAGGAAATTGCTACGCGAGACGATCTGGATATTAACCCTGCGGTGATTGAGCAGGCGGTGATCGACTTCCGACTTCAGCAGCAATTAACCGACCCAAAGGTATTTCAAGAATGGCTTAAGGGCAACGGGTCAGATTATTCGACTTTCCATAGCCAAATCAACTCAAACTTTAAGGTCGAAAAACTTAAGAGCGTGATCGTAGACACAAAGCTGCAAGAGTATTTTATTGAGCGTAAAGTGTTTCTCGATCGCGTCGTCCTTTCCCGAATCATCGTCGAAAATCAAGAACTTGCGGATGAACTCAAAATCCAGATTCAAGAAGGGACAAGTTTTGAAGAACTGGCTCAAGAGCACTCGATCGCGGACGATCGCATCTCAAACGGCATGATGGGTCCAGTAAGCCGCGGCACGATGCCCGATACAATTAGAGCGGCGATCGATTCTGCTGAACCTGGTGATTTGGTCGGTCCGATCGAAGTCGAGCAGCGCTGGGCGTTGTTTAGAGTCGAGCAAACGATTCCAGCGACATTAGATAATCAACAACTGCGGCAAACGTTGCAAAATGAGCTATTTGAGCGCTGGCTAGCAGAAAAAATTCAAAAAATGACTGTCAAGCTTCAGGTAGAGTAGGTCTCAAAATTCGAGTTGACCCCATTTAATGTTGATGTAAAAGCCCCATGATTACCAATGACATTGCTGCAAATCTGCCCTGGGAATCGCCGCCTCTGTCGTTCCTCAGCCCAGAACAGCAGATTCAATTTAAGACCAAAGCTGAAATCCGGCGCTGCAAGCTTGGAGAGTTGCTCTGGTCAGCCGAAACGCCCGATGTGCAGATTATTGTGTTGGTGGGCAAGGTGCGACTCGTTGCCGATGATGGGCGATCGTTGCTGCTGCAACCCGGTGAGTGGGTGGGCGATCTGTTAGAGCTACCGGGCTGGAAGGCACGAGCCTCCAGCAACGACGTGCAAATTGTGCAGTGGACAGCAAGTCATTGGTCAGCGCTGTCTTCATCCAATATCGATCGCTTTTGGGCAATTCAGCGCACTCGCTATCAGCCAGAAAGTGATAACTCGGCTCGCCCAGTCGAGGGCTTTCCGTTTGTAGCGGGAATGAACACCGCCGCTGCGTGTCTAACGATGGTGTCTAATCATTTGCAAAATCCGGCTCAGATGGATTGGGTGCAGCGTCAACTTCGCGGGCAGCGTCCAACCAATGTAGTGGATGCGGCTGAGAAATTAGGGCTACAGCTTCGTCGGATTGAGACTAATTGGCAGAGTTTGCGGCTGCTCACGTTTCCAGCGATGATTCTGTGGGGCAGGAGCCAAGAGTCAGGGGACAGGGGACAGGGGACATCGATTCAAGTTGAGCCACATTGGGTAGTGGTGTATGGGGTGCGCGGCGATCGCTTAATTATCGCCGACCCGATCAACCCAACCATGAACTGCGAAGCGATTCACCGATCGACCGTTCAGCAGCGCTGGGATGGGCAGCTTTGGCAAGTTGAACCGATTCAAAAACAGGAGCGATTTAACTTAAGCTGGTTTCTCCCGGCGATCTGGCGCTATAAAGGCTTGCTGGGTGAAGTGCTGTTTGCGTCATTTACCTTGCAGCTTTTAGGATTGGGAACGCCTCTGATCACTCAGGTCGTCATCGATCGAGTGATGGTGCAGGGCAGCATTCCCACGTTAGATGTGATGGCGATCGCGCTGCTATCGGTGGCGGTGTTTGAGGCGGTTCTCGGAATTCTGCGGCTGTTTATCTTTACACATACGGCGCGGCGATTGGATTTGAGTCTATCGGCTCAACTCTTTCGTCACTTGATGCGATTGCCTCTGGCTTATTTTGAGGCGCGACGAGTCGGTGATACTGTTGCACGCGTGCAGGAGTTGGAGAACATTCGCCAATTTTTGACCGGAACAGCTCTCACGGTGATTCTAGATAGCTTCTTTGCGGTGGTTTATCTAGCGTTGATGTTTTTCTACAGCGTTCCGCTCACGGGGATCGCCCTCGCAGTTTTGCCGCTCTATGCAGCGTTGACGTTGACCACGACCCCGATTTTGCGAAACTGGCTCAATGAGACGTTTAACCGCAGTGCCGATAGTCAGTCTTTTTTAGTTGAGACGATTACAGGAATTCACTCAGTCAAGGCGCACTCGGCAGAAAAGGCATCGCGCGATCGCTGGGAAGGGTTATTTGCGCGCTACATTCGCACCAGTTTTAAAGCGTCTACGACTTCTAACATCAGCAATAACCTGGGTGATTTTCTCACCAACTTGTCGTATTTACTGATTTTGTGGTTTGGTGCCCATCTGGTAATCGAACAAAAATTAACCGTTGGTCAGCTAGTCGCGTTTCAAATGCTGTCAGGACGGGTGACGGGTCCGCTGCTTCGCCTCGTACAGCTTTGGCAAAACTTGCAGCAGGTGCTGCTGTCGGTCGATCGCATTGGTGATATTCTCAACGTTGCCCCTGAAGCAGAACCCGGATCAGGTTTGGTGCTGCCTCCGCTCAAGGGTCAAACCACATTTGATCAAGTCTTTTTTCGCTACAACCCTGAGCAAGAACCTGTGCTGAAAGGCATCTCGTTTACTTCTGAACCGGGAATGCTGGTCGGTGTCGTCGGGCGCAGTGGTTCGGGTAAAAGTACGTTATCTAAACTTTTGCAGCGACTTTATCAGCCTGAGTCAGGGCGCATTCTGGTGGATGGCTTTGATATTAAGAGCGCTGACCTGCACTCACTTCGCAGCCAAATGGCAGTCGTGCTGCAAGAAGATTTTCTCTTTAACGGCAGCGTTTTAGAAAATATCAGCCTGGGTCGTCCTGACGTGAGTGCAGAACAGGTGGTCGAAGCGGCTCGTTTGGCAGTCGCTCACGATTTTATCAGCGAACTTCCGCACGGCTATGAAACGAATGTGGGAGAACGCGGCACAGCACTATCAGGTGGACAACGGCAACGAGTTGCGCTGGCTCGACTGTTTCTCTCAGATGCCCCCATGCTTGTTTTAGATGAAGCGACGAGTGCCTTAGACAGCGAAACTGAACAGCAAGTTCTGCAAAATCTGCAAAAGCTGGCAGAAAGCAAAACTGTGTTTCTGATCGCTCACCGATTTGCGCCGCTCAAACGGGCTGATCTCATTCTCGTGATGGAGAAAGGCGTGATTGCTGAAAAAGGCACTCATGAGCAGTTGCTACGATCGAAGGGTTTATATTGGTCGCTCTATCAGCGCCAGCAAGCATCAGTGTAATGAAGACATGATAAAAAAGACTCAAAACTAGGTCGAAAAACCTGAACGTCATGCAGTCCTCGGCTGACAAATTATTTCAAAAAAGGCAGCGGTTTTCCCGCACAGTGTTTCAACCTTTGCCAGTGAAACTGTTGATCTCTAGAGTTAAAAGTGAGTTTCTAATGACCCGATCGGTTCGGTACATTGTTTACTGAACTGCTCATATTGCCTGCTACAAACGGAGGAGAAAGCTATTGTGGAATCTCCCCTTAAGAGGGAGCAAAAAATCTAACACTTTCCGTAGCCTTGAAGGACACAACACTTCGGGGTAATTATCATGGTGCAAGAACGAGACCTTGAGCGTCCCAAATTTCAAGGGCGGGGTATCGATCGACGTTCGAGCCGCCCAAGTGTTGGTGGAGTCAGGGAAGGCGCAGGCAATCTAGTTGCCGATACAGCAACCGGGCTAGCCTTGCTGTTTTCGATCGTGTCATTCTTCTTTAGCGGTGTAGCAATGGTTGAAGGAGTCAGGGCACGTCGAGAAGTGCAGGCAATGCAGCAGACAACAAACCGTCCAGCGCCTGGGTCAGCAGCTAGCTCTACGCCTAAACCGTTTAGCCAATCGTCTGCGCCTCCGGGTAATCTGCCTCCGATCGCCCAACGCGTAGAGCCAAGTCGATTTGTTGAGCCTGTGTATGGAGGAACCGGACAGATTGAACTGCTGTCTGCCGATCGAGTCAGCGGGGCGAATAATTCAAATGTAGTGAACCTAAAGATGCGTGTTCGGCGTGTGAACGAGCAAGTGCAGGGACTCGGAGATATCAATCTGGCTCAAACCGTTGCCATCAATTCCCGAACCAATAGGCGCTACCCAACTCTCGATTTCCAAACTCCTTCTGGAAAGGCTCTGTCGCTTTATAGTCTGCGTCCAGGTGAGTCGGCTGATGTGACGGTGATGCTGCGTGTTCCTCAAGATCTGAACCGCATTGATTTACAGATTCCTGAGACAGTTGCCTTTCGAGGAGTGCCGATCGCGGTCACTCGCTGAAGTAAAAATCCCCGACTCTGCAATCTCAACAAAGCCGGGGATTTGAATAGCGAATTTAAACAGAATTAGTCTTCGGGCAAGATCCATTGGGGAGGAGCCGTTCGCCTTTTGCGAGCGGCTTCTTCTGCCATTGCAATCATTTGGTCGAGCGAAGTTTCTTGAATAAATTTGGCTGTTTGCTCTTTATATTCGGTGTTGGGACAATCATCGCCTAAGATGCATCCGTTTTTGCAGGCTTCAGCGCAGTTTACTTCCATGTTCTCGTCTCCAATTCTCAACGCTCGGCTAATTATCAGGCAATCTCTTGCAAACGCGCAGTAGAGAATGTGCCCATTGATTATCTTAAACGGTTGTCAACTGAGGTGAGGATTTCTAGTCCATCAGTTTGAAAAGTCTGCAATCCTTCCCTAGCTGCCTAACTTCAAAGCATCAATAAACAGGCTGTAAGTTATGCCGATTTTGAGAATATTGATGATTCGTGCGGGAAGCGATCGCCGCACTCGATCGCTTCCTCCATAAATAATCCGACTAACGCTTTCAGTTAGCACCACCAAAATAGTCGCGACGACGATATCTAACTGTGCCTGTTGCCCCGTCGTGGTTGAAATGGCTGTGCCCAAATAAAAGCCGAAAAGCAGACTAATCACCAGCAGCGACGCGCGCCGCCACGGATTTTGAAACAATTGACCGATTTGACCCGTCACAACTCCTACAAGATCATTTAGGCGAGTATTTTGCATACAGAGGGTGAAGACTCAGTTACCAAAAGATTTCTTCCCCGATCGCTTCAGGGATTGCTATTACTAGAGTAGAAGAAGATGCGGGGTCGATAAAAGAAATGAAGGTAAA
This sequence comes from Leptolyngbyales cyanobacterium, assembly GCA_038208945.1. Taxonomy (GTDB): domain Bacteria; phylum Cyanobacteriota; class Cyanobacteriia; order Leptolyngbyales; family Leptolyngbyaceae; genus Phormidesmis_A. The sequence goes on along the minus strand of JBBQYE010000121.1, from coordinate 3,889 downwards.
AGGAAACCCTGCGACCAAAATTGCGTTATTTACAGCAGTGCTGCTGATTGGGGGATGGCTAGTGCTGAGACGATTTCAGATTGAAGTCGCCGTGACAGCCCCCGACTCGATCCCGATGATTAAAACCGATCCGTCTCAAACAGGTGAGCCAAAACTCGCTAAGAATGACGGACAGACTTCGAGCACTGCGTCCCCGATCGATAAAATTGATCCCGCAATGGCAGCGGCACGTCAGGGCACCTTACGAGTGAGCAATCGATCGGAGCATCCTTTGCGGGTGGCTTTATTGAGTCGTCAACCTAAAAGCACAAATGCCAAATCTGGGGAAGTGATGCCTGCTGGCTTTGACTCCCCCTCTCACTGGGATTTTTCGCCCAACGAAGGCAGCGAGAAAGGCTTGTTAGTATCTTTGCCAAACCGCACCGTGACGCTCAAAAAAGGCGATGTGGTGGTCGCCTTTGCTCAAGATGGCTCTCAGCGCTATTGGGGACCCTATGTGGTGGGAGAAACGGCTCAACCGACTTGGAACGGTCAGTTAGCAGAGTGGGAGTTAGCGCTAGAGCGATAAAGCGTCATCACCTCTGACACGGGCAATCTCGACTGCGCTCCTAGCGTCAGAGGTGAGGTGTGTCCTTTCTCAAAATGTTCTGCTGCCGCACAGCCAATCATTGCCGCGTTGTCGGTGCAAAACTTCATTGGGGGAAACAGCACTCGCAGATTGTGCTGACTTGCCGCCGCTTGCAGGTGTTGCCGAAGTCCGCTGTTTGCCGCTACGCCACCGCCCACTACGATCGTGCTCAATCCATAATCTAAAGCACAGGCGATCGCTCGTTTAGTTAACGCTTTGGCAACGGTTGCCTGAAAACTAGCGGCGATATCATTCACGGGTAGCGGTTGACCCTCTTGCTGAAGGGTTTGCGTCAGTCTCAGCACAGCGGTCTTTAAGCCACTAAAGCTAGAGTCATAGCGATGAAATCCGCCTTCTGGACGCGACACTTTTCCTTCTGGCAGCGGGAATGCCTTGGAGTTGCCCTCAGCCGCGAGACGATCGAGAATCGGACCGCCCGGATACCCTAGATTCAGTAATCGAGCCACTTTATCAAAGGCTTCTCCTGCCGCATCGTCGCGGGTTTGTCCCAAAATCTCGTAGATGCCGCATTCTTTGACATAAATCAGGCTCGTGTGTCCGCCCGACACTAGCAAACAGAGAAAAGGCGGCTCTAGCGTCGGGTCAGTCAAATAAGAGGCGTAGATGTGCCCCTCTAAATGATGAACGCCAACCAGAGGCTTTTGGTGAACGAGTGCCAGCGTCTTTGCGGCAGTCAACCCAACCAACAGTGCGCCGACCAATCCCGGAGCGCAAGTGGCAGCGATCGCGTCCACATTTGACCAATCGAGTTTCGCGTCGGTTAGGGCTTGGGCGATCGCTTGATTGACAGTTTCGACGTGCTGACGCGACGCCACCTCTGGCACCACGCCGCCATATTGACGATGAATGGCAATTTGAGACGACACGATGCTGCTCATGACGTGACGATTTTTAACGATCGCTACGGCTGTTTCGTCACAACTTGTTTCAATTGCTAAAACCGTTGCCATTTGCTGCTAATTTTTTTAAGGAATGGGCTATTCAACAGTAGCTTAAACTCTGTCTGTGCAGGTCTAATTACCATTGGAACGCTGCACGGTCTAGAGAATTCAGTTCTGCAAGAAGTCTCATCTTTTTGCACTGTTCACTCTTCTTAATAAAGGGAAACAATTCCATGCGACAGTTGTTTGCTTTAATGCTCGTTTTTGCCCTTTGGTTTGGGGCTGCGCCTTCTGCCTCGGCTGATTCAGACGTGTCTGGGTTACTCGTGCCTTGCCGTGATTCTGCGGCGTTTGCTCAACGCGCTAAAGATTCTGTCAGCGCAACGGCAGCAGAGCGGTTTCAAAAATACGCAGATGCGGGCTTGTTATGCGGCAAAGTTGACGGCTTGCCTCATTTGATTGCAGATGGTCATCTCAATCATGCAGGCGAGTTTATTATTCCGGGCGTGCTGTTTTTATATCTGGCTGGTTGGCTGGGTTGGGCAGGTCGCAACTATCTGCAAACCGTTCATAAAGACGGCATCAATGAGTATAAAGAGATTCAAATCGATGTGCCTGTTGCGATTCAAAGCTTCATTGCTGCTCTGTTTTGGCCTTTGACTTTTGTCAAGCAGATTCTTACGGGTGAACTTCAGGAAGATGATTCCAAAATCACGGTTTCGCCTCGCTAAGAAGTCGGTATTTGAGTCATTTGGTGGCGTTCTTAGCGAGACCATTGACTCAAGCTCCAAAACTCAAAATGCGTGAATTACTTTCTTAGGAGGTTTCAATATGTCATCTGCTTTCTTAAAATATTTGTCTAACGCTCCTGTGTTAGCGGTGCTGTTTACTAGTCTTGCGCTCACCGTGTTTATTTTGATTAACTCGGTTTCCCCCGACCTGCTGTTTTTGGGTCAGTGAGCACCGATCGATCGAGGGCAACTGAGATTCCCCAACGACTTTAGTCAAAAGGGTCAGCCCGATTACCCTCGATCGATTCTCGGTGCCTTAAAATCAGGAAATGATGAACCCAGAGCCAGAAATTCGTCGCCTGCTGGATGTGATGCCAGCCTCTGGACGAATGACGACCAAATTGATCAGCAAGCCAGAGCAGCGATTAGTGATTGATGCTCCACTGCCAATGCCGTGGATGCGCGATCGTCCGATCTACATCAATTTTGATTTTTGGAGTCGTCTGTCTCGATCTCAGCGAGATTTACTCATTTTACGGACGGTCAATTGGTTGGGTGCGGTCAAATGGTTTCAGCCCAACCTCAATTTTGGACTCGTTGCCGCAGGGTTGTTAGGCACAGGCGTAGAACTGATGCAGCAGGATTTTGTGGGCGTTGCTGTAGCCAGTGCGCTGAGCGCGATCTCAGCCACTCAAATCTGGCGCAACAACCACAGCACTAGCATCGAATTGGATGCCGACGAGCGCGCCCTTCAAGTCGCTCAACGACGCGGCTATTCTGAAACCGATGCTGCTGGATCTTTGCTGTCTGCGATCGAGTCTGTCGCTCAATTTGAAAAACGTCCACTCAGTTTTATTGAACTGTTGAGAGGTCAAAGCTTGAGAGCGATCGCGGGGATTTCTGCAATCGGCATCCCCGAAGAGTTGCGTCGCGAATAGGATTAAAGCTCAAAGAAGTCTTCTATAGTGATCGCTCAACGATAACATCGCGAAAGGCAGCGATCGTGCCCCTAAAACTTCCGCTAGATTTCAATGTCCTTCAAAACCATTCCACCGCGGATGCTGTCGGAAGGCGATCGGGTGCTAACCTCGTGCGTTTTGCTGCTAAACGTGCCTGATCGATAAGAAGACACGCGCGATCGGGTGCCAAAGGGAGGCGTTCTCTTATGGAAGTCGCGCGATCGGGTGCCAAAGGGAGGCGTTTCCTTGCAGAAGTCGCCCGATCGGGTGCCAAACGCCTGCGATCGGGTGACTGCTGAGAACGAACACTTCGACTTGAAGTGCGACGCTGCTATCGCGATCGGGTTCGCTTGAGCAATGCCATCGCTTCGGTCGAGTCGGGAACCGGAACGATCGGACTCCATGAACCAGCTTCGGCAAATCCGAGGTGATGCAGGGTGTGAATCGTCTCGGTGATGCGATCGCGACTGCCAATCAAGACAAATCGAATCGAGTCGTTCTCGCTTGGAGGGGAATCGATCGACAAAAGTTAACGGATGTTGTAGTTCATTTGGGGTTTCTCCGGTGATGGTGGGGGAAGAAAACCCAAAAACCTAGCCACCCCGCAGATGTAACGATGCAGGATGGCTAGGCGGAATGCTAAAATTCCACACTAAGTCTCCATGCTGG
>JBBQYE010000120.1:0-9164 GCA_038208945.1 Leptolyngbyales cyanobacterium | reverse complement strand
CATCTGCGCTTCTGCTAGAAGACCGTTACAGTAGAGGAGTGAATGCAAGTGCTGCTTACATTTATAACCTTAACAAGTCTTCGTGATTTCTGCAAGTGCTACTTGCATTTTGTCTATGTCTTCTCAACGAAACCCGACTCGCCAACGGTTAATCACCGCTGCATTAGACCTATTTGCCTCGCAAGGAGTGACTGAAACCACCACCAAACAAATTGCAGAGCGAGCCGATGTCAACGAAGTAACGCTATTTCGGCAGTTTGGCAATAAACATGGGCTGCTGTTAGCCGTGATTGAAGAAGCCGCCGTGTTTACGACTCTGGGGCAAACGCTGGTTGAGCAAGCCCATCAGACAAGTAGCCTGCATCAAGCGCTGAATAAATATGCGACTGCCTGCCTGCAAGCCTTAGAGCGAGTGCCAGAAGTGGTGCGATCGGTGGTCGGTGAGGCGGGGCAATATCCGTCTGAAAATCGACAGGCATTAGGGCAAGGATTCACGCAAGCCAATCGCTATGTTGCTGAATATTTTCAAACCGTCATCGATCGTGGGCAGCTAAACAGCTATCTGTCAGCCGAACGACTCGCAAGTTTACTGAATGGAATGCTGTTGGGATATGCCGTGATTGAGTTTACGAGCGAATTTCATGACCTCTGGCAAAACAGACAGGATTTTTTAGAGAATCTCGTCACCTTGTTTTTGCACGGAGCCGTCTCACCCTCGGAGCCGTCGAGCAGTTTGGTGCGAGCGGAACGAGCCACGATCGAGCGAGTCGCCGACCTCCCGGCTCAGTTAGTGCATTCGATTTTGCAGCGCGCCAAAAAACAAGGATTACAGCCCTATGCGTGGGCTTATATATTGTTTGGAGCAGGATTAAGTGTGGCAGAGATGGCGAGACTGGAGCGATCGCATTACATTCACGACGCTCATCAGCAGCTTTTGCAGGTGACTCAGGGCGATGTGCGGCAGGTGCCCGTCAATCAATGGATTATGGGCAAACGCTATGGTTCTTACACCAAAAATCCGCTGACTCAATGGCTCAAAAGCCGCAAAGATCAGCAGTCAGCCTTGTTTCTCAATGAGGATGGAAGACCTCTATCTGAAGCCGATCTGAGGCAACAATGGCAAGAGTTAACGCAGGAATCTCTGACTCCAGAGGGGCAACCTCCGACGATCGAGCAAGCTCAGCAAACCTGGTGTATCGAAATGTTGATGAGGGGAATCAAATTAAATGATCTACAAATTCTGACAGGTTGGAGTGCCGATCGCCTCCAACCCTATGAGCATCGAGCTAAAGAAAAAGCTGCTTTAGAAGAAGCGATTCGTCTCGATCAGAAAGTTTAGAGCGACAGAACCTAACTACTGAACCAATCCTGCTCTGAGTGCGCGCACGGCAACTTGAGTCCGATCGTCGGCACATAGCTTATTCAAAATGTTGCGAACGTGCGTTTTGACCGTTCCGACCGTGATGTAGAGCTTCTCAGCAATCTGGGCATTGCTGCATCCATCGACGATCAGCCGCAGCACTTCTAACTCGCGCTCAGTGAGCGGATAGGTCAACATTATCTCGTTATCTTCGTCAGATAGCCGATTGATATTGATCGTGCTAGAGGCAGGAGCTGCCGCCTGGTCAGGAGGCGCTTGCACTTGATGAAGCACAATTCGAGCGATCGCCGGATCGATCCAAGCGTTGCCTTCTGCGGTGGTTTTGACGGCTTCAGACAAGCGATTAAAGCTCGTATCTTTCATGCAATAAGAATCTGCCCCCGCCGCAAACGCAGCCAGCACCACAGATTCATCATCTTGCATGGTCATGATCAACACGCCAGTCTTTGAGGCAGACTCTTCGGCGGCTTGAGATTTTTTGAAGCGCTGGGTTAACTCAATGCCTGTCATGTCGGGTAAACCCACATCAACGATCGCAACATCAGGTCGGGTAGTTTCTAGCAATTTTAGCCCTGATTTTGCGTCTCTTGCTTCGCCAACAATTTCAATGTCTGGTTGCTGCTGCAAAATTGCACGAATGCCAAATCGTGTCAAATCGTGATCTTCAATTAAAGCTACACGAATCGCGTTCATCGCTCACTCTCCATTAATCCTGCAATTGTAGGGCAGACATCAATTCGAGATCTTTTATCTCGAACAGGAAAAACCACCCGATTAAGAACTGCTACTACCCCTTAAGTGTAATCCTAGAAGGTCTTATTCTAATTATTTGTCTATCGGAAGGCAGAGCTTAGATGAGGGCGTTTAATCGCTGCCAGCAGTTTTTTGGGATGGGCGATCGAGTCTCAGTTCGCGGCTAAGAATTAACCAACCAATCGCTGCGAGTAGAAATCCTAACGCCAAAAATCCCATATCCCAAGCAAACCAGTGGACTCCGGGTTTGACATGATGAATGCCTAGAATTTGGTGATCAACTAGCCCTTCAATCAGATCAAACGAGCCAGCACCGATTAAGATTGAACCGATCAAAGATTTAGATGACTTAATCGAATCAGATTGTTGATAGGCACGCCACAGTAAGACCAATCCGCTGATAGTCAAAATGTAAGCACCTATGTGAAAAATTCCGTCCCAAAAAGTATTAATTTTTAGATTGGCAACGTTATCACCAGGACGAACGCTACTTAACATATGGTGCTATTGCAAAACTTGATGTAATACAATGCCGTCAAAAAATCCTGCTAACCCCATGCCAATCAAAATTCCCGCCACAATTAATAATCTAGAATGATTGCGAGATTCAGTGACTGATGAGGGGACGATCGAGGCTGAATTCATAATGAAGTTCGCAGGGAAATCTTGACTGGAATTTTATTTATAATGACAACATCATACGTCATTTGAATCAATCGCTTGAAAGGTTGATCGCCCTTCTTTCGTTTGCTGCCTTTCTGACCGTAGACAGATGATAAATGTTTAGCTGAGTATTTCCCAAATAGAAAAATCTTTTAGAGGTTCAATCATCACGGAATGTAAGTTTCTTAAGAATTACTGATACTCTCGGATTCAGTGCTAACCTACTTCTCTGCTGGTGATCCATCTAAAACGTTTGGAAGCAGAGAGGTTAAATGTTTTGTCCAGCAGTAGACCGAAAAGACAGCAATCAGATCCTCTGGCAAAATGGCTTACTCTAGATTGGAATCGACCCGAACGATCGTACAACCCAGATGTTCGTGATTTTTTAGCTGGATTGCTGGATTATCCAAAAGATCGCGTTGTAACTGAAGATGCAGGTGGGGGTGGCTATCCAGACATTAAGCTACTGACTCCAGAGAAAATTTCTTGGGTCGTGGGAGATCTCAAGAAAGATGATGCAGAACTCAATACAGAGAGTGGACGACGCAAGCTGTGGAACCAAAAACGTAAGTATGTTGAGGGCTTAACTCGGTACGTTTTATTTCTAACAGCCCATTATCTTTGGCTCGTTTTGCCAACGGGTGAGGCAGTTGAAGGATTTGAAGATCCATGCAATTTGTCTGAAATCACGTTTGAAGAATTACGGGAAAGGCTGAAGCTTCTTTCCTGCGAACAGGCGACTCACTCTAATCAGTGGGCGACCTTTATTGATGGACAATTGCCCTACGTTTACTTAAAGTTGGATGCCCCTGAGACGCTCGATCGGCTGCGGCAAGATTTGCAAACCAGCTTTACCGAGTTGGGCATTGCCGCAGAACAAGCGATCGCGACTTTGATCCAGCAGTATGAAGAATTCAAATGTCAGGAACAGGAAATTCAACGAAACTTAGTGGATACGGGTGACACCCAGCGACGGGCATTAGTGCGGCTACGGTTTAGGTTTGACTTCCATCGACATTTGTTTGAGGATCTTTTATCTCGATTTGAAGACCAATATGGGCGAGATGTCAATGCAAAAGGCAAGCAAGTTGAAGAACGAATTCGAGAATCCTTCATTGCCGATTCTGTTGCTGTGCTGGTTGCTCGTGTGTTGTTTTTACGATTGGTGGAAGATCTAAAGCTAACGAAAAAACGACGATTATCCAACGGAGGACCGCGAGATTGGGCAGCATTTGTGGATCAGTTGACGGGTGATGCCAAAGCTCTGGTGCAGTTAGTAGCTAAAGATGTTGGGCGGCTCTATCACGAGCCATTTGAGCGCAACTTATTTGACTGGATCTACGAAACCAACGGCGCGTTAGATGAAGCGTTGCAGCGCCTGATTTTGCGATTTAATGCCTATGATTTTTCGGGGTTGTCGGAAGAAATCTTGGGGGACATCTATCAAACATTTTTGCCCACTGCTAAACGAAAACGGTTAGGAGAGTTTTATACGCCTGCTGCGATCGTCGATTGGTTGTTAGAGCAAACAGTATTTAGTCATGGTGAGGGAAAATTGCTTGATCCATCCTGTGGCAGTGGTTCGTTTTTGGTGCGTTATGTTCATCGTTGTCTGCAAGATGCAAAAACCAGAGGATTGGATGCAGATGTCGTTTTGCAAGAGTTGCAGACAACCGTTTGGGGATTTGATCTAAACCCGTTTGCCGCGTTTATTAGTCACTTTCAGTTGATGTGGGCGTTGGTGCGCTTTAAGCCTTCGACGAACCCAGTCAATGTTCCTCAAATTCATGTCTACAACTTAAATAGTCTGCTGCGAGAATCGGATCTGGTTCCGCTGTTGGGGGAAGGATTTTTGGCTCCTGGTTCGGCAGAGCGGGATGGCGGACAGTGGAAATATATTGTGGGCAATCCGCCTTATATCCGGGCAGAGCGGGTGAAGTATAACGATGAGATGCGCGGGCTGTGGCACCAGATCTGGGGACAGAATGCAGATACAGGTTTAGTGTTTCTCTATCGTGCTTTGACTGAATCTCTAGAGGCAGGTGGCTTTTTAGGCATGGTTGTGAGTGGGGGTTATGCCAACTCAGAAGCAGCCGCGAAGGTGTGGAAATTGCTTTATCCACGACGAGACGCGGCTTTACGAAAAATCGTTTGGTTAGAGTTTGCTGGAAAACAGTGGGACGCGAGTGTGATTCCCATGTTGCTGGTGATCGAAAAAACTGCGGCGCAAGAGGATGATGAGATTGAACTACTGGTTCCGGCAACGTGGCGAAGCGATGAGCCGCCCGTCAAAATCAAGTACAAAGATTTTTTTGATGCTAAGGTCAGTCCAAGAGTTACAGATATCGATCCCAGTAACACAGCAGAAGCATTGTGGGGAGACTATTTACTGCCTTTGCTGCATCCTGAAGACGTGCCAATTCTGAAAAGGCTATACCCCAATGGCAACGGTGGAAATGTAGTGGAGTTAAAGGAAGCGGTTGCACGGCAACTGAGTCGCAATAATCGCCCTTTCTGGTTTACCTATGGAATCCAACGGGGAGGCACAGAAGTTACAGCAGAATCGATCGGAACAAATTCTGTTCAAGTTGTTGCAGGACGTAGCATATCAATGGGCTGGGCAGGAGAACCTGTGGGCTGGGTTAATTTAGATACTGTTAAAGAACGACAATATGGCAAGCTAAGTCTGTGGGCAAGCCAAACCCATGAACGTTTCCTTGCAGTTGCTAAGTTCACTCTCGCCCCAACTGCTTCAATCGTATCAAGTCGTGACGAACTGTCTTTGGCAGCAGTAGATACAGTATTAGTTGCCCTGCCCAAGTTAGGTGGAGTTTCGCTAGAAGCAGTGGCTGCTTATATTAATAGCAAGCTAGCTAGATTCTATTGGGCAATTCGCCTTAGAAGCGTTGCCATTCAAGGGTTTTATTCCACCAACTACCCTCGTACACTTGAAGCTTTACCTTGGGTCAGGACTCTAGATCCAATCATTGAACAACGATTAGTAGAGGGTTACAACGAACTGGCACAGTTAGCAGCGATCGCTAAAAACAATCCTGATGAATGGTTATTATCTGAAGTTGAGACACGAATTGCAACAAGTCGGTATAAATTGAGCGACAGAAATTTAGGGCTTAACTTTTCTAACTGGAGTCCTGAAGATGTGCAAGTAGAAGAACTGAGTTTAGACGACAACAGCATTCGAGCCGGATTATTTTCTCTAGAACTCGTAGATGCCGATGTTGCTGAGTTAGTCTACAAACTTTTGACCCTCAACGCCGATGAAGACACCACCATTTCTAGAGCCATTATTCAGAAATTACTCGTTCCTCAAGACTACGCTGCTCTCATGTCAACCTATCGACACCGATTAGCGGGCTTTCAACAAGTCGAGTCTGATTTTTTTGCAGCACTCGCTCATATCGATCAAACCGTCTATGAAATGTTTGAATTGACCGACGCGGAGAAAGCTCATATTGAAACTCGTCTGACCAGCTTTCCGCTTAACAAGCTTCAGCCGCGCTATCCTTGGCAAACCGTTAAACCCAGACCCATTAAAGCCTATACTAGCGATCGCTTCGCCTGAAAAATCGCAGGTATTGCAGTAATGATGGCGTTCTGTTCATCCCAATCGATAGCCAAATCCTCGAACTGTAATGATGTATCGAGGAGCGCTCGGATCAATCTCTAACTTCTCTCGCAGCCAGCGAATATGCACATCGACTGTTTTTGGGTCGCTCATCGATTCGATGCCCCAGATGCGCTCTAGCAGTTGGTCACGAGAAAAAACCCGACGCGGATGGCGCATGAATAATTCCAGTAGCATCCATTCTTTGGGAGACAAACTCACCGCTTCGCCGCGCACCGTCACCCGATATTCTTGAAGATAGAGCACCACATCTTGAAATTCAAGCACAGGCTGAACAAGCGTCTGGGCAGAAAGGCGGCTGCGTCGTAGCAACACTCGACATCGGGCGATCAGTTCTCGCAAGCCAAACGGTTTAACCAGATAATCATCTGCTCCCACTTCTAAGCCAACAACCACATCCATTTCGCTGCCCCGCGCACTCAAAATTAGGATAGGAGTGAAATTGTTTTGTTGTCGGAGCGATCGACAGATATCTAATCCATTCACATCGGGAAGCATCAAGTCTAAAATGATTAGGTCGATCGAGAAGGTTCCGTCGTCTCTCATCATTGCACTGCGAATCAAGTTAAGCGCTTGTCGCCCATTGTCAGCCGTGATCACGTCGTAACCTTCGTCGGTTAGCGCGATCGCAACCGTTTCGCGAATGATGGTTTCATCTTCGACGAGCAAAACACAAAGCTGTTGAGAAGACTGCTGGAACTCAGGGATTTCAGACGGGGGCATAAACGAGCGAAAACCCTAACTCCGTTAGCATCGAGTCGCATTTATCAGCATTCATCACAACGTGACGTTAGAGGTTAAATCTGATTAAAGATCGGGTTAACTCAGGTTTCCTGTCCACAAGGTCGCTTAAAGCGCCATGCTAGAGAAGAGAGTCTGCCGTTGCTGTCGATGATGATTTCTTCTTACCCGTCGCCTCATCAAGCGTTAATTGACCAACTCGATTTAATGATTCGAGCGCATTATCCAATTCTCTACCTGGTGGCAGTCGAAGAAGCGCCCGTCGAGGAGGTTTTGCGTCAAGTTGCAGCGAAAAGCCAGCCCGATCGAGCCATTCTACTGTGGGATATTGTCCGAGGTTGGACCGATAACGGCACCGACAAAGGCAGCGTCATGGGGGCATTGGGACGCATTGCCAACGCTGCAAAACAAGATGGCGTAATCTTTGTGCTGCGAGACTTACACCCATTTCTAAAACAACCTAACAGCAAAGACAGCGTTCCGATCGTGCGCGAGTTAAAGAATCTGGCACACGAACTTAAACGCAGCCGTACCACGATCGTGCTACTCAGCCACACGCTAGAACTGCCCGTCGAATTAACCGAAGCCGTGACGGTGATTGATATTCCATTGCCGAACGCGATCGAGATTGATGCACTCATTTCTCAACTCGTGATGCCAGACAAACTGCACCTCACCGAACTCGCCCGCGAACAACTCGTCAAAGCCTGCCAGGGATTGAGTCGATCGCGCATCGAACGGGTGTTAGCTAAGGCACTCGCCGCCAAACAGCAAGTCAATGAAACTGACATTAACGAAGTATTAGAAGCAAAAAAACAAGCGATTCGGCAAACCGGAATTTTAGAGTTTTTCACCGCAGCGCGATCACTTAAAAGTGTCGGCGGGTTAGAAAATCTTAAGCAATGGGTGAGAATGCGGCAAGATGTCTTCACCGAGGAGGCGCGTCGATATGGCATTCCCAACCCCAAAGGGCTGCTGTTGGTGGGCATTCAAGGCACTGGGACATCACTCTCTGCGAAGACGATCGCTCATGAGTGGCGGTTGCCTCTGCTCAGACTCGATCCGGGTCGGCTCTTTGGCGGCATTGTGGGAGAAAGTGAGAGCCGAATGCGCCAAATGATTCAAATTGCAGAGGCGATCGCGCCGTGCGTGCTGTGGATCGACGAACTCGACAAAGCGTTTGGCAACTTGAACAGCAGCAGCGATGGCGATTCGGGCACGAGCCGCCGCGTCTTTGGCACTCTGATCACCTGGATGCAGGAAAAAACCAGTCCTGTATTTATCGTTGCCACCGCAAATAATGTGCAGATTCTCCCGGCTGAACTGTTGCGAAAAGGACGGTTTGATGAGATATTCTTTCTCAATTTGCCCAGCGATCGAGAGCGACAAGAAATCTTTAAGATCTATCTGCAACGATTGCGCCCCAGTCGTTTGCGAGAGTTTGACTGCGAGAAGTTAGCCTGGACAGCCCGAAACTTTAGCGGTGCAGAAATCGAGCAAGTGATCACCGATGGAATGCACCGAGCTTTCGGCAAAGGTCAGAGTGGGCAACGCCAAGATTTCACCACTGATGACATTTTAGAATCGATTCAAGAAACGGTTCCCCTCGCGTCGATCTCTCAGCCGCGGATAGAATTATTACAACAGTGGGCAGAACGAGTCGGAGCACGCAGTGCTAGTCATTAAATTATCACTCAAATGAACGCTAAACCTACTAAACAAGACATCCAAGCCGCAACCGGAAAGATGATGTCTGACATTCTTGCCCCTGACTTAACGATTATGTTTTGTGGCATCAATCCAAGTCTCTATAGCGTGGCAGTCGGACACCATTTCGCACGTCCCGGCAATCGCTTTTGGAAGGCGATTCACTTCGCAGGATTCACAGATCGATTGCTCAAACCTTTTGAAGATCGAGAGCTTTTGCAGTATGGCTACGGGGTGACGAATATTGTCGATCGAGCCACCGCACGAGCCGAC
>JBBQYE010000119.1:0-9211 GCA_038208945.1 Leptolyngbyales cyanobacterium | reverse complement strand
GAAGACAAAGGCGGACAGCTTTGGAATATGGTCGGCTTTCAAACCAATCTCAAGTGGGGCGAACAAAAGCGCGTGTTCAAACTGATCCCCGGTTTAGAGAATGCCGAATTTGTCCGTATGGGCGTGATGCACCGCAATACCTTTATCAATTCTCCCGAACTTTTGCACGCCACTCTGCAATTCAAACAACGTCCGACTTTGCTCGCTGCCGGACAGCTTTGTGGCACTGAGGGCTATACGGCTGCGACGGCTGGAGGTTGGCTAGCAGGCACGAATGCGGCTCGTGTTGCTTTGGGGTTGCCCACCGTCTCACTTCCCGTCACCACCATGATGGGATCGCTGTTTGACTTCATCAGTTCTGCGTCGCCCAAGCACTTTCAGCCGATGCCTCCCAACTTTGGAATTCTGCCCGCCCTGCCGCAGAAGATTCGCAACAAGCAAGAACGGTATGGAGTGTATCGCGATCGCTCTCTCGCTGACCTTGCCACCTGGAGCCATCAAGCCCATATCCGATACCGAGAAATGTCTGCCGTAATTGGGGCTTAACCCATTCCATCAATGACGGGATGAAAATAAAACGCGAACCCCAACAGCACATAAGCCGCGAGGAGTAGCGTGCCTTCGAGCCAGTTCGATCGACCATCTGAGCTAATCGAGTTGGTAATCAACACCGCCACCGAAACCGCCACTAACTCAAATGGATTGAAGTTCAAATCCATCGGCTTATTCAGCAGCCATCCCGCAATCACCAGCACCGGAGCCACAAACAACGCAATCTGCAAACTTGATCCCACTGCCACCGAGACAGACAGATCCATCTTGCCCTTCATGGCGACTGTAACAGCCGTCGCGTGTTCGGCAGCGTTGCCCACGATCGGCAGCAAAATCACCCCCGTAAACAGCGAAGTCAGCCCCAATTTAGAGGTGGCGACTTCGAGCGTATCGACTAACAGCTCTGACTCGATCGCGACCAATAGAGTACACGCCAACAGCACCCCGACCCAGAGCCAGACATTAACTTGGTGATCCTCCACGTCTCCAGCTAGACTCGCAGAGGCGATTTCTTCGACCTCTTGTTCAGCGATCCCTACATCATAAAGATAGGTGTGAGTTTTCATTGAGAACAACAGCGTCAAGCCATATACGCCAATCAGCACCACCGAGACCGCAACCGAAAGTTTCTGGATCGTGGTGTCTGTGATCCCCGATGAGGTGTAATTTACCGCTGTGGGCAGCAGCAGCGCAATCACCGCCAGATTCATAGATGATGCGTTGACCCGTGCCACGATCGGCTGAAATTCTTGCTCTTTATAGCGCAAGCCGCCCAAAAACATCGAGAGTCCCATAACCAGCAGCAAGTTGCCAATAATCGATCCGGTGATGCTGGCTTTGACGACATCAATCAGCCCAGCGTTGAGCGCAACCAGAGCAATAATCAACTCCGTTGCGTTACCAAACGTTGCGTTGAGCAAACCTCCCAACGTTGGACCGACTACGACTGCCAGTTCTTCGGTTGCGGTGCCCATCCAACCTGCGAGGGGAAGAATCGCAAGCCCTGCTGTGATGAAGACAATCAGCGATCCCCAGTGTAGAAAGTGGGCAGCGATCGAGACCGGAACAAAGCACAGTAGCCCAATGAAAACGAGATTTTTGACGGACATTCAGATTACAGGTTAGGTGAATGGCGATAACCAGACTCTAGGATACTTGCAAGTTGCGACTCCTCTGCACTGGTCTATTTCACACTGCAAACCCTTCTCAGAATCTGTGGATGAAACCTTAAACTAATCTTTAATCAGGATAGGATTTGCGACTCGATCAGCTATTGTGCAAGTCTCCGGTTTTTCATTTCAAAGTAGCGCGTTGGTTTTTGAGCTATTGATGAAACGCTGTCATCCCTTGTACTGAAATGATCCCCGCAACGTTAAGCTTTCAGCTAGATTATGGTCTCTTTTCAACTCCGCTATAAGTAGACCGACGCGATTAGAGTCAACTTGTGTGGTTAGGTTTTGGCTTCGCTCACCTTGCTGGGAGTTCTAGTTTTGGGCGTTGAGCGGAGCCGAAATATGTCTTCCACAATTAATTTCACCCGCCTACTCAGGGTGAGACATTCCACTTTTAGAACCCTGCTCAAACGGTTTGAAATGTCCGAAATTTTGCCCAAAAACGACCTACTAGATATGAACGCTGCCTCACGGCGAGTCAAATTTTCGACAGCATCGCCAACAAATTCTTTGAAAACTTCTATGACTCGATCGTTTCGACCTCAATAAAACCAAGGGTTGCCTAGATGTTTGATTGAGTCATGTCCCTTCACCCGAAAGTATTTTTATGACGCTCGATGCTACTTCATCCAGTCAAGTTGGCACTGATCTCCAACACTCTGAGAATGAGTTTATCTCCACCCAAGAACAGCTAACGCTACCCAACAGGCAAAATCCTCTCAAGACGGGGATCGGAGTTTACGTCACCGTTCACGGACACTTCTACCAGCCTCCCCGCGAGAATCCTTATTTAGACGCGATCGAGCGTCAGCCCAGCGCTGCTCCCTTTCACAATTGGAACGAGCGAATTCATCACGAATGCTATCGCCCCAACGCCTTTGCGCGAGTGCTCAACGATCGAGGCGATATCGTCAAAATCGTCAACAACTACGAATATTTGAGCTTCAACATCGGTCCAACTTTGATGAATTGGATCGAGCGACACGATGTTGAAGTCTATCAGCGCATTTTGGAGGCAGATCGCAAGAGTTGTGAACGCCTCAATGGGCACGGCAACGCGATTGCGCAAGTCTACAATCACATTATTCTGCCGTTGGCAAACGATCGCGACAAGCGGACTCAGATTCGGTGGGGCAAAGAAGACTTTCGATCGCACTTTGGGCGTGCTCCCGAAGGGATGTGGCTGGCAGAAACCGCCGTTGACTATGCAACCGTCGAAGCGCTGATCGTCGAAGGCATTAAGTTCATCATTTTGGCTCCCTCTCAGGCACAGCGCTGCCGCCCTCTAGACACTTCTGACGAATCTGACCTGCAATGGACCGAAGTCGGCGGCAGTCAAATCGATGCTACCTGTCCCTATCGATGCTTTTTGAAGCGAGATCAGGATAGTCAGCCTTCTCAGAACCTGAAATCTGAACCCCCTTATCTCGATATTTTCTTTTACGACGGTCCGATCTCGCGTGATATGGGCTTTGACAGTGCCCTCAGCAGTTCTCACAATCTAGTGAGTCGGTTAGGTCAAGCTGTGCGCGGGGATCACCGTCCCACTCAATTAATTGCCGTTGCGACCGATGGCGAAACTTTTGGACATCACAAAGCCGGGACTGAAAAGTGTCTCGCCTATGCTTTTGAGGATGAGTTTTCACATCGCGGCTGGACGGTAACAAACTTCGCTCACTATCTCAGTCTCACCCCTCCTACTTGGGAAGTCGAACTCAAGCCTGTCACCGCTTGGAGTTGCGCTCATGGAGTCGATCGCTGGCAAGATGACTGCGGCTGCGGGGGCGGCGGCTCGTGGAATCAGCAGTGGCGGCGACCGTTGCGCGATGCTCTCGACTGGCTGCGGGATCAGTTAATTAAAGTCTACGAAGACACTGGGAAGAAATTTTTTCGCGATCCCTGGCTGGCGCGAGATGAATATATTCAGGTGATGCGCGATCGTAGCGCTACAGCGGTGAATCGGTTCTTAGCCCAGCATCAAACCCACAAGTTAACCTTGAGCGATCGCACTGACGCACTGCGACTGTTAGAAATGCAGCGTCACGCCCTGCTGATGTATACCAGTTGCGGCTGGTTTTTTGAAGAACTCTCGCGCCCCGAAGGAACGCAAATTCTTCGCTATGCTTCTAGAGCGCTAGAACTCGCCGGAGATGTCGCCGGGGTGCAGCTTGAAAAGGGGTTTGTCAAGCGGCTGTCATTAGCACCTAGCAACGTAGACTCGTTTAAGAACGGGGCTGAAGTCTATCGTCAACTGGTAATTTCTGCCCAGATCAGCTTTGAGCAAGTCGCATCTCACTACGCCATTAGCTCACTTTTCACCCCTTACACCCCAGAAGAGCGGATCTATTGCTATGACGCGCATCAACTCGACTATCAGCTACAGCGTATGGGATCGCTAACTCTCGCCGTTGGGCAACTGCAACTCACGTCAGAAATCACCCGCGAAACGTCTCATCTCACGTTTGCCGTGCTGCACTTAGGCGGCTGGGATTTTCACTGCTGCATTCAGCCATTTGTAGGGCGACGGGGCTATACGTCGCTTAAAGAAACGCTGATGGGATCGCTCAAACAAGGGAGCGCAGCGCAAACCATCTTGGCGATGAATCAGATTTTTAGCAATCAGTCCTACAATTTGCAGACGCTGTTTGCTGAAGAGCGACACCGGATTATGCAGCTATTAACCCAAGAAACTCTGACTCGATTAGACCAGCTTTACACGCAGGTTTATCGAGATAATTATGGGGTGCTGATGGCGTTTCATCGCGATGAGTTGCCCGTGCCGCGAGAACTGCAGGTAGCCGCAGAGATTGCTCTGAGTCATCGGTTGTTATTGGCGCTACGATCGCTCGAACAAGAAACCAGCGATGCTAGCAATCGTCTCGACGTGAGTTTAAACTACCTGCTCGAACTAGAAGCGATCGCCACCGAAGCCCACCACCTACACTGCAATCTGACCGCCCTCGAAGCGAAACAGATTTTAGAACGATTGATTCACAGATCGCTCTGGCATCTTTTGCAGGAGGTGAATCCTGAGGCGGCAGAGAGAGAAATTCAGCGTCTAGAACGGCTGCTCGATCTCGGTCAACAGCTTCACCTCAGTCTCAACCTTGCTCAAGCTCAAGAACTCTATTTGCAGTGGCTACCAACGCTGCTAGAAGATTCTCAACAGCAGTGGCTGCGATTAGGACAAAAGCTGGCGGTTAACGTCTCGCTGACTCAATAAGCAGGGGCGTTGCTGAATCGATCGATGAAGCACGGATCTTACCCTCACCCTAGCCCTCTCCCAAAAGGAGAGGGGACAAGAGTTTTGGCTCTCTTCTCCATTGGGAGAAGGATTGGGTGAGGGCATTTCATATCTGCATTCAGAAACGCCACAAACTTTTCCAACCAACCTCTAAAGATTGCGCTGGAACTCTTCTATGAGATCAATCAAATTGACCTGACACTGCATCGGCAGCAAATCGAGCAGGGGCACCTCACGCTTGCCTCCGCCCAACTTAACCGGAATGTTGCGGAGGATTTCTAACACCTGGTCTTCCTGAACTGATTTCCCAGAGGCTAGAGGATATAGCTTTTCTGCCAGAACGGTGTGTAGATGAGCATCCGACAGATAAAGGTGCCACTTTGCGACATCAATATAGATGTTTTTGCCAATGTCGGCTGCCAAAGAGTCGATCGATTCAGACGTGCTTAATTCAGCCATAACAAAATTCAAACCGTTTTCAATGGGATGACTCATTACTAGCACTTAACGCTTCCCAGACACCCCCTATCCTTTGGATGATTTCACAGATTTTTCTCTGGGTTTAAACCCAGTTGCTGGGGCTGGAGTCGCGACAACTGGGTCAGAATAATCGGCGATCGCAAACACGTAAATTCCATGAGCCAGCAGAATCGCCGCCCAAACCCCAGTCACCCACACTGCCCAAGACCAATCTGCTTGATTCAAAATCTTAAAGAACCAGATCCCAGAATTAACCGCCGCAAAAAGCGGGACGTGGGTGGCGAAAGTCATGCGATCGTCTAGGCGACGATAGTCAGAGTCTTTACGATCGGGAATACGAGACCAACGAGGAGGCATAGACTAAACCTAATCAATATCAAACTGTGATAATTCAATGGTAGCGGGAAACGGGGAAAGAGAAGGGCACAGAATGAACGGTGAGAAATCAGTAAATTACCTCGTTTGACTGTTAGCAAATCGATCGCAAAGGTTTAGAATTCAGACAGAAACAGCCATTTCTTCTAACCAGTTTTGTGACAGTTACTAGGTTCTTGCAAAAAACGGGTTTGGTGCGCCGACAAACTCATCTTGCAGTCACGATGTTTCCTGATGAAGCCTCCGCTTTTCGGGCATATCGCTTGCTGCACCACTACGGCATTTCTCCCGAACATTTGGCGATCGTCGGCAAAGGCTATAGCAACCCTGACCATGTGGGCTTGCTTAAACCAATGCAGATCGCCGTGCGTCGAGCGCGCAGTTTGTCGATCGTGGCGGGAACGATCGGCTCACTGGTTGCGTTTGTGCTGGTTTTAATTCAAAGTCGCGGCTACAGCGATCTCAGAAGCTTGCAGCCTCTATTGCTAATTCCGGCGGTGGGCACGATGAGCGGGTTTTGTGGAGCCTTTTTGGGAGGGCTGCTTGGCTTGCTCGGTGAGGGCAACACGGTGAGCGTTTATCGCCATCACCTCAACCGGGGACACTATTTGCTGATGATAGAAGGATCTGAAAAACTGGTGCGCTGGGGGCAAGAAGTGTTGAGCCAATATTCCACTACGTCACGATCGTCTTGAGCACAGACGCACCGATCGAGCAAGCGGCGTTCGATCGGGTCATGATGCGGCGATGTTTAGAACTCGCTCAAACAGCGCAAGGGCACACGTCACCCAATCCTTTAGTCGGATCGGTGATTGTGCAAAATCAGCAGATTGTCGGCGAAGGGTTTCATCCAAAAGCGGGAGAGCCTCACGCCGAGATTTTTGCCTTGAGAGATGCGGGCGATCTCGCTCAAGGTGCCACGCTCTTCGTAAATTTAGAACCCTGTAATCACTATGGGAGAACGCCTCCCTGCTCTGACGCGATCGTGGCGGCAAGGTTGCGGCGGGTCGTTGTGGGCATGGTCGATCCCAACCCTAAAGTGGCGGGTGGAGGAATCACTAGACTCCACGATGCAGGAATCGAGGTGACGATCGGCGTTGAAGAAGCAGCGTGTCAAGACTTAAACGAGGCATTTGTCCATCGCATTTTGCATCGCCGTCCGTTTGGTATTTTGAAGTATGCCATGACGTTAGATGGCAAAATCGCCGCGACCACAGGACACAGCAGTTGGGTCACAGGAGCCGCTTCTCGGCAGCGAGTTCATCAAGTGCGATCGACGTGTGATGCCATCATTATCGGCGGCAACACGGTTCGCAAAGACAATCCTCTTTTGACGACGCATGGAGTAGCCGATCATAATCCTCTACGAGTGGTGATGAGCCGATCGCTCAATCTGCCCCCACAGGCAAATCTTTGGCAAACGCAGACGGCTCCGACTCTCGTTTTAACCCAGTTGGGAGCGAATCCAGACGTTCAGAAAACCTTGATTGAGCAACGAGTTGAGGTGGTTGAGTTAAATCCGCTGACTCCATTTCAAGCAATGACGTATTTGTACGATCGAGGGTTATCATCTGTGCTGTGGGAGTGTGGCGGCACTCTGGCAGCCCAAGCGATCGCGGATGGCTGTGTGCAAAAAGTTTTGGCATTTATCGCACCTAAAATTATTGGCGGCAGCGCTGCCCCTTCACCCGTGGGAGACTTAGGACTGGTGGAGATGACGCAGGCACTGACGTTAGAGCGAGTTAAGTGGAGCGTGATCGACACAGACTATTTAATTGAAGGCTATTTACCAACTCAGAAAAGAGAAATCTAGGACATCACCGATCGCCACGTTAATCGCAAAGACGATTCACAGCACCCGTCTCCTACCGCATACTCAATTCCGATACACTGAAGAGCAGTGGCACTATCATCATTTCTTCATGGCTTCCGTCTCAACTCCTTCTCAATATCCCGCAGAATACGACGCGATCGTCATTGGTTCTGGCATTGGTGGGTTAGTCACCGCCACTCAGCTTGCTGCAAAGGGAGCCAGCGTTTTAGTGCTAGAGCGCTACTTAATCCCCGGAGGCAGTGCGGGTTATTTTGAGCGACCGTCTGAAAATGGTGAACCGGGCTATCGCTTTGATGTCGGCGCATCAATGATTTTCGGCTTTGGCAAACAGGGCACAACAAATCTGCTGACTCGTGCGCTAGATGCCGTCAACATGAGCCTCGAAACCATTCCCGATCCGGTGCAGATTCACTATCACTTGCCTGATGGATTAGAGCTAAAAGTCCACAAAGATTATGAAAAGTTCTTACAAGAACTAATCGGGCAGTTTCCTCACGAAGAGAAGGGGATTCGACAGTTTTATGACGAGTGTTGGAAGGTGTTTAACTGCCTCAACGTGATGGATTTGCTGTCGCTTGAAGAGTTGGGTTATTTGACGCGGGTGTTTTTCCAGCATCCGCTCGCCTGTTTGGGGTTGGTGAAATATTTGCCCCAAAACGCAGGAGATATTGCGCGTCGATTTATTAAAGACCCCGCGCTGCTGAAGTTTATTGATATGGAGTGCTATTGCTGGTCAGTGGTTCCAGCCGATAAGACCCCGATGATCAATGCGGGAATGGTGTTTAGCGATCGTCACTACGGCGGCATCAATTATCCCAAAGGTGGGGTCGGTCAAATTGCTCAAAAGCTGGTAGAAGGCTTAGAAAATGCGGGTAGCCGAATCGAATATAAAGCCAGAGTTACCGAGATTTTGCTAGAAAATGGGCGCGCTGTAGGAGTCACCCTTGCGTCTGGCAAGACGTATCGGGCAAAGCGAATTGTTTCTAACGCGACTCGCTGGGATACCTTCGAGAAACTCGTGCCCTCGTCTGAGATGCCTAACGCTGAAAAGAAGTGGCAGCAGCGCTATCAGCAGTCTCCGAGTTTTCTCAGTCTGCATCTGGGGGTCAAGTCGGAAGGACTTCCGATCGGGACAGAATGCCATCACATTTTGCTAGAAAACTGGGACACGATGGAAGCCGAGCAGGGCACAATTTTTGTCTCGATTCCGACGCTGCTCGATCCGAGTCTTGCGCCAGATGGGTGTCAAATTATCCACACTTTCACACCTATCTGGATGGAACATTGGCAAAATCTATCCCCTAGCGAGTATGAAGCCAAAAAAGAGGCGGCGGCAGAGCGAGTCATCGATCGCCTAGAAACCATCTTCCCCAGTCTGAGCCAATATTTGGATTATCAAGAAGTCGGCACCCCTAGAACGCATCGTCGATTTTTAGGACGCGATAACGGCACTTATGGTCCGATCCCGGTTCGTAAGCTGCCTGGACTGTTGAGAATGCCCTTTAATCGAACCGCGATCGCGAATCTCTATTGTGTGGGTGACAGCACGTTTCC
>JBBQYE010000118.1:0-9283 GCA_038208945.1 Leptolyngbyales cyanobacterium | reverse complement strand
TAGTGGTGGCGGTTCTTGTCCTGCTCGTGCCTCTGTTTGTGCCCTTGCCTGTGATGCTGCTGGGTCTGTTTACCAGTGCGATTCAAGCTTTGGTGTTTGCAACTCTTGCAGCCGCCTACATTCATGACGCGATCGAAGGTCATGGTGAAGAGGAACACGCACCGTAGTTCCTCGTGTCCATCGTTTTGACTGAGTTTAGGGTTCGCCCCATCTGATATCGAACCTCTGTTTGTCCTGTTTTCAACCCAAAGGAAAAACACTATGGATCCCAACGTTCAAGCTGCTTCCGATTTCTCTGCCGCCCTTGCTATTGGCTTGGCTTCGATCGGACCTGGTATCGGTCAAGGTAACGCTGCGGGTCAAGCAGTCGAAGGTATTGCGCGCCAGCCCGAAGCAGAAGGCAAAATTCGCGGCACGTTGCTGTTAACCCTCGCGTTCATGGAATCGCTGACCATCTACGGTCTGGTGATCGCGCTGGTGTTGCTGTTTGCAAACCCCTTTGCAGCATAAGAGTCAAGAGTTTTGAGTTTTGAGTTCTAAGTTACGGAATTCAAAACTCAACGCTCAACCCTTCTGAAATTGTCTTGCACTTTTCTCACCCTCACTCAAGATAATGTTTGACTTTGATGCAACTCTGCCTTTGATGGCAGTGCAGTTTCTTCTTTTAGCCGCGGTTTTGAATGTGGTTTTTTATAAGCCACTGACTAAGGTGATTGAAGATCGGAGCGACTACATCCGCAGCAATGAAGCGGATGCGCGAGAGCGTCTCGCGAAAGCTGAAAATTTGGCGAAACAGTATGAGTCTGAGTTAGCTGAAACTCGCAGGCAATATCAGGCGACGATTGTGGCGGCTCAAACAGAGGCACAAAAAATCGCCGCTCAAAAAACTGCCGAAGCTCAACAAGAGGCTCAATCTCAACGAGAAGCCACTCAAAAAGAGTTAGATCAGCAAAAACAGGCTGCGATGCAAACGCTAGAGCAGCAGGTCGAATCGCTGAGTCGTGAAATTCTAGATAAGCTTTTAGCTGGAGTTTGATGAGGTCGTTGGCGATGAATCGTTAGCACCTTTAGGATTGTCAACCGCGCAGTTGTGGATAATGTCATGGAAATTTTTTTGCGACTCGCTGCCGGAGCCACATTACTCGGCTCTGAGGCAGCAGAAGCAGTAGGGAAGGGTGGTTTTGGTATCAATTTTGACATCCTAGAAACCAACCTGATCAATATCGCTGTCGTGATTACCGTCGTCGTTTATTTTGGTCGCAAGTTTCTGGGTAAGATTTTGGGGGATCGGACGACCGCGATCGAGGCTCAAATCAAAGAAGTGGAACAGCGCAAGCAAAGTGCTGCCGCTGCTCTCGCCTCACAGCAACAGAAATTAGCGCAAGCCCAAGCTGAAGCCGCTAAAATTCGTGCGTCTGCTGAAGAGGGTGCCAAATCAGCGAGAGCAACCATTTTGACGAAGGCTGAACAGGATGTTGCCCGAATGCGGGCAACGGCGGCTCAAGAGCTTGGCTCTGAACAGGAGCGAGTGATCAACGAACTACGTCAACGCATCGCATTGATGGCAATGCAGCGTGCAGAAGGTGAGCTTCCCGGTCGCTTGAATGATGACTTGCAGCAGAGATTAGTCGATCGCAGCATTGCACTACTGGGAGGGGGTTCCTAATGAAAGATAGCATTTTGACCGCTCAAGTCTTGGAACCCTATGCTCAAGCGTTGATGTCATTGGGTCAGTCCGATAATCTGACCGATCGCTTTGGTGAAGATGTCGCTGCAATCTTGTCTAGCTGGAACGAATCACCCGATCTGCAAGCCTTTCTCGGCAGTCCGTTGACGAAAGCTGATGCAAAAAAAGCTGTTTTAGATCAGGTTTTTGGAGAGCAGATTCATCCGCTTACGAAGAGCTTTTTAATGCTGTTGGTTGACAAGCGACGGATTCTTTTTCTAGACGGCGTTTGCAAGCAGTATCAGTCACTTCTAAGAAAGCTGAATCAGGCAGTGTTAGCTGAAGTGATTTCAACGGTCGAACTCAACGACGATCAGAAAAACACCATTCGCGAACAGGTGAAGTCGATGACTTCGGCGCGTCAAGTTGATCTCGAAACTCGGATCGACAGCGAACTAATCGGTGGTGTCATTATCAAAGTTGGTTCTCAGGTGATTGACGCAAGCTTGCGCGGTCAACTGCGGCGTATTTCTCTCCGTTTAAGCAGTGCAACCTAAGAAAGGTGAAGGGCTTCAAACTTTCTGAAGCCTAAGCCCAAGCTCGATTTCCGCATTCTCCTTCATCCTTCAAGAGAGGTTCCAATGGCAGCAATTAGACCAGACGAAATTAGTAATATTATTCGCCAACAGATCGAGAGCTACGATCAGGGCGTTAAGGTTTCCAACGTGGGCACCGTGCTTCAGGTCGGCGACGGCATCGCCCGGATCTATGGTCTAGAAAAGGCGATGTCCGGTGAGTTGCTCGATTTTGAAGATGGCTCAGTCGGCATCGCGCTCAACCTAGAAGAAGACAATGTAGGTGCGGTCTTGATGAGTAATGGACGCACCATTCAAGAAGGCAGCAGCGTCACGGCGAGCGGCAAAATCGCGCGGATTCCGGTTGGAGAGGCGATGGTGGGTCGCATTGTAGATGCGCTGGCTCGTCCGATCGACGGCAAAGGCGACATCCAAACCACTGAGTTTCGTTTAATCGAGTCTCCCGCACCTGGCATCATTGAGCGCAAATCGGTGTACGAGCCGATGCAAACGGGCATCACCGCGATCGACACCATGATCCCGATCGGTCGGGGTCAGCGTGAATTAATTATTGGCGATCGTCAAACTGGCAAGACTTCTGTTGCAGTAGACACAATTCTCAACCAGAAAGGCGAAGACGTGATCTGCGTCTATGTGGCGATTGGGCAAAAAGCCTCGACCGTTGCCAGCATCGCCAACGTGTTGCGTGAGCGTGGCGCGTTGGATTACACGATCATTGTTGCAGCAAACGCCAACGACGCAGCGACGCTACAATACCTTGCTCCTTATACGGGCGCATCGCTGGCTGAGTACTTTATGTACAAAGGCAAGCACACGCTGGTCATTTATGATGACTTGTCCAAACAAGCACAGGCCTATCGTCAAATGTCCTTGCTGTTGCGTCGTCCGCCCGGTCGTGAGGCATATCCTGGCGATGTCTTCTATCTCCACTCTCGCTTGCTAGAGCGTGCGGCAAAACTCAGCCCTGAATTGGGTGAGGGCAGCATGACAGCATTGCCGATCGTCGAGACTCAAGCGGGTGACGTATCGGCTTACATCCCGACGAACGTGATTTCGATTACGGACGGTCAAATCTTCTTGTCATCTGACCTTTTTAACTCTGGTCTACGCCCCGCTGTGAATGCAGGTATTTCGGTGTCTCGTGTCGGATCGGCAGCGCAAACCAAAGCGATGAAGAAAGTCGCAGGTAAAGTGAAGCTAGAATTAGCTCAGTTTGCGGAACTCGAAGCGTTTGCTCAGTTTGCGTCTGACTTGGATAAAGCGACTCAGAATCAGCTTGCGCGCGGTCAACGTCTGCGCGAATTGCTGAAGCAGTCTCAATACTCTCCGCTGTCGGTGGGCGACCAAGTGGCAATCATTTACGCGGGCATCAACGGTTATTTGGATGACATCCCTGTTGAGAAAATCACTGACTACGCGAAAGGATTGCGCGACTATTTGGCAACCAGCAAACCCAAATACGGCGACAGCATTCGCACGACCAAAGCCCTCAGCGCTGAAGCTGAAGGCATGTTGAAGGAAGCGATCGCTGAATACAAAAAGACCTTCCTAGCCGCCGCGTAAACCTGTTTTGGAGTTTGAATTCTGGGTACTGACTTCTAAAAATTCAAACTCCAAACCTTAACCTTGGTCAAGATTATGGCAAACCTCAAACTCATTCGAGATCGCATTCAGTCGGTCAAAAATACGAAAAAGATTACGGAAGCGATGCGGCTCGTAGCGGCTGCAAAGGTGCGTCGCGCTCAAGAACAAGTGATTGCCACCCGTCCTTTTGCTGATCGGCTGGCACAAGTGCTTTATAGCTTGCAAATCCGTCTGCGGTTTGAAGAAGCGAATCTGCCGCTCTTAAGAAAGCGCGATGTCAAGACCGTTGCATTACTAGTGATTTCTGGCGATCGGGGATTGTGTGGCGCATATAACTCTAACGTGATTCGTCGGGCTGAGATTCGCGCTAAAGAACTGCAAGCAGAAGGGCTGAACTACAAATTTATTGTGGTGGGTCGCAAATCGGCTCAATATTTTCAGCGTCGAGAGCAGCCGATCGAGGGCACTTACATTGGGTTAGAGCAGATTCCGACGGCGGCAGAAGCGTCGCAAATTTCGGATCAGTTGCTGTCTTTATTCTTGTCGGATACGGTCGATCGGGTTGAGCTTGTCTATACTCGATTTGTCTCACTGATCAGTTCTCGTCCGGTGATTCAAACGCTGCTGCCGCTTGATCCCCAAGGGTTAGAAGTGCCAGACGATGAAATCTTCCGGCTGACGACTCGTGGCGGACAGCTTCAAGTCGAACGGGAAAAAATGACTGCACCGACTCAGAGCAGTTTCCCGCAGGACATGATTTTTGAGCAAGATCCGGTGCAGATTTTAGATGCGCTGCTGCCGCTGTACCTCAATAATCAACTGCTTCGGGCGCTGCAAGAGTCTGCGGCAAGTGAACTCGCTGCCCGGATGACTGCGATGAACAACGCTAGCGAAAACGCGTCGGATCTCATGAAAGAATTGTCGCTGACTTACAACAAAGCCCGTCAGGCGGCGATTACTCAAGAAATTCTAGAAGTAGTGGGCGGTGCTGAGGCGTTGGGCTAAACTCAACTGAGGCAATCAAGTAATGCTATGCGTCTGGGGTTTCTCAGGCGCATTTTTATGAGCGATCGTTTGGCTAGACCATCCTGTCCTCGGCTTAGTGTTCCAGTCTTTCTACGGGCTGGTTAACTGCGATCGATTACCCGTGAGCAGGGAGATAGTACGGATTCTTTGCCGTCTGCCCAAAGTTCTCATAGCAAAACTTGAGTACTTCTCGTGAGGGGTGATTGATTTCTGTATTCCACAATGAGATCAAATCAGAGGAACGCAGGTCGAAACGGTTAAGCAACTAGGGGGCAACTAAGTTTGTTTAGCAATGTTCGATTCAACGCGTCCTTTGATAGAATGCCTGACTCCGGGGGCTTTTAGGGGTCAGGCAATTTTTTATTTAAAGTAGTTTTTCCAAACCATAGACCAGACTCTTGAGCGGAATCACCTTGCGAATCGAGAGCAACACTCCAGGCATGTAGCAAGCCCGATCGCTGGTGTCGTGCCGCAGCGTATAAATTTGTCCGGGGGCACCAAAAATCACTTCTTGGTGAGCGATCAATCCCGGCAATCGAATGCTGTGAATCCGAATGCCTTCCTCTGCTTGTCCGCCTCTCGATCCGGGAATTTTCTCGGTCTCCTCGACGGTCGGCACATTAAAAGTTTTGCCTAATTCTGCCAACAGTTGAGCCGTTTGCACTGCCGTCCCGCTCGGAGCGTCTGCTTTTTGATTGTGATGTAGCTCAATAATTTCGACGTGATCAAAATATTGAGCTGCCTGAATCGCCGCCTGCTGGAGGAGCACCATCCCGATCGAGAAGTTAGGAATCATCAAACATCCTGTACTCGCTTTGTCGGCAAAGATTTCTAACTCGTGAATCTGTCCAGCACTTAGCCCAGTCGTACCAACTACAGGGCGAACTCCGTAGGCGATCGCCGATCGCACGTTGCCATAAACTGAGTCTGGGTGAGTCACATCCACGACTACGCCCAACTCTTTTTCTTGAGACAGCATCGCCATCATCGACTCATAATCGTTGGTAATCGGCACCTCTAACGCACCGCAGCCAACCACCTCGCCAATATCTTGCCCGTTAAATTCTGGGTTTCTTGCCACGGCTCCAATCAGAGTCATGTCACTTGCTTGAGATACCGCTTTGACAATTTCGCGCCCCATCTTGCCTGTGGCACCGTTTACCACAACCGGAATCTGACTCGCCATACTTTAGAACCGTTTTGAATGACCTAGAGGCATTTTAGGATCAAGCGATCGGGTTTTGCTTAGTTCCCTCTAAGATTCTGTTACGCGATGTGCGACCTTTCTGAAACATCCGTAGAGATTGCCCTCACCCTCGCCCTCTCCCGCAGGAGAGGGAACCAGAACTGTCCGAAAGTCTTTCTCCTTGGGGAGAAGTGTTGAGGTGAGGGCGAATTAGTTGCACATCGCGTTCTGTTTGACAGTAGAACGCCTTCGCATTCAGAACGCGGGGTAGTTTACAATTAAATACACTGATTAAAGTTTCTTTGATTTTGCAGGTAACCTCGTGACTTTTACGACAGAAGCTACTTCTCAGAATGGACGTACCGCGTTGTCCGCTCTTCGTCGCCGTGCGGTCTTTCCCTTTACGGCGATCGTCGGTCAAGAAGAAATGAAGCTGGCATTGCTCCTCAATGTCATTGACCCCAAAATTGGCGGGGTGATGATTATGGGCGATCGGGGCACTGGCAAATCGACGACCATTCGGGCGTTAGCCGATCTGCTGCCAGAAATTGAAGTCGTCGCAGATGACCCGTTCAACAGCCATCCCAGCGATCCTGAGATCATGGGCGATGCGGTGCGGCAACTCGTCGAGAAGGGTGCAGAAGTCCCGGTGACGAGAAAAAAAGTGATGATGGTCGATCTGCCACTTGGAGCTACCGAAGATCGGGTTTGCGGCACGATCGACATCGAAAAAGCCCTGTCTGAAGTGGTGAAAGCTTTTGAACCTGGCTTGTTGGCGAAGGCAAATCGAGGCATTCTCTACGTCGATGAAGTCAATCTTTTAGACGATCACTTAGTAGACGTATTGCTAGACTCTGCCGCATCGGGTTGGAACACCGTTGAGCGAGAAGGTATTTCCATTCGGCACCCGGCTCGATTTGTGCTGGTCGGCTCTGGCAACCCCGAAGAAGGAGAACTGCGCCCACAACTGCTCGATCGCTTTGGAATGCACGCCGAAATTCGCACCGTCAAAGAGCCTGTGCTGCGAGTTCAAATTGTCGAGCAGCGAACGGATTTTGACCAAAATTCGCAAGAGTTTTTAGAGAACTATCAGCCGCAGCAGATTGAACTTCAAGAGCAGTTGGTGAATGCTCAAGAACGATTGAAGTCGATCGAGATTGACTACGATCTTCGCGTCAAAATTTCTCAAGTCTGCTCAGAGTTAGATGTGGATGGACTGCGCGGAGATATCGTCACCAACCGAGCTGCGAAAGCGATCGCTGCCTTTGAAGGTCGCACCGAAGTCACCATCAACGATATTCGTCGCGTCGCTACCCTCTGTCTACGCCACCGTTTGAGAAAAGACCCGATGGAGTCGATCGATTCTGGCTACAAAGTCGAGAAGGTGTTTAACCAAGTCTTTGGTTTAGAGGCTTAGAAGTAAGGGCAATCCCTCTGTGATTGCCCTCAGTTAGTAGAAACTTAATCATCCAACGAAGACAGCACAAACTTAGAAGGCGGCTGATCGATTTTTGCCGCAGTCGATAGCTTGTGCAAAAACTCTTGTGCCATCGTTGCAAATGCTTTTGCCCCTGCTGTATTGGGATTTGCCAACACAACTGGTGTGAATGTATCCACCGCTTTAGACACATTCACATCGGCCGGAATGCGCGTCTTAAACAGTTTTGCTTCACTAAAATCTTCGTTTAATCGTCGCATCACCTGGCTGTAGTAACGACTCGAAAACACATTTCCTGACAGCGAAAATGCAATCCCTAATAGATTAGGACTGATGGGAGTATCGGCTTTGTGCGTCTCTTTGAGCTTGGTAATCCGTCTTTCCAAGAGTTGGATGCCGATCAAAGATAGTGGTTCTGGTTTAGCTGGAATTAAGTAAAAATCGCTAGCAAGTAAAGCACTCCGCGTTATTAAGTTATATCCGGGTGCACAATCTAAAATAATTAGATCATAATCTTTGCTAATCGGCTGCAAAATACTTTGAATCAGCGTTTTCTCAAAATTATTCCAGACCTGCTCAAAGTTTGTTTGACCCTGACGAGTCGCGGTTTGGTGTAGCATTTCAGACACCATAAATTCGTCGTAGAGATCTATATCTCCCGGCAATAAATCTAACCCTTTGACATTGCAAACATAAGAACGAATCGCTTCTGGCACGGTGGTTGCAAGCTGCTTGTCTGACATAATCGATCGCTTGATTAAAGACCGCAGCGTCCGTCTTTCATTTCTAATCTTAGCGAAGTCTGCGGGGGTCATCAAACTGAGAGTGGCGCTAATTTGGGTGTCTAGATCCACAATTAAAACTTTCTTGCCGTGATTTTTTGCGAGACAGGTTGCAAGATTGACGGTGAGCGTCGTTTTACCAACCCCACCCTTCATGTTTGCGGTTGCGATGATAAATGCCATACGCGATATCCTCTCGTTGGTGATCCCTGTTAGCCGCAGACTCGATTAGGCACTTCATGATACTACTTCGCACTCTAGTCAGAAACTTTGTCTGAGCGAAATTTCTCGATGATGCCTGTTAAATCGATCGAGCTTCTGCTGTCTACGAAAAGCAGGTGCTAGGCTGAAGGCAGACTCTAAAATTAGAAGACTGATATCTGTGACTGCATCTGTTTTTGCGGCTGAACGCTTACTCTTTAACTCTGCGACTCCACAAGCAGACGCAATTCCGCTGATCTTTGCGTTCCCCAACGAATATAGTGTGGGGATCACGAGCCTGGGCTATCAGGTAGTTTGGGCAACCCTATCGGCACGCAGCGATCTGCACGTTAGTCGTTTGTTTACGGACGTTCATGAATCGTTGCCATCGCAGCCAGAGATTCTCGGTTTCTCGATGTCGTGGGAGCTTGATTATGTCAATATTCTCGGCTTACTGGAATCGTTGGAGATTCCAATCCGATCGCGCGATCGTACCCACCATGCGATCGTCTTTGGCGGCGGACCCGTTCTCACTGCTAACCCCGAACCCTATGCAGATTTCTTTGATGTGATGCTGCTAGGCGATGGCGAAATCCTGCTGGATGCTTTTATTGATGCATATCAAGAAGTTCGACACGCCGATCGCCCAACTCAGTTGCGACATTTAGCGCAAGTTCCTGGTATCTACGTCCCCAGTTTGTATACGGTGACTTACAAAAGTCCCGATGGCGCGATCGAGCGAATTGAGCCGATCGACTCCACGATTCCCGCCCGCATCGAAAAGCAGACCTATCGCGGCAATAC
>JBBQYE010000117.1:0-9288 GCA_038208945.1 Leptolyngbyales cyanobacterium | reverse complement strand
TCCGTTCGGTCAGCATCAAAGGAATGGTCGATAGTAACTCATGCCGATGGGCGATCGCGACCAGAGCCGCCGCCTGGGTAAAACCAGGAAGATTATAAGGGAGACGAACTTTTTCTAAGGCTGTAATTAATTCAGGAGTCGCGATCGCATACCCAACCCGGTGAGCAGCGAGTCGAAATGCCTTTGAGAAGGTTCGCAAAATTACCCAATTTGGATGGTGAGCGAGTTCAGCCGCAACTGTCGTTTGACTAAATTCAAAGTACGCTTCATCAATGACCACCAAAATAGCTTGAGAAAGCCCTCGCAACCAGGTTAATTCGGCATCGGTCAAAGCATTCCCGGTGGGTGAATTGGGATGAACAACAAAGACGGCTCGAATCGGTGGTGTGTCAGTCTGAGTGATCGCGTCTTGAGCCGCCGTTAAATCCATCTCAAAATTAGTTAGAGAACGCCCGATCGTCACAACTGGGATTCCTAACGTCTTTGCCAAAATTCCATACATTGAAAACGTTGGATCAGAGACTAGAATTGAGCCTTCTCCGCCAAGGCAAGTCGCGATCAGGAGAGAGCGGATTAATTCATCTGAGCCGTTGCCGATCGAGAGATTATCTGCCGTAAACGTTGAGTTAGATGACTCACTGACATAGTCAGCGATCGCCGTTTTCAGCCCTTGATATCCACCATCGGGGTAGCGATTATTCTCGATCGTTTGCTGATAAGTCCAGCTTAGTTTTTGCTTAAGTTCGTCGGGCAGATCGTAGGGACTTTCATTAACATCGACTCGATCGATCCTGGTTTGGTGAGAATCGTCACTGTGTTGGGTGTTATAAGCCGCCAGTTGGAAAAGGTCAGACCGAATGAACTCAAGCATGGCAAAGAATTTAGATTGTGGGGATTGAACTGCTCAAGCAGCAAACTGTGAGACTTTTGAGTCTAGCAGTGACCCGCCTCAAATCAGACTCAACCCCCAAAACTCTTTATGCCGGATAGATCCGCAGTCTACGATTGGGTTCGTCACCAAAGCTGCGAGATTGCAGACGGTAGTGCTCAACCAGTTCATGCTGCATCTTGCGAACCAAACCAGAGCGAGGTAGGAGTTCGACAGGTTGTCCCTTAGGAATGACGATCTGCTCAACCGCAAGTCTAGCTTCTTCGAGTGCCTCAAGTTCGTCTTCACTGTCGCCCCGCACAAACAACTCTAGCTCGGCTGCATCAGGCATGGCAGGGTCATCCATATTCAGCAATCGGCGCAGAGAATGAGCGATTTGCGGCACGCTACTGGCTTTAAGGGTGTGGATTGGAATTTGGCGAGATTTTGCTAGATGACGTAATTTAGAATGGTTTTTGACGTGCGATCGCAGCGCTAAAACTGCATCTGCGTTATCAATATCCTTTGTCAACACCACAGGAAGATTCAACGTGCGAACGACTTGATCTAACTGATGCCGACTGACCCCATAGGGATAAATGTGCAACGGCAAATCTTCTCCATTGGGTCCGGGGACATACTCTCCCGTCTCAGAATCTTGGAGGCTTTGCAATCCATCGTCCCGCACACCGAAAGTCCGATTGAGAGACGCATCCAGCATTTGCTCAAAGGTTTGCTGTTCAGGGGTAAGAGCGGTTGCTTGAGCGGGCTTAATTTTGCCCGACGAGCGCCACCCGCGCCCCTGAGGAGGAGGCGTAAAAAATCCTTCTTGCGGTGAGGTTGGCGCGATCGAGAGGGGATTATTGCGAACTCCATTCGATCGCGTCCGTCCCCCTGGGGTCTCTGGAGTGGTTAATAACTCATGAGTCACCGTCACTTCTCCAGCCTCGTTGACGGTTCTGACTTCTGGATTGGGTCGCCTGCCGCGCAAGAGCATATCGATCGTGTCTGCAACCTGTTCATGCACTACCCATTTTTGACGCTCGGTCATCTCAACGGCGATGTCAAAGGTAGGCGGGGCTTTGCGTTCTAACACGCTCTTTTGACTGCCGCGTCGTCTCGCTTCTTCGTCTCCTAACGTTACAGACTGAATGCCGCCCACTAGATCGGAAAGAGTCGGGTTTTTGATCAGATTTTCTAGCTGGTTTCCGTGAGCCGTGCCGACGAGTTGAACGCCTCGCTCAGCGATTGTACGGGCTGCTAAGGCTTCTAGCTCAGTGCCGATCTCATCAATCACAATGACTTCCGGCATATGATTTTCGACCGCTTCGATCATGACTTGGTGCTGAAACTCAGGGCGAGAAACCTGCATTCTGCGGGCACGTCCGATCGCGGGGTGAGGCACATCTCCGTCGCCTGCAATCTCGTTTGAGGTATCGATGATCACGACGCGTTTTTCTAACTCGTCTGCCAATACTCGCGCAATTTCTCGTAGAGCGGTAGTTTTGCCGACTCCAGGGCGACCCAGCATTAGAATCGATCGACCACTTTCGACCAAATCGCGAATCATCCCGATCGTGCCAAAAATCGCCCGTCCGACACGGCAAGTCAGACCAATCACTTCGCCTCGACGGTTGCGAATGGCGCTAATTCGGTGGAGGGTGCGCTCGATTCCGGCACGGTTGTCTCCACCAAAATCGCCGACTTTGGTGATACTGTCATTCAAATCGGCTTGAGTGATGGGCGTTTCAGACAGATATTCCGCTTTGCCAGGAAACCGAGCTTCGGGTCGTCGTCCCAAATCCATCACGACTTCGACAAGGCTGTCAAGCTGAGGATGGTTTTCTAAATGCACTCGGATAGGGTCGGGCAGAATGCCTAGAAGCTTGTCGAGATCGTCCGTATTTTGCATAGTCATTACAACAGGGCTTTCAGCAGCGTCAGCAGAATGGGTAACGAGTTGAGATTGAGGGACAGACGCTAAAGGTTGAGACGATTTAGCGCTGGGCGATGGGTCAGAATGGTTAATATCGCTACGATTCACCATGACAATTTGTGAAACAGCTTTAGAAAAGAAATTGGGATCGGCAGCCTGTCAGCTAGAGTAAAGAGTTTTTAACCTGAGTAGATGTATTCTGAAGCACTTGAGCCATCTATTGAAGTCCTAATTTCTGCTAACAGAAAATTTCAGTTGAGAAACGAGTCGATCGGCTGCCTCAACTGCCCCCCACAACAAAGCAAGCCTAGCTTCAAGGCGGGTTGGTGAAGGCTGATTAAGTTGTAATGCAGCCTTAGATAAAGTGCTTGAGGAATACATCGTTTGAGCGACGTTCAAGGGCTGACTCTCCATCGCGTCTAGTTGGTTGAGAATGGGCAAAAGCAAGCTTCGGGCATAACTTCCATAGGCAATACCCGCAATCGATTCTGATACTATTGTACTGTTTTTATTCTTCAGTAACCCTAAAGTCTTGAGTTTAGGGACGGTATGATGATTGGTTCCTCCAGCTAGCTGCACAAATCCCGGTAGGTTTGCGGCGAGAACTTTTTGCCCCAACTTGACGCAAGCTCGTGTGGCTCCAGCGCCAATATCACCACTCATCGGACGACCATCGGTTTGCCAAATGAGATGGCAGGGAAGCGGCGAAATTGTCTCGTGCAGTGCCCACAAATAGTCAATCAAATCTTCACCATCGGGGCAGCTAATCGAAAGCAACTTGAGATGATGAACTTGAGGAGCGATCGCCGCCCACAATCGTTTAAAGTCGGCTAGTCGTCCAGGCTGGGTGTGAATCTCGATCGCGTCTATTCCCGCCTGCAAAATGAGTGGAGAAATGACTTCTGGGGTGTAAACATAAGAGCGAGTCGAGATGTGTTGAATCGGGCAAATCGGCAAACAGCGACCGCAGCCGTAGCAGAGGGTATCTATCACTCCAGAGAATTGGTCTGGACGATCGAACACGATCGCGTCAGCCGGACAAATCGATTCGCAAGGTCTTGAGCAGTTGATCGGACAGTTGGCAGCGTTAAACTCAGCCTTCCTAAAATGGGGATCTTCTCCGTCATTCAGACTCACCATCAACCAGGGCGAGTTTTTGGCAGCAAATCCTTTCTCTTGCGCCTCTTCAGCCAAATTGCTTGCCACGGCTAAGGCTTCGCGCGCAGTTGAAATGATCGCAGGGTCGGCGGCGACATCGATGCAGTCTGCCCCAGCGATCGCGTAGGCGAGCGTAAGACTCCGAATGGCAGGAAGGTGGTGGGAACTTGCTCCGCAGATGAGCTTGAACCAGTGACCTTCCTTGAGTGAGTGTAGAGGGTTTAAGAAGTCAGTCACCCTTCTATGCTAATGCGCCAATCAAAAAAATACGAGCCAAAAGGCAAAATTTTCATGCCAGGAGATGATCCCACCTGCTTTTTAGAGAAGATGGGATCGGTGAAATCAATGGTTTTTTGATGTCATGCCGCTACGATCGCGTCTTTAAGCGGAGTCCAACGGAAGTAGCGCTCTCCTCCGACTTCGATCACGATTTTAAGGCGAGGTTCTAAGGCGGGTAAATTTGCCAGAAATTCTAGCTCTTGGCTGGAAAGAATGTGTCCTTCAATGATCCACAGCAACAAGCCTTTTGATTTAGGCGGCAGATTTTCGATTTGGGTGCTGACGATCGGCGGAATAAAGTAGGTGTAACCGACGGCTGCCCCTGAACCCGAACTTTTCTTGCCCAAGTGAGCGGGACGAATGCCGTGAACGCCTGTCAAATACATGGCAACATCACCCAAACCTCGTGCCGTGATGCTGAGAGAGGTGTAGCCTGATGCCCGAATGCGGCGGCGATAGCGTCCTTCAAATCCGCCTTCTAGGGGGACGTATGCGCCCAGTGCTCCAAATTTTTCTAAGTCTCGAATCAGTTGTCCGCCTGTTGTGATCAGTGCCATAGATTTCTGCTCTGTCCCTTGGTTTGGTGCTGTTTAAGACAAAAATAGAATTTTTATACCAATTTATATTATTGGTGAATTTGATCCATTTTTGGTGATGGCGAAATCGTGTAGAGACGTTCCGCTGGAACGTCTCTACGGCATCGGGGAAACCTATCATCGGTTGCGTTCATCGTTCAAATTGGTATTACTTCTGGTAGATTCAATCTTTAAAGAAGCCCTGAAGAGGCGCTACGACAAATGTTAAGTTTCTAGTAATCATTCTACTGTTGACTGAGAGCTTCACCGATTAAAAAGTTCTATTCATACGATAGGTAAGATCCGACAATAGCAGCCCAAAGCTCATCTTAGATTTGGCAGAGCGCTAACCTGACGTTTTTCTAAAAAGCAAATCCAGGGCGCGACGAACGTAGGCTGTCCAAGATTCAGAAGTCGGTTGGAAAATGAGGGCATAAAGCATGATTCCGCTCATTGTGTCAAAGACTAAGCCGGGATCTAGGTCTGCCTGAATTTCATTTCTGGCTTTTGCTCGTTCTAAGACCACTGCAAACGATCGTTGTCGAGGCTGTAGATAGTTTGTCCAATAAATCTGAGCAAACTTAGGATTGCTTGATGCGCTGCCGATGATCATGGCAACCGTTTGTCGTCCAATCGGGGTGAGTGTGATGTGTGCCGCGTTTTCAATTAAGGCATCAATGTCGCCCCAAAGGGTTCCGGTGTCAGGAATAAAAATCTCTTCTCGAACGTTCTCGATCGCATCAGCAACTAATTCTTCTTTGCAGCGATAGCGGCGGTAGATGGTCATTTTGCCGATTTTGGCACGGGCAGCGATCGCATCCATGCTCATGGCATCAAACCCGACTTCTGCCAGCAATTCTAAAGCCGCTTGCAGCATTGCTTGATGAGATTGAGTGCTGCGAGGTCTTCCAGGGGACTTTTTTGGGGTATCACTCATGAGTGATAGTATAAGTTACGATACTATTGCGTATCGTATATAGGATCATGACTCAGCGTCCTCACTACACGCACAAAAACAGCACTCAAACCCTTCGAGAAGGACTCTCTGAATATTACGCGGTCAATTCTCATCTCACTTCACCTGAGACTCAGCCGCCAGAATTCGCTAAGATTCTGCTTGCTCATGATGTGGGTCATGTGATTTATGGCTGCGATACAGGAATGTATGACGAGCTAAAACTTTTGCCGCTGTCTTGGTGGACGAGTGTGTGTACATTTCAGACCTATTTGAGTATGAAAAATACGCCAGCCGTAGACGTTATGTATGACGACATGATTCGAGAAAAGGGGGCGCTTTGGCTCTACGGAGCGGTCTTAAGAGTGCTTCCTGCGTTAATCCCAGAAATTATCTCAATTTGGTTCAAAACCCGTAACCGTCAAAATCGTGTTCCTTTTTTAGAGTTTGAGCCTTTGCTCGATCGCTCTCTCCTAGACATTCGCCAAGCGTTTGATTTATTGAAATTCATCAGGTGATATTTTTCAGCGTGTGTTTCTCTAGGTCAAGAAGTGCTCGTTTACGATCGACCCCCCAGCGATAGCCGCCCAGCCCACCAGATTTAGGAGTGACGCGGTGACAGGGAACCAGAAGCGCGATCAGGTTGGTTGCACAAGCACGAGCCACCGCCCGAACTGAAGTTGGTTGTCCGATCGTGCCAGCAATGTCGCTGTAGTGAACGGTGGTTCCGGTCGGAATCTTTTTAAGCGCGTCCCAGACTTTAATTTGAAAGGCAGTCGCTCTCACGTCACAGGGTAGGTCGGGCAGTAGCGAACTGCCGCTCAGGTAATTCACGATCGCTTGCGTCCAATCCTGAAGATCATCGGCTTGTCGAATTGAAGCGTGACGAAATTCGCTGCGAAGTTGGGCTTCAAGATGGGCGATCGAGTCACCCAGTCGGACGCTGCATAAGCCTTGATCAGTGGCTGCGATCAGTAGAAAGTCGTGGGGAGATGGGACGATCGCATAGCGAATATCTTTTTCTTTGCCGTGTTGCTTGTCAGAGGTGAGAGTCATTTCAAAATTTCCAGTAACGTTTCACAAAATCGGCTGCTTGATCCATATTCCACTACAAAACTAATGACTATTTGAAAATAAGATCGAGTCGCTGCTGAGAAGCCTTTAAAGCGTCTATCGGAGAACTACGATCGAGCAACGTAGCCTCGATCGCTCGTCCCAAATTATCTGAAATGCGATTGTAACCGGGAAAAATGGGGCGAGAGCGTCCATATCTCGCCTGTTGCAAAAACACGTCCACCGCAGGCTGTTGAGCTTTGAACTTTAGATAATCGGGATTTTCACGAGATTTGAGATTGATGGGCAAATAGCCCGTCCCGATCGCCCATTCGGTTTGAAATTCCTCACTCATCACATACTCTGCAAACGTAAATGCGGCTTGTTCTCGCTCTGGAGTTGATCGAAACAGAAACAGATTTTCACCGCCGATCGCAGTTGCAGATTTTGTCCCCATCGGAATCGGCAGCACTCCAAAATCGACTTTTGTGGATTGCAATTGTCCTAACGTCCACGGACCCGACAACTGCATTGCTACCTTTCCGGCAAGAAAACCGTCCAATTCATACCCGCGTTCTGGCTGAGAGAGAATTGCCGAACCATCGTGAATCAAATCGCGCCAGAGTTGCAGAGCCGCGATCGCGCCTTCATTCACAATGTTCACGGTTTCCGTCGCCACAGATCCCGTATTGATCCGATTGCCGTATTGCAGAATTTCTTTTCTCTCAATCAATTCTCCGCCACCACTCCACATAAACGGTAGCCATGTGAACACACTCCATTCGCCTTTGCCCAATGGCAGCAACATCCCATGAGTGTCGGCGCGACCGTCTCCGTTGAGATCACGAGTCAGCCGCTTCGCCACTTGCCGAAAGTCTTCCCAAGTTTTGGGGAGTTCAGTGATTCCAGCCGCTTTAAACAGAGTGGGACGATAAAAAATTCCGACATTATTAGTGCCGAAGGGAATTGACCAAACCCGCCCCTCATAGGTCATTGTGTCGAG
Organism: Leptolyngbyales cyanobacterium; assembly: GCA_038208945.1. Taxonomy (GTDB): domain Bacteria; phylum Cyanobacteriota; class Cyanobacteriia; order Leptolyngbyales; family Leptolyngbyaceae; genus Phormidesmis_A. Next base: position 1,461 of record JBBQYE010000117.1, on the reverse strand, counting down.
AAGAGCAGGGTCAAGTTGTGCCTTAAGGGGCGAAGCGGAGAGAAACTCATCTAGCGATCGCAGGGCATTTAGTTCGACGAGCTGCCCAGTCAGCATAGGCGCAAACCACAGCATATCAGGGGCAGCATTGCCCACCACTGCTGAAAGAATCTTAGGCATCTGTTGATCGCCCTGTCCCACATAGAGCGACTCAACCTGAATATCAGCGTGCTTCTGGTTAAATTTGTCAACCAGCTTTTGCAAAACGTCGCGATTAGGAGGGGGATTAACCCCTTGCCAAAGCGTTAGTTGAGTCACACTGGACGATCGAGCCAAAGGCTGACATCCCGTTAGTAAGAGGCTGAGCCCTAAAGCGATCGCTCCAGATAAACACTGTTGAACTGTTTGCTTTCTTAAAAACCCTGCCAATCGTCGCAAAACCATTGGGCACTGCTCCATCATCTTTGCAAGGCTGAAGGTCATTCGTGCTTTGATCCTTGAAGGCAGGGTGAATTAACGGCTTAGAACTGTGGATTAAATAACCTGTAAGACTTGTGAGCGTCTTCTGCCCTCCTCACGAAGTGGGGCGAAGCCCTCGCCAACCCTTCTCCCCAAGGAGAAGCTACCGTGTACACACAAGTCCTCGTCGCTTCGTTTGAGTCAGCTTATGCCCTCTAAATCCCCCAAAATTGGGGGACTTTGACCCTGAGCAATGGCTTAAACCCTGAACCTCTTTCTGGCTCAAAGTCCCCCAAAATGGTAGGGATGATTCGCTAGATAGAGAAAAACTTTAGAACCCGCATTGTTATGTCACTCACACTTTGACGTTTAACGAGGTTGCAGGGTTAAAGCAGTTTTTATCTTTTAAGAGAATCAACCCTACCCCAAAATGGGGGATTTAGGGGGCGAAAGGTTTTGGCAATGACGGATCGGATCAACTTGTGTATACACGGTAGCCTCAAGGAGAGAGAGCCAGAATCCGGTGCCTCTTTTCCTTGGGGAGAAGGGATTAGGGAATGAAGGTCTCCAACTTAATTGCGCCTACCTACTACTCAGGGATTAGGTCAAGATCTGATGCATTTGGCTCAACAACTCATCCATTAAAAGCGAGGGTGGCACGACAGGAGCCGCCATTTCGTGTAAGAGAGCAGAAACCGAACCAACATTGTGCGGCTCAGGACTTTCTTTAACCCCAGACCGGTGGTCGAGCACCAGAATCGGAGGTTTGCTTGTAAGAGATTTCATAGTCTCTAGCCCTTTTATAGTCGCAGGCTGAGGCACGTCATCAGTCCAATAAAACAAAATGAGATCCACACTCCCAGATTGCAGTTTTTGGGAGACTTCTGCCCACGATCGCGCCATCACACCCCTAAATCCTGCGGCTTGCACGTATTGCATCATCGCAGACAGCCATTCATTATCTCTTGCCTGTATTGAGGTGCCATCTGTCAGCGCTTCCGCTAGGTCAATGGGGTCGATCGC
>JBBQYE010000116.1:0-9305 GCA_038208945.1 Leptolyngbyales cyanobacterium | reverse complement strand
CGCTGTTGAATTGCGTCTTCTAGAATGACGATCGCTTCAGGAGTATCAGGGTAAGGATATAGTTCACTCTCTGTAGAACTGGCTTCGAGTCGATCGGCGAGCTTGTAGAAGGCTTCGTCATCATTTCGATGGGACAGGAGGCAAGCTCGCAACTCAGCCGTACTCATAGTGTCAAAGTCTGGTTTCATCTAAACCTCCAATTGCCATCGCGATAAATCACAACTTGCAGACGCTCACTCACAAAAATATAGACGATGCCTGTCCGCTCATCGAAACGGACAAGCTCAAGAGAACGATAGAAATTTGTTAGGTATTGACAACTCTGATGCAAGATTTTCCTTGTTCACTGGTTGGAAGAATTGCCCGATCCTCAAAACAACACAGTTCTATTGTGTGCGATGTTCTATACGCCTGATGAGTTTGAGAAATAGTTGCCGACATTGAAGCTAGTGGTGTCTTCGAGTTTTTTGAGCCTCGATCGAGTGATCAATTTTCCTGCCTCGACCAAAACTTGCCCAGTGAGTGGGTGCAGCAAATCTTGCTCGGCGCGACGACCGATCAGATTCTCAATATCCTTAAGAGAGTTGATATACATACCGGGGGGCAGTTCAACGACTACGCCGTTTTGCAAAACGCGGGCTTGACAGGCTAACCGAGAATTTGTCTTGCAGGAGGTAATCACTTCTAAAGTGCGTTGCTCTCGACGGTTAATCGGTGACAGCGACTCCATGCCGCTTTGAACGTAGACGTGACAGGTGGCACACATTCCGCGTCCGCCACATTCTCTCAGCACCTCTAAGTCTTTGTTGATCAAGATAGAGAGGAGATTCCCGTTGGTTTCGACGGAGGTCTCCTGAGCGATCGGTTCGAGTCTGACAGTTTTAGCCATGATGATTTCTATTTAAGTAGGTGAAAAATTAGGGGAGCAGCAGCGCTTTTTGTTGAGAATTGAGCGCTTTTTGCTCAACGATCGTGGCAAAGTCGCGCACCACTTTTGAACAGCGTCGAATAAATCCCGTCATCCAGTCTCGAATCCACTGCTGCTGTTCAGTGCTGAGAGAGATATCGGATTCGGTACTAGAGAAACTGATGTGAGCCGCCCGATCGATCTGAAATTGCTGCAACCACTCCTGATCAGGACGGGTGGACTTGAGATAATTGACAATGACCGGAATTCCCAAGTATTGAGTGGTGAACCTGCTGAGGTGGTTAAGGGCAGCTAAAACATCTTGAATCGTTGCAGATGAGGGCTGAGGTTGAGGCTTCTCGATCGGTTCGTCAGGAGTTTGACCGACGGTGTGCATTCTCAGAGTGGTGGTCGCGCCCTCAAAATCGGCTTGAATCGCCTCTCGAACGAATTCAATCTTTTGCAAGTAATCTGAATAATCTAAAGTTTGACGAGCTAAAACCAGAAGAACTCGCCCAAACACCAATTTATAAATGTAAACCTGATAGGCTGAAAATTGAAATTCAAATGATTCAAAGCCTTCGGGGATCGTTTCAATCACTTGAAGAACGCCTTGAGAAAGGGCTTCCTTTTGCTGAAGATTAAATGCTCGATCGAGGTCAGCAAAAAACGGTTGCGATTGCCCATCCATTAGGGCAACGCTCACGATTCCTGGTAAATTCAGAAAGTCTTCGATTCCCTCCTGTTTCATAGATTCTTTAAGTTACGTTTCTCTACGATCCGCGTCACATCTTGCATTTAGGGAGATTCTATAAATCGGTAATGGTTTCTGTTGCCCCTTTAATCGGTTGCCCTCCTGAGTTGATGTTTACTCGAAGCTCTTTACACAGTTTAGGTTTAGCCGTATGTCTGACCTTCCGTTTACTTTGGATCAGTTACGCATTCTGAAAGCGATCGCCAGCGAGGGCAGCTTTAAGCGTGCGGCTGATAGCCTCTATGTGTCGCAGCCTGCCGTGAGTTTGCAGGTGCAAAATCTTGAGCGACAGTTAGATGTGCCGTTGTTCGATCGGGGCGGGCGACGGGCGCAATTGACAGAAGCCGGGCATCTGCTCCTCAACTATGGCGAGAAGATTCTCACCCTCTGTCAAGAGACGTGCAGAGCGATAGAAGATTTGCAAAACCTCCAGGGTGGCTCTCTAATTATTGGCGCAAGTCAAACGACAGGAACCTATTTACTCCCCCGAATGATTGGGATGTTCCGACAACAATATCCCGATGTGGCGGTGCAGTTGCATGTGCATTCCACGCGGCGAACGTCTTGGAGCGTGGCAAATGGGCAGATTGATCTGGCGATCATCGGCGGCGAGATTTCCCCCGAACTGCAAGATTCTTTAGAGATTATTCCCTATGCTGAAGACGAACTCGCACTGATTCTCCCCACTTTGCATCCGTTAGCGCGGACTGAAGTGATTCAAAAAGATGATTTGTATCGGCTGCAATTCATCGCGCTTGACTCTCAATCGACGATTCGGAAAGTGATTGATCAGGTTCTGGCTCGCTGTGGTATTGAAACCCGTCGCCTCAAAATCGAGATGGAGCTGAACTCGATCGAAGCGATCAAAAATGCAGTGCAAGCTGGGTTAGGCGCATCTTTTGTGTCGGTTTCAGCGATCGAGAAGGAGTTGCAAATGGGACTGCTGCATCGTGCCAAGATTAATGATGTGGTGGTGAAACGGATGTTGTCGGTGATTATCAATCCCAATCGTTATCGATCGAAGGCAGCCGAGGCGTTTTGTCGAGAAATTTTGCCCCGATTTACCAATCAGCCCGTCAGCTTTGAGCGTAAGCAGGCACCAAACGCTGTAGAGCCACAAAACCTGAGAGCCATGCTGCACGCGTCAAATCTCAGTCGAGTTGCCCCCGACGGTGATTAGAGATCTCAAAAAATCGCCTGAGACGGGCGATCATAGGCTAATTTAAACGTTAAACGCCCCTCGATCGTCTGTATGCAGCTTTATTGCACCCGTCCGGGTTGCTCAAAACCGACTAACTTCTTCGACGACCTCGATAATCTCACCACGCTAAAAACGGTCAAGCAAAAGTTTTGCACCAACTGCGGCATGTCGCTGATTTTGGCTGACCGATATCTGACGACAAGACTGCTTGGTCAAGGAGGCTTTGGAGCCGCATTATTGGCACGCGATCGCTATACTCCGGGTCTGCGGCAATGTGTGGTAAAGCAGTTTCAGCCGTCGGGTCGGCTCACGCCTAATCAGTTGCAGATGGCTCAAGATCTGTTTGAGCGAGAAGCAGAAGCGCTTGAGCAGTTGGGCAGAGATCATGCTCAAATTCCTGATTTGTTTGCCTTTTTCGAGCTGTCGATTCCTAGCCCTCATCAGGCGACCGAGGATAAATTCTTTTACCTTGTTCAAGAGTTTATTGATGGTGAGACGTTAGAAGAAAGGTTAATCCGGCAGGGCAAATTTTCTGAGTCTGACGTGCTGGACGTGCTGAGAGAAACGCTGAAGATCTTGCAGTTTGTTCATGAAAACGGCTCAATTCATCGCGATATCAAGCCGTCTAACATCATGTGGAACCTCAACGGACGGCTTTATTTACTCGATTTTGGTGCGGTAAAATATGCCACCACCGGAGGCGGATCGAAAGCATCCACGAGCATTTATTCTTTAGGATTTGCCCCGCCAGAGCAGATGTCGGGTGATGAAGTCTATCCGTCCACTGACCTGTATGCGCTGGCAGTCACTTGCATTATGCTGCTGACCGGAAAACAGCCTCCAGAATTATTTAATGCCTACAACAACTCTTGGAAATGGCAGAGCTTTGTGCAGACGAGCCAACCTCTTGCCGATGTGCTTGACAAAATGCTGCTGCCTGTTCCTGATCAGCGATTCCAGTCTGCTACAGACGTATTGGAGGCTCTTGTCGTTCGCCCACAGCGCCCCCAACCGCCACCTCAGCCAACGCCTTTACCCACTCCCAATACGTCTCTACCTGCTGTGGTTTCAACGTCTCAACCGATTCAGCAACGGGCATCGGTGCAACCGTTTTCGATTTTAGAGCTGTTGGGAGCAGCCGCATTTACGGGCTGCGAAGGGGCATTGTTAGCGATCGCGCTATTCAGTCTCCCGATTCCCTCTCCGATCAATGCAGGGCTTTGGCTGGCGCTCTCGATCGGGCTGGTGGTCGTTCAGTCTCGCCGTCTTATCGAGAAAGTTGACCTGGTAATTTTGGCAGGCATCACCTTCGCGGTGATTGGGTTCCTCCCAGCACTTCATGTAGTGCTTGCTGGGCTGGCTTTGGGCAACGGATTCTCAGCGGTCGCAATTCTGGCGGTTTTTGGAGGACTGTGCGCGATTTCGGTAACGGCTCTGTTTCGTCTGATCCACAAACTACTGACAAGATTTTTTTAGTAGATTTCCTTCAGAAGTAGTTCAAACATTCTCTTAATAACTCCGTGAAGAGTCTTGAGGAATTTGTGCATAAGGCTGTGAAGCTTTAATCTATAGGCACTTGAGTGGCGATGTTACATTTCTGGCTGAAAATTTCTCTCTATAGGTCGTTCCCTCGTGCAGGTTGCTAACCTCTCTGCTTATGTCTCAAAAAAACGAAACTCCGGTTCTTGTTCTTTCGCTTCTGATTACGGCTGGATTGCTGGGAGCAGGCTTTTGGCTGTTGATGCCACGATCGCCCATTTCATTCAATAATCCGATCTCCACTCAGGCGGGTTCGACGAGCGATCGACTCAGCCAGGGTGAACGAATTTTAGTTCCGGTCGAAAGTAGGGCGGATAATCCCGCGTTTGCTCAGGCAAAGCAGGCAGGAGTGGCAGCGATGGTAGCTCAAGAATATGGTCAAGCCGTAACCCAGTTTGAGTCAGCGCTGCAAACCTCTCGCAATTCGCCCGAAACGCTGATCTATCTCAATAATGCTCGGATTGGAACCAATAAGTCCTATACGATCGCCGTTGCTGTTCCAGTCAGCGCTGACCCCAATGGCAGCTTAGAGATTTTGCGCGGAGTGGCTCAGGCACAGAGCGAGGTCAATCAGGCAGGAGGCGTCAAAGGCGTGCCGTTAAAAGTGGCGATCGTCAGCGATGACAACAATCCTGAAGTCGCTCAACAAATGGCGAGTACGCTGGTGCAAAAGTCCGAAGTGCTGGGAGTCGTGGGACACTATGCCAGTGATGTCACCCTCGCCGCCGCGAGTGTCTACAACACGGGAGGGCTGGTGTGCATCTCTCCAATCAGCACCACCGTCAAGCTCTCTGGCTTCGGGAAGTATATTTTTCGCACCGTGCCGAGCGACTATATTGCGGCGGGAGCTTTAGCAGACTACACCGTCAAAACACTGCAACAGAAGAACGTAGCGGTGTTTTTCAATTCTCAAAGCGCTTATAGTCAGTCGCTCAAATCGGAATTCAGTCGAGCGATCGCGTTAGCCGGAGGGCAGGTGTCAAGCGAATATGATCTGTCATCTCCTGATTTTAGTGCGGCGACAGCCGTTGATCGATCGCTGAAACAGGGCGTAAAAGCGCTAATGCTGGCACCTAATACGGGCACGCTTGACAAGGCGCTTCAGGTTGTTCAGGTCAATCAGCGTCGGATGAGCCTGCTGGCAGGGGATGATGTCTATGCGCCCAAAACCTTAGAGGTCGGTGGACAGCAAGCCGTCGATATGGTGATTTCAGTGCCCTGGCATATCAATGGCAATCCTGGTTCTGTCTTTGCAGGAAAGTCTCGATCGCTGTGGGGCGGCGACGTTAACTGGCGGACGGCGATTTCTTATGATGCGGTGCAGGCGTTGGCGGCAGCCCTTCAGCGTGACCCAACTCGATCGGGAGTTCAGCAAGCGCTGCTGTCTCCAGATTTTTCGGCGACGGGTGCAGCAGAGACGGTGCGATTTTTGCCATCGGGCGATCGTAATGTAGGAATTCAGCTTGTGAAAGTGTCACGGGGCGATCGGTTTGGTTCAGGCTTCGATTTTGTTCCGATTCAACGATGAGAATTTTCTGGCGCTGCTGAATGACACTATGATTTCGCTGGATTCTGGACAGAGCGGCTCTCAGAAATTGTTTCATAGCCAGATTCAGCAACGCCCAAATTGTCTCGACGACTCAGGCGCTGTAAAAACTCGCCAACACGCCCGGCGGAATTTATTTTGCGTCTGCGCCCGAATTGGTGCCTCAGTGCACCGTTGAACCGTTGGCGATTGGGCAAACGGCAGATAAGCTAGTGACTCCTTATCAAGAGCCTTTAGTTAATCAGTGCCCAGCGCGACGCAATCAGTTAAATATTCAGGCGTTTCAGGATGACAGCTACCCGATTATCCGCAATTTATTTGTGGTGGCAAAGCAAAACGGAGGCACCGAACAACAGGCCGGAGAAGCCTACGCAAATTTGCTGCTGTCGGATCAGGGACAGGATGCGATCGCGAAGGCAGGGTTTGTGAGAGTTCGGTGACGGTGCCGCCAATCGGAAGCAGATATCAAATGCTCATGTCTAGCATCCGTTGAATGGGACGTAGGGCAGCGAGACGAGTGTGTTCGGGCAACGTGATTTCTGGCGATCGAGTCTTCATTGCCAGATACAGCTTTTCCAAGGTGTTGAGCCGCATGTGAGGACATTCGTTGCACGCACAGTTTTGTATTGGTGGAGCAGGGATGAATTTCTTGTTCGGTGCAGCTTTCTCCATTTGGTGAAGAATTCCCGCTTCGGTTGCCACGATAAAAGAATCACTCGAACTTTTCTGGCAATAGTTCAATAGAGCCGTTGTAGAACCGATGTAGTCTGCGTGGCGCAACACCGCAGGTTCACATTCCGGGTGAGCAATTATCTCCGCACCAGGATGCTGAACTTTGAGCTGCACCAGTTTCTTCTCAGAGAAGGTTTCGTGTACCATGCAGCTTCCTTGCCAAAGCACCATCTCTCGTCCGGTTTGCTCCATTACATATTTGCCGAGGTTGCGATCGGGCGCAAAAATAATCGGCTGATCGGTGGGGATTTGACGCACGATCGCCACAGCATTCGCGCTGGTGCAAATGATGTCACTCATTGCCTTGATGTCTGCTGTGCAATTTATGTAAGAAATTACCAAATGGTCGGGGTGGTTTGCCTTAAATTGAGCAAACGCATCGGGCGGACAGCTATCGGCTAGAGAGCAACCTGCATCTAAATCTGGCAGCAACACCAGCTTGTTAGGGTTGAGAATCTTTGCCGTTTCTGCCATGAAATGCACGCCTGCAAAGACAATTACGTCTGCCTCAGTCTTCGCAGCTTGTTGCGAAAGCCCCAAAGAGTCGCCTAAATAATCGGCGATGTCTTGAATATCAGGATCTTGGTAGTAGTGTGCTAAAACTACCGCATTCAGTTCGCGCTTGAGATCGGCGATCGCGCCAAACAAATCACGAGGCAAGCCAGTCTTGGGAGCAGAAAGAGTAGTAAACACAGTGGCAGCCCGAAAACAACGAATCTCTATTCTAATACTTATAGTTTAATTTACCAAAAATATAAAGGTAAGTTTTAGCAGAATCTACTACTTAAAGAAGCCAGATCTATCCATTGTCCGATTCGTCCCCCATTCTTCCTGACTCATCCTTCTAGAATGGAATGAGTAGCCTTTACCGATTTCAAGCTTTGATCCAATCGGAGACGTTAGAACTATTGGAGTGGTCGCGCCTTTGTCAGCATCTAGCGACCTTTGCCGCCACAAAACTCGGTGCGATCGCCGCTCGTCGGCTCAAAATTCCGGCTCGTCAGCAAGACACTTTGACGCTGTTAGCGCAAACTCAAGAAGTCTATAGCTTAGAGAGTCGTCTGCCCAGTGGGTTGCGCTTTGATGGCATTGATGACATTGGCGAAGCGCTCGAACGTGCCGGCCTGCAAGGCATTTTGTCAGGAGCCGAACTGCTGGCGATCGCCAAAACCTTATCCGGTGCTAGAACACTGCGACGTACGATCGACAACCAAAATGAGATCCCTGTCTTGAGCGCTCTCGTGTCTGATCTGCGAACCTATCCTGACCTTGAGCAAGAAATCTATCGCTGCATCAATGATGACAGCAAGGTGAGTGAGCGGGCGAGTCCCAAACTTGCTGAGATTCGGGCAAAGCAAAAGCAACTGCGCGATCGGGTCTACGATGTCTTGCAGCGATTGATGCAGCGTCAGGCAAACGCGATGCAAGAGCAGCTAATCACGCAGCGAGACGGGCGATATGTCGTTCCGGTGAAGGCACCTCAAAAAGATGCGGTTCCTGGCATTGTTCATGACACGTCGGTGAGTGGGGCAACGCTTTATATTGAGCCAAATTCGACAGTTCAGTTTAACAATCAACTTCGCCAACTACAGCGTCAAGAACAAGTTGAGGAAGAAGCCGTTCGACGAGTTTTGACCGAACAGGTGTCTGCGGTCAACGAGGATTTAGAACGACTGCTTGTGATCTGCACTACCCTGGATTTGGCGACAGCCCGTGCGCGCTACAGCCTTTGGCTAGAAGCCAATCCGCCGCGATTTATCAATTACGTTGCGACAGAAAACGCGGCTTCAGAACCCGTTACCCTGCGTCAACTGCGCCATCCGCTTCTGGTTTGGCAACAGCAGCACGAACGGGGTCGATCAGTGGTTCCGATCGACCTTTTGATCCAGCCTCATATTAAAGTGGTGGCGATCACAGGTCCTAACACAGGCGGAAAAACCGTCACGCTCAAAACGTTTGCTCTAGCGATTTTGATGGCAAAAGTCGGGCTATTTATTCCGGCTCGTGAGCCTGTAGAATTACCGTGGTTTGACCAAATTCTTGCTGATATTGGCGACGAACAATCCCTAGAGCAAAGCCTTTCCACATTTTCGGGTCACATCCGGCGGATTAGTCGCATTCTGGATGCGCTGACCATCGATTCGGACCCGCTGAAGTCAGAAGATTCTGATGCAAAATTCGCCTCAAATTCTCTGGTTCTATTAGATGAAGTTGGAGCCGGAACCGACCCGACGGAAGGCAGCGCTTTGGCGATCGCCCTGCTTAAACATCTTGCCGAACACGCGGCACTGACGATCGCCACGACTCACTTTGGCGAACTCAAAGCGCTGAAATATGAAGACGATCGCTTTGAGAATGCCTCGGTTGAGTTTGATGATGTTTCGCTGTCTCCCACCTATCGCCTGCTGTGGGGCATCCCTGGACGATCGAACGCGCTGACGATCGCCCGTCGCCTCGGACTCAACGAAGACGTGATTCAACGCGCTCAAGAACAGGTAGGGGGCGCGTCTGAAGATGTCAACCAGGTGATTGCCGGATTAGAATCTCAACGGCGACGACAGGAAACCAAAGCCCAAGAAGCGGCAAAAATCTTAGAGAGTGCCGAGCAGTTATATCGGCAAGTCTC